>NZ_CP026604.1:3460749-3775362 GCF_003063625.1 Saccharobesus litoralis | reverse complement strand
AATTTGCTTAGCGTAATCAACAGCTTCAAGTTGTTTGTCATCCAAACGCCAAAAAATAGGTGGCAATTTAACCCCTAGCTTTTTTAATGCGGCAATACTTTCTTGCTCTCTAACTTTAGCCAAATTTGCACCGGAAAGTCCCCTGCCCGATCTGTCTTTACCAGCACCCCCCGAAGTCGCATATATCACTTGTATGTGTTTTTTTTGCTGGCTAAACAAAGCTAAAGAGCCACTTAACCATGTTTCGTCGTCTGGATGAGCTAGTACAACTAATACAGATTGGGTATTTTTTAGCCATTGCGGCTCAGCCGAAAAACAGCAAGCGCTCATAAAATAAAGTAAAAAAATTAAAAACTTAAACATAGCAACTTTATCATGTAACTAACACAACCTAATTAGGGGCTCGTCTTACTCTGTGCGAAAACAGAAAGAAGACTAGACAGCGCTATATCAGTATAGGATAGGTAAGAGTAAGATGAGCACTACAATTGCACGGCTAAGCACAATAATAGCTCGCATATAATCAAAAGAAACACGTATCGATTGAAGACTACGTTACGAATAAGCATTTTGTTTTCTCTGTTTTTGTTATGACTTAAATTAGGAATTACAACTGCTTATGTTAGTGCCACATCAATAATATTTTTATAGACGGTGTAAATATTGGGTTAACATAATGTAACTATTTGCATAGTAGGCAAACAGATAAATCAATTCAAGACTGAATAATTAGTTACTTATAGCGAATAATCATAATTAGATAGAGACGTGCTTTGCGTTGAGGCACATATTGAATGAAGGCTAACGACGCCCGTTAGCCTTTAGATGATAAATTAAAGATCAAATTGAACTTGATCTAATAATTTTAATGCATCGCTACGGTATTGACTGATTTTATCAATAGCAATTTTATCTTCTTTAAATGTACCCCAAGATGCCACTAATTCAGATAGTGCAACACCTTGTTTGACTGGATATTCCATATTAACCGAAGCATAGATTTGCTGTGCTTTGTTTTGAGTTAAAAACTCGATCAACTTAATGGCTGCATCTTGATTTTTAGCATGTTTAGTTAACACAACGCCACTCACGTTAATATGCGTACCACGTGAAGACTGGTTAGGGAAATTAATATTAACCGCATCAGCCCAGGCTTTTTGCTCGGTATCCATTACCATTTTCCCTAGGTAATAACTATTACCCAAAGATAGCGTACAAAGCCCTTCTTTAATCGCTTTAACTTGCGCACGATCATTCCCTTGTGGCTTACGAGCTAAATTCGCCTTAACACCTTCTAGCCATGCTTGCGTTTGCTCTACGCCATTGTGAGCAATCATAGACGCCACTAAACCTAAATTGTACGGGTGCTTACCACTGCGAGTACAGATTTGCCCTTTATATTTCGGGTCAGCTAAATCTTCGTAATTAATATTAGACAGATCACCTAAGGTTTTTGCCGAATAAATACTGCGCGTACGTTTAGTTAATGCAATCCATTGGCCATGCTCATCACGAAATTGATTGGGTACGTTTTGTTCAACTTCTGCAGAAACAATTTTTTGTGTTAATGCTTCTTCTTGTAATTGCAATAACGCACTAAGGTTAGACGTTAAAACAATATCAGCTTCTGTATGCTCACCTTCGCGCTTCAATCGTTCAATTAAACCTTTTTTAGCAAAAACCACGTTAGTTTTAATGCCAGTTTCTGCGGTAAAGGCTTCCAAGATAGGTTCAATCAAAAACGGTTGACGGTACGAATAAATATTAACAGTCTGAGTTTGAGCGACAGGTGGTTTTTCAGCCTGTTGCGATTCAACTTGTGCAGATTTTTGTTCAGAGCACGCAATTAGTCCTAACCCTAAAGTGAGTAGTGGTAGAAGTTTTTTCATGAGTTTTATTTTTATTAATGAGAATTGTTCTCAATTATAAGAATAGAGAAAAAATTTGCTAGTAAAATTAAAGCCAAATAGATAAAAGAAAGGTTATAAGAGATGATTAGGCGCAACGCACGCCTAATCATAAGCCCAAAAGACTACATTTGAGACTGTAAGTAGTTTGGTAAGCCCAACATTTTAATTAAACGCAACTGCTGCTCTAACCAATATGCATGGTCATTTTCAGTTTCTTCGAGTAGCGTTTCTAATAGATCACGGCTCACATAGTCTTGCTCTTTTTCACAAAGCGCAATGGTGTCTTTCAATAACTTACCAACTGCATATTCAACCTTTAAGTCGTTTTCTAGCATGCTGGGAACGTCGTTACCAATCAACAAACCATCGCGAGTTGTCATGTCTGGCGTACCCTCTAAAAATAGAATACGCTCAATGAGTTTTGACGCATGATCTCTTTCATCATCAGATTCATGAGCAATGCGCTCATACAATTTATTCAATCCCCAATCTTCGTACATGCGTGAATGAATAAAATATTGATCCATTGCCGACAACTCATTAGCCAGTAATGTATTTAACGCGTCTATAACTTGTTTATTACCTTTCATGGTTATCTCCTAAAGTTGAGCTTGCAGGTAATTTTCAATACCCATACTAGAAATTTGATACTCTTGGGTTTCTAACCAATCAATATGACCTTCTTCATATTCGAGTATCTCTTCCAGTAAATCACGTGAAACGTAATCTTGCGCTTTCTCACATTCAGCAATAGCTCGTTTTAATAATGGAACCTGCTCTAATTGAAACGTTAGATCACACTTAAGCATTTCATCCGTTTTTTCACCAATTTTTAACGTGCCTAAACGTTGCAAATTAGGTAATCCTTCTAAAAACAAAATACGCTCAATCAAATCATCGGCTTGTTTCATATCCTTAATCGATTTTTTGTAGCATTTTTCATTTAAAGCAGACAGTCCCCAATTTTTATACATACGCGCATGTAAAAAAAACTGGTTTATAGAAGTTAACTCGGCAGTTAGAACTTCGTTAAGTAAAACAATAAGTTGGTTATCTGTTTTCATCTTTAGTCAACGCCCCCTTGTTAGGCATATGTCCAGTTATTTCTGGAAGATGTCAAAAGTATAAACCCAATTTGACCTAAATCAACTTTTTTCTTTATTTTTCAATGGTTTACTAATAGTAAGCATTATCATTAGCAACATACTTATCAGCATTAATACCAATAGAAATAAACCTATCAATACATAACAAATGTTTCTATGTGCTTTTTACATCGGACGGTAAAATAAACGTTCAATAAATCGAGACAGCACTATTTTATGGCTTTATATTTTTCATCTTCTCAAGTACCTGCATTACAAAAGTATTCATTTTCAAACCGTATACAAATATTGGCCATTGCCATCTCTTTATTGTCTGTACCGCAAAAGCTATTGCTCAACATTGCTAAATTGATCATCTTAACTGCGCTTTTCTTTATTGTGGCAAAATTACAAGGTTGGACCATGTTACTGCCTATGGTCGCTATCGTCGTCACCTACCCTTTGGTAATAAACCCTATGATGCTGTTTATGGCACAGAAAAACTTAAAGCGAGCCATTGAAAAATATGAACACGAAGCGGCAAAACAAGCAGAAGATGAAAGCGAGCAAAACACAGAAAAATAAATATTAGCAAATAATAGTGAGTCAAAGCGTTCGTGCTTAGGGGTTGGTTCTAGTTGCAGAAGAAGCCTCATTACTAACCTCTATTTAGGTAAATTATAGAGCTAGCGCAGGCAATAGATCCTAAAATCTGCACGATAAGACTATATAAGCACGATATCGGGCTAATTGATTAATAGCCCGATATATTATGAATTAAGTTTAAAGTCCTTCTAATCCCTCAAGCTCCTCTTCAAAGGCTTCAAAATCCTCTAAGTCTTGCTTGCTCTCTTGCGGTTTTGCAACTTTGCCATCTTTGACTTTGTATTCTAAGCGTTGAAAATAAGCTTCTTTAACAAAAGTATATGAGTCAAAACTGTCCTCAAGTAAGGCTTCTTGATCCATCAACTGAATACGGGCTTCTAGTGCTTTAACTGATACACGCCCCACGCTTGCCCAAATATTCAAATCAGATAAAGGTAAATACATTCCGTCAACGACTCCACCAGCGGTAGTGCGTACATCTGTAGGGCCATAGGCTGGCATCATAAGATAAGGGCCCGTATCGACACCATAAACGCCTAGAGTTTCTTCAAAACTTTCATGTTTTTGCTCTAAGCCAAGCTTACTCGCAATATCAAAAAGACCAAAAACACCAAGAGTCGAATTAATGGTAAAGCGACCTAGACTAGTCAACGCATCGCTAAATTTCCCCTGCAATGAGTTATTTAAAATAGCTGCGGTTTCATCTAAGTTATCTGTCGCATTAACCAAACCTTTACGCGCTGGCAACGGCATATAATCTCGGTACCCGACAGCTACGGGTCTTAACACGTGTTTATCTAATACTTGGTAATTAAAATCCCAAACTTCACGGTTAATTGATTCCAATGGATCACGTTTATCAACAGTGTCACCACTTTCAACCTGTGAATTAGAAACCTGACTGGTCTGTTTATTAGACTCTTGTTCGGGGAGCGAACTACACCCTGAGGCTAAAATGGCAATAAAGGCCACTAAACTCGTTTTAAGCTGCATTGCTTTACCTAAGTATTTTCTTATACCGAACTATTTTAAAAAACGATATCTGTATTGCTATCTGAATTTAACGTAGTTAATGACGAGTGAAATTCAATTTCATCATCATCTAGTTTAACTTCTTCATCTTTTGAAAAACGAACACTGATATAAGCGGTTGATAGACTGCTTAAATTCATGCTGGCTATCATGGCATCTTTATCTGACAATACCACTTCGTTTGGTAAACCAGAGGCTAAAGGTATCTTTTTCACTGCAAAAGGCGGTCCTTTTTTAGCAGGTCTAGCAAAGACAAACAGCCATTGATACTGACCCACTTTATCTTTAAGTCCAGCCAATTTAACTGTCACCGTTTTGCTAGCAATAGAAGAAACCGACTCCATAGAATTATCAGCGACTTGCTCACCATTGGCTAAAGAAGGAATGGCCTGTAAAATTAGGCCGCGACGTTCATCATTGGCCGGTAGACGCTCGAGTACCTCAGCCATAATCACTTTTGCTATTTTATGGTTGCCTAACTGATTCTCTACATAACCAAGTAACATTGCAGATTCAACGTCACTACCATCATCACGTAACAACCCTTGCAGGACTTGCTTCGCTTTATGCAAATAATTATCTTGTTGAGTTGCAATTAACGTTTGCGCATAACTTAAACGCGTAGAGCGTTTATTCGGCTCCAATTTAAGTGATTGTTCAAGCGCTTTAATTGCCGCTTCGACATCATTAATTGAAGCAGCAACTCGGCCGAGTAATAACCACCCGATTGCATCATCCGGTTGTTCAGCAAGTTTGGTGCGCAAGCCTAAGTAAAAGGTTCGTAAATCTTCAAAAGTAACATCGCCACCTTGACCCATAACGATTTTTTGCCCTAAGTCAGCGCGCTGTGCAACCGCTGATTGCCATTGTTCCAATTGCTGCATTTTGCCTTGAAACAAATAAAAACCCATCGATAAAACCACAATGATAAAAGGCACCGCAATCACGGCGTTTAATTTAACACCAACTTGTTTAGTTTGTTGATTTTGCCGCTCTATTAAACTGGCAAGCTCAAGCGTTAAATCTTGAGTTGATTGCTCATATTCATCCTGAGCCATACGGTCAGCAACTAAATCTTCATCAAACTCTTGTTGTTTTTGTAGCAGAATTTTTTGTTCATTGTTTTTTAGTAATTCGTCGTTGTTTAGCTGCGCTTTACGCATACGACTAATGGGTAAAGCCAAGTACCCTATACTAATAAGCGATAATAGAGCTATTGCAAGCAATGCATCAGTCATCTTTAGCTCCTTGTTGTTTATTCTTGCTTAATAGTTCTCTAGCCTGCTGTAACGCGGCAGAACTAGGTTGGCTACTTTGCTCAACTACTGGTTTACTTTCTGAGTCGTCAGTTAAACTGGGGTGTTTTCTACGACTGCGCACAACGACTGTGGTAAACAATAGCCCCGCAACCAAAGCTGGGCCTAACCACAACCAAATAGTGATAGTATTTACTGGTGGTTTGTAAGTAACGAAATTACCATAACGTTGAACCATGTAATCAATAACATCGTCTTTACTTTTGCCTTCTTTAACAAGCTGATACGTTTTGTTTTTTAAATCTAAAGCGACTCCCGCATTAGAATCGGCAATGTTTTGATTTTGACATTTCGGACAACGTAACTCTTTCGTTAACTGTAAAAAAAGGGTTTGTTGTTTATCTGTTTCGAACTGATAATTTTCATGAACTTCAGCGTTAACCATAAAAATACAACAGCTCAATATTAAAGAAGATAAGCTTCTAATTAGAGTTGTATACATCTTGTAACCTTCCTTATTCAGCCAAAGCTTGCTCAAACAAGGGCTTAAGTTCTGATTGCCAAATACGCGAGTTTATATCACCTCGGCGATGCCAAATAATTTTTCCTGCCTTGTTGACTAAAAAACTTTCAGGTGCACCTGTAATGCCTAAATCAAGCGATAGATCGCGGGTTTTATCATATACGTTGTAGATAAATGGATCGCCTAACTGCCCTAACATTTGCTTTACTTCTAAACGCGTACTACGTATATCAACTTCACCAAATGCCGCATCGGCAGCATTATCATAGTAAACGCCCACAATCCGCATATTGTGCTGTTCGCGCAATTGAGTTAGGAATGGCAACTCAATACGACAAGTTACGCACCAAGTCCCCCAAACATTAACCAGTGTTACTTTTCCTATAAACTCAGATTCATCGCGCTGCACCTTACTATCCATCAAATCGCCTAAGTGAAATGCCGGAAAATCTCGATGTAAACTGACATTTTCTATATTGGTTGGATCAGAAAATAAGCCTTTATAAAAGAATACAGATATTGCTAAAAACGCAATTATTGGAATGATTAAATAGGTTTTCTTCATGAGACAGCAACCGTTTTTGAACGAAGAGATAACACTGTTCTGTAGCGTCTATCTGCAATACACAAAATTGCGCCAATACACATAAATATTGAGCCTAACCAAATCCAACGAACAAAAGGCTTAACATAAACGCGCACAGCCCATGAGCCATCGTCAAATTGTTCACCTAACGCTACATATAAATCTCGAGTAAATCCGGCATCAATCCCCGCTTCAGTCATAACAGAAGACTTAACTTGGTAGTAACGCTTTTCCGCGTGTAACGTAAACAAGCTGCTTTGTTTTTGCACACTAACATCAGCGACAAAAGAAGAATAATTAGGCCCTTTAACTTCGCGAATGCGATCTAAGGTAAATTGGTACTGACCTAAATTAACTTTGTCACTCTGTGCCATTCTCACGTCTTTTTCAACCGTGCCGAATGTTGTCAACGCAATGCCCGCAATTAAAAATGCAAAACCAACATGTCCCATCACCATCCCCCAATGAGACAAAGGCAATTTGCTTAAACGGTTTGGTTCACCTTTGGTATTCTGAATAATTTCCCAAATGGTTAAGACTGTTATCCAAAGTGCTAAAGTTACACCTAATAAAGTCCAGATATTGTCGATGGCGTATGCGAAATAACAGGTTAGCGCAAAAACTAAAGTCACAGCGATTGCCGATAAAATGGCTTTATTGTTACGTGTGAGTTTATCTTGTTTCCAGCGGATTAATGGCGCAATACCTAAAACCAATGAGAAAGGAACAAATAAATAGGCAAAAACATTATTAAAGAATGGTTCACCAATTGAGATCGAACCTAAGCCAATTTCTTTATGAACCAGTGGTAACAAGGTACCCAATAACACCACCACTAAAGCAACCACTAATAAAATATTATTGATAAACAACAAGACTTCACGCGAAAACAAACGGTAACGATGTGTACTGGTCACCTGCGATCCTCGTACAGCATACAAAGTTAAAGCGCCGCCAATAACAACTATCAAATAAGCTAAAATAAATAAGCCTCGTTCGGGATCGCTCGCAAAAGCGTGCACAGAGACCAAAATGCCAGACCGAACCAAGAAAGTGCCTAATAAGCTTAAAGAAAACGCGGTAATAGCAAGCAACAAAGTCCAACTTTTAAAGGCATTGCGTTTTTCCGTTACTGCTAAACTATGGATTAATGCAGTACCAGCTAGCCAAGGCATAAAAGAGGCATTTTCTACAGGGTCCCAAAACCACCAGCCACCCCAGCCTAATTCATAATATGCCCACCAACTACCTAACGCGATACCACAGGTTAAAAAGCCCCATGCAGCCAATGTCCATGGACGAGTCCAACGAGCCCAAGTTGCGTCAAGCTTGCCACTAATTAACGCTGAAATAGCAAAAGCAAAAGCAACAGAAAATCCAACATAGCCCATATAAAGCATAGGAGGATGAATGATCAAACCAAAGTCTTGTAGCAACGGATTTAGATCTCGGCCATCGACAGGATAAGCAGGAAAAGTACGATCAAATGGATTTGATGTGATTAAGATAAAAGCTAAAAATCCAACTGCAATAAATCCAAGTACAGAGATAACCCGAGCAACATCTTCATCGGCTAACTGGCGACTAAAAACAGAAACGCCCAATGACCAAAGTACTAAAATCCAAATCCATAATAGAAGTGAACCCTCATGCGCGCCCCAAACAGCGGACAAACGATAATACCAAGGAAGTAAACTATTGGAGTTATTAGCAACGTAAGCCACGGAAAAGTCATTGACGTAGAAAGCCCACGACAAACAAATAAAAGCCAATGTCACCAGCAAAAATGTACCCGAGACTAATGGCCTAGCTAATGATATTAATGCCGCATTACGTTTTTGTGCTCCCCACATTGGTAGGATAGCTTGAGCGATCGAGAAAAAAAGCGCTAAAATCAGCGCAAAGTGTCCAATTTCTGGCAGCATATTATTTTCCTAATTGCTCATCTGTGTAAGTCGGCTTTTGGTGCTTAACCCCTTTCATAGCCTCTGCCACTTCTGGTGGCATGTATTCTTCATCATGCTTGGCTAAAACTTCAAACGCCTCAATAACAGTCGCACTGCGTAAATGACCTTGCGCTACGATCCCCTGACCTTCTCTAAATAGATCCGGTAAAATACCGTTATAAGTTACGGTTACAACCCCACCAGAACCGACCAAATCAAAGCTGACATTAAGATCGGTATCAGAACGCTTCACTGAGCCTTCAACCACCATACCACCAATACGCAATCGTTGACCGACAGTCGGCATTATGGTTTTTTCTTCGCCCCCCTGTTCAATCACTTTGCCGTTTATGATTTCACCCGGTGTATAAAAGTAATCAATATTCTCACTGAGTGCGGTAAGAATAAGCGCCGTTGCGGCCCCAATACCTAAGACTAATATACTTGCAATTAATAAACGTTGTTTGCGTCTTGAATTCATAATGTCATTTCAGAGTTTTGTTGTTGACGACGTAATTTTTCAATACGTAGCTTTTCTTCTATTTGATTAAAAGTGGCTTTACGCTCTTTGATCGATAACCAATATAGTAAAGCCAACAGAGTAAAAACGAGCCCTACACCCGACCAAACATAGCCGGCATAGCCACCCATAGCGAAAAAATCATTAAGACTACTAAATTGCATATTCGCTCCGTTATTTTGCCATTTGTCGAACGAGTTTTAATACCCACTTGCGATGAGCTTCAGATTTAACCAATTCAGTAGCAAATCGATAACTCGTTAATGCTGTAAAGAGTAAAAAGAACCCTAAAATATTAATCAGCAATGGCCACAACATTTCTGCAGGCATTGATGGTTTTTCAAATTTGGAGATAGTGGCTCCTTGATGCAAAGTATTCCACCATTCAACTGAATAATGAATAATAGGTACATTGACAATCCCAACGACAGCTAAAATACAAGCGGCTTTGCCTCCTGTGCGTCTATCATCAAAACTAAAATACAGGGCAAAAACACCGATATATAAAAACAATAAAATTAGTTCAGATGTTAAGCGAGCATCCCACACCCACCAAGTTCCCCACATGGGTTTTCCCCAAATAGCCCCCGTCGCAAGGGCTAACGCTGTAAAAACGGCACCAATAGGTGCTATTGCGATAACGGCTAATTCTAAGGTGCGAATTTGCCAAACTAATGCGCAAAAACCCGCAATTCCCATTGATGTATAGGCGCCCATCGACCAAATAGCGGCAGGAACATGGAAGAAAATTAAACGATAAGATTCACCTTGCTGATAATCTGTTGGCGCAAAAACTAAGCCCCAAATTGAACCTATGATCAAACATAGTGCAGCAAAAGGCATGACCCAAAAGTAAATGCGATTCGAAAGTTCATACGCTTTTTCCGGTTTAGCGTAAGGATGTAACCATTTAAACATACGTTTAACTCATGACTAATTTTAAAGAATGTTCTGTCGCTATTGGCGCCAGAGTAATACCTAATACAGCTAGCCCTGTTAGCATCAGCATAGGGCCTTGTGCAGGAATACCCTGAGCCGCAGCATCAACCGCTGCCGAAGCAAAAATTAAAGCGGGTATTAGTAAAGGGATCACTAACAAGGCTAAAATACCACTACCTTTACGTGAACCAAGTAACATGGCACTTGCAATTGACCCCAAGGCAGTCATTAACAAACTACCTAAAACTAATGTTTGTGCTAGCACCCACCAAGTAGATAACGCCAACTGCAAAAAAGGAACTAGCAAAATACTAGCCAAAACCAAAGGCAAGCCATACAACAGCCAAAAGCTCAATACTCGTGAAAGAACAGATAAAATGCTTGGGTGACCAGAAATAAACACTTGCTCTAACCAACCATTATCAAACTCTTCCGAAAACATCCGTGGCAAAGCAATTAAAATAGATAAAATGACCGCTATCCAGCCAATTGCAGGAGCGATTCGAGATAGCAAATTAGCTTCGGGGCCAATCGACAAAGGCACTAACACCACAACTAAAACAAAGAAAATAAGCGGTAAACCAAACTCATGCTTTTGCGTAGCTGCAACTTGAAAATCGCGCTTAAGTGAATGACTGAAGTATTGAAAGTAAGACATACTAAAACCGATACTCCAATGCAAAGTTAATATCGACAATATCAACAGGCAGAGGCTGATGACTGGTAACTACAACCATATTGCCTGCCTGGCGATGTCGGTTAAATAGTTGATTCAATATATCAATACCTGCAGCGTCAATTGAGGTATAAGGCTCATCAAGGATCCAAAGCTTAGCTTTAGAAACCCACAACCTTGATAACGCCACTCGCCGCTTTTGTCCGGCCGACAAATACTTAACAGGTACATTTTCTAAACCAGCCAAACCCACTTTACTAACCAATTGATCAATATCATCATTTTCTGCTGTTAAAGAAGACCAATGGCGCATATTTTCAACTGCCGTTAAACAGTCGTTAATGCCGGCTTTATGACCTATATACAATACGTCTTGCAACGATTGACTTAGTGGTAAATCACCAAGCGAAATACTGCCATGATGGTATTGATGTAAGCCACATATACTGCGAAGTAATGTTGTTTTTCCTGCTCCATTTGGCCCAGTTACGTACATAAGTTGGCCAGGTAACAACGAAAAAGACAGTTCTTCAAACAAGACGCGATTATTTCTAATGCAGGTTAATTGATTGACCGATAACAAAAAAAGTGGCTCTTGCGCTATAATTTGAGGCGCATGTTAGCATAGATTTTGATTATCAGACTAGGGTAATAACCCTACGATTTGACGTAGAACAACTCTGAAAACGATTATGTACGAAGCTCACCTCTCACAGCTAAGAAAAGTACAGCACGATGCTGCGTTATCCAAAACTCAGCAAATACTCGATAGTGTTCAATTAGCGCAAGACCAATATAAAAATGCGGTGTTAACTCGAGTTCAAGACACGTTAGCGAATATAAAAATAGGTAATCAAAAAGCATTTGAATTACCTATGCCCAAAGATCAGTTAGCTCAATTTACGAATAAACAAAACATTCAAATTAAACAAACTGGCAATCAGGTTGAAATAAAGCCCGTTCCTGTATCGCAAGTGAATCACCCACTTTCTCCCTCACAAAGCCAACAAATTGCTATTTCTACATTAAGTAATGGGCTGAATAAACAGCCAATGGGTGCGATAGTTCAGGGAAATTTAAATCGCCAAGGACAAGTCGAATTTATCCATAGCGGACAACGATATACCGTTACCACTGCAATAGAACAAACGAATAAAGCGCTAAGTTTAGCTATAACCGAACATGGAAATAAAGTGCTAATCACTCAGATTGGCGGACAAAATCAACAATGGCAGCTCAATAAAACGGTTACCATTGAAGCGGGAAAATTAAATGTTGCAGGACAACAATTACAACTACCCAAACCCTTAAATCAAATTTCTGGAACGTTTAATGTTGAATTAGCCAAGCCATCTGATATTGCTAGCTTAAATTCAATATCCCCACAAAAAGCACACCTTGCAGAAACACCGAGTCATTTTAATATCACACTGGCGACAAAACCCGAGACACGCATTTCAATCGCTAAAACCTTACTGATCCAAAATGGTCAGTTTGAACTCAATGGCCAACAGTACCAATTACCAAAACAACTGCAGTTTTTAACTGGCGTATTTAAAATTGAGGACTTACAGGCAGGCACGATAGAAATATCTCGCGGTGGCAGTAAACATATCATTCCGTTAGTTCCAACGGGCAAATCTACAGCCACATCCATCCCAGCAACCGGCCAAATTGTGCAAGTTACAGACAAAAATTCTGTATCAAAAACGAGTGTATTTGTCTCTACAAGTCTTACGACTGAGCATTTAAAAATAAATTTAGGTGGTCAAAATCTGTTTCTGAATTTGCAAGCATTAAATGCATACCAAACCACACAACCTAACAGTAACGCGACAACTGTAGTCAATAACCATCAGGTGCTTGAACAATCTTCGTTAGTAAAACAACCTAATTCACTCTCATTAAACAGCAGCTTATCTCTCGCTGATCAAAATAATCCACTTGCGGCATTTACGTTAAATAGCAAAGAAATTAAATTATCTCTGCCAACCAATCGAGGCGTAGTAAATTTTCAAATACCTATTTCACAACTCGTTAAAATTTCTAATCTATCTCAATTAGCCAACACTTTTATTAACGAATTAACAAAAATAGGGCTAAAAGAGACAAATCACAGCTTATCTTCCGGCAACCCTATCAATACAGAAAATACCGTAAATAGCACGCCATTAAATTCAAAAGACAAAATTGCGAATGCACCGTTATCGGCTAACACCTTAAGCCACTCACCTATCAATAAAGCTGGCCCCAATATAGAAAGCTTGGTTCAACAACTCTATAAATCATTAAATCTCAATATAAAGCCTTCTTTAGAGCAAATTCCTGTTTTAGATGCTAGTTTAATGAAATTAACCTACCCTAAAAATCCGACTCATAGCATTAATGTCGAACTAGCAAAAAATACGCTCAGTAAATTAATTAACGACAATATAATGGCGTTGCCACAGCAACCTAACCTAGAGAGAACATTAAATGCACAATCAGACATCAATAGCCACTCTTTGTTAAGAGCGTTAGGTATTCCAACTAACCAAAGTCTAAATCCCCCCCCCGCTTCAGCTCATGTCAGTAATTTAGTGTCAAGCCTGCTAAAACAAGTAGGACAAATACCGTCTTTGGCAGAAGTTTTAAATGAGCTCACGGCTCTCAATAAATCACCGACTTCAAATAACGCCCCATTAAAGAATGTGGTGGCTAACGCCTTGCAGCAATATGGCGTACAAAAATCTGCACAAGAGATCCAACAATTATTTAGCGCACAACAAGCCAATCAAAACTTGATTGCCAGAATAAACAATAGCAATACACCGATTAACCAAATCGCATTAGCCTTACAAATTTTATTTACTGGAAAAGCAACCAACCGCCAAAACACAACGTCAACGCCCAATAAATTGGGCAATAACGATACGGCAATGGATAATTGGTTAAAACCATTAGCAAAAGTCATTTCAAACCAGCAAGCCACGCAATTGAAATCAGCACAAGCTCAGTTAAAAGACCAGAAAGAAATATATACCAATATTCCTATTGTGGTTAACGGTCAATTTCAAAATGTCGAGCTCGCATTTAATTACGACATAGCGCAAGCGCCAGAAGAGCAACATAAAGGAGAAATAAGCAAAACACAGTTAATGCGATTCTCATTAAAATTTGACATGGATAAACTAGGTAAAATGCTCATTAAAGCTGCACTCATTGAAAATGATTTAAAACTGAGCGTATATACTGAAAAAGCATCAACGTTAACAAAATGCGAGCAAGAAATAACAAAACTGAGAACAGAGTTAGCTAAGCAAGAAATTCAACTGAGTGAAACACAATTCAAACAAGGAAAAATTCCTAAAAACCTATGGGCTGAAACATCAATAGGCGTGCAATATAGAGTCTAATATTATGACCAACAAAGAAAATAAAGCGGTAGGATTAAAATACAATGCGCCCAATGCACCGGAAGTCGTTGCTAAAGGTTTTGGTGAACTAGCTGACGAAATAGTATCATTAGCAGAAGAAAATGGCGTGCTCGTCCATCAAGACACTGAATTAGCTGATTATTTAGCTCGATTAGATGTCGGTGATGCGATACCGAGAGAAGTTTATATTATTGTCGCTGAGTTAATTGCTTGGTCATATATAATTCAAGGTAAGAAACCAGAAAATTGGAACAATATACACAACAAAGTGGATGATAAAGTTTAACTTTGCACTTTTCCACGCATAGCGATAACTAACTCAGCCTCGGCTCTTGGAATTTCACATTCCATCATTATTTCTTCGACGCTAGCGCCCTTAGCAACCATTTTAGCCGCTCGGTTATACAGCTTCGAATCAGGATCATGCATGGCTAATTCAGCTTGCTTATCACTCATGTTTTGTAATTCGACTTGGACACTCGCCTTAATTTGTTGGATCGTTTTGCCCATGCCGATAGCACCTGTTCGGACTTCGTCAATAGCGAGGGAATTTTTTTCACAGGAATGAAATACTTTATCAAGATTTTTTTGCAGGCTAGCGTATTTATCCCTACTTTGTTTTAACCAAACAAAGCAAAACGCTATTAAACCAATGCTAATAGCGTTTAAACCTAAAGATACAAATAAAAGTTTATCAAACATTAAATAACACTTAGCTCTTCCCATTCCTCATCGCTAAGCAACTTGTTTAAATCAACTAAAATTAATAATTCACCATCACGGTTACTCACACCCTGAATAAAACGGGCACTCTCATCTGTACCAACATTAGGTGCTGTGTCGATTTCAGACGCACGTAAATAAACCACTTCAGCAACACTGTCGACAAGTATGCCGATGACTTGCTTTTCCGCTTCGATGATGACAATCCGAGTATTATCAGTAACCTCAGCAGACGCTAAACCAAATCGAGAACGCGTATCGATTACAGTAACGACATTGCCTCGTAAATTAATAATACCAAGCACGTACACAGGTGCACCAGGGACGGGGGCAATTTCTGAGTAACGCAGTACCTCTTGTACTTGCATTACATTAATACCGTAAGTTTCTTCGTCTAGCTTAAAAGTTACCCATTGCAGGACTTGGTCATCGCCTGTTGCTGGATCCGATGTTAGATTTCTTTCATCGCTCATGCCGCAGCTCCGTTATTTAGTCAAAATTCTATTTATTAGTTAACTACCTAAACCTTGATCTAGCAAATTTATTAATTGCTCAACGTTTAGTAAGGCACACATTTTTTCTTTTACCATACCGGCAAGCCAAGGGCGTTTACCAGAGCTTTCCCGCCACTTTACATCTTCTTGTTGCAAAGTAATAGTATTGACTAGCGATTCACACGCTAATCCCCACTGACTGTCACCCAACATAATTAAATATTTATAGTTTAGTGACTCAGCTAATACCTTGTCGTATTTTTCTGGCATAACCCACTGCGCAGAATCTACAACATTTATTTTTTCTTCTCTATGAACCATTACGCCCATAAACCAATCTGGCTTACCAAACAATGAATTAGGTTTTTGCAGGTTATGGATCCCGCCTAATTCAGTTAAAGGTACTGCCAGAATCAAACCCGCCACCTCAAAATATAAAGCTTGAAAGTCACCTTCTCGATAAGCTTTTGGTGGTTCAATTTTTTTAGGTGGCTGCTCTACAACACTTTGTACTTGAGTATCAACAGCAGTTTCAATAACAGGCTCAGCCACCACTTTCGCTTTAGGTTTCTGAACCTCTATTATCGGTTCAGCATCTATTTGGCGCTGTTTAGCTTCTTCTAATAGTTTAGCAACCGGATTAATTTTAGCTTCAGGTGGCTTCACCTCAGCTTCTTTCAATGCAACCGGAGCTTGTCTATACGCAACCTCTTGTTTCTGTGCAATCGGCGAAACATTATCTTCATTAAGCAATGCAGATAAGTAATCTTCCATCACCTTTTCACTTGCAAACAAACTTTTACTCATTATTTAGCCATCAAGCTGTATCAAATAGGTCAGCAAAGTATTATACGAAAATACTCCTCGTGATTTAGGTGCATATACCGATGGCGGTAACTGTTGTAAGCTTGCATCTCTAAATTTAGTGTCGACTGGTATCACACTCGACCATACCAATTCTGAATAAAGCCGTTTTAGTTCTTTATAAGCTTCCAATGAAGCTTTCGTCCGCTTATCAAACATCGTTGGTATAATGGTATAGCGATAATCCTTTTGCTGCGAACGTTTCATTAACTGCAACGTTCTAATCATTCTGTCCAATCCTTTTAATGCTAGCGCTTCTGTTTGAACCGGCATCAAAATTCTATCACATGCAGCCAATGCATTAACCATCAAAACCCCCAGTACTGGTGGGCAGTCAATTAACACATAATCATACTCATCCGCTATTAAATTTAATGCATTTTTGAGTATTAACCCCATACCGCCTTGGCTTCCTAAACGTCGATCTAAAGTTGCCAAAGCCATAGTAGCGGGTAGTATATCTAAATTATCAATTGTAGACGGACACAATGCCTGAAATATCTGCTCCTGTCTCAATTCTTTACCTTGGATAAATATATCGAAAACACTATTATCAAGCTCTTCCGAATCTATCCCAAAGTAGTAAGTCAATGAAGCGTGCGGATCCGTGTCAACAAGTAACACCTTATGGCCTCTCTGTGCTAAAAGACCACCTATAGTCACTGTCGATGTTGTTTTACCCACGCCTCCTTTTTGATTGGCAACAGTCCAAACTACCACTATTAGTTCCTAAATTCGTTTACAGGCCTAGCTCAGCAATAATTCTACTGGCGAAATCCTTCAACGCAATGCTGTCTTCCGATAAACCAGCTGCTGTCACTGCTTGCGGCATACCATATACTACACACGACGCTTCATCTTGCGCCCAAATTGTTGCACCTGCATCTTTTAACAATCGAGCGCCTTCTCTACCATCTGCACCCATACCGGTCAGTACCATACTTAAAACATCACCGCCGAAAGATTTAGCTACTGAACCAAACGTTAAATCAACACTTGGTTTGTAAGTAAGCCTATCACTTTCATCTACCATCACTTTAAGCTTGGCTGATGAGGAACGCCCCTCAATCATCATCTGAGTCCCACCAGGAGCTAAATAGGCGGTTCCTGGTCGTAAGACATCGCCATTTTCAGCTTCTTTGACCGATATTTTACATAAGCTATTAAGACGATTAGCAAACGCTGGGGTAAAAGCAGCTGGCATATGTTGAATCAACAAAATCGGTACTGGGAAATGACTAGGCAATTCAGTTAGAATTTTTTGCAATGCAACAGGCCCGCCTGTGGAAGTACCAATAATAACTATTTTGTACTTTTTATCTTTTTTAACCACGGGCTTACGTTGTGCCACAACAGGCCGGCTCGCGCTTGAACTCAACCCACCAATAGATGGACGCGTAGTCTGTGAGACACCACCACGAGTCGAAGGAGTCACTCGAGCGGTACTAGCCTGTTTTTTTAATGGAGTACGAGTAGGTGTTGAACGTCTAAAGTAAGCGCGATGTGCACCAAGCTGCTTAATTCGATTTTGCAATAACTCTACCGCATCATTACGATTACGAGCAATATCTTCGAATTTTTTTGGTAAAAAGTCTAAAGCGCCAGCATCTAATGCATCTAATGTTGCTTTGGCACCATCATGAGTTAAGGAACTAAACATTAAGATTGCAGTTGGCTGTTGAGCCATAATTTCACGTACAGCTGAAATCCCATCTAACACAGGCATTTCGACATCCATAGTGATAACATCAGGCTTAAGCGCTAACGCCTGAGCAATAGCCTCTTTTCCATCTTTCGCCGTACCTATAACACTGAGCTCTGGCGCCTGTTCAATTATTTCAGACACCCTTCTACGGAAAAAGCTGGAATCGTCTACGACTAAAACCTTAATTGACATATTTATATCAGTTCTCAAACCACACTAAGTACGTTTAGCGTAATGTTTTAATAAGCTAGGAATATCAATAATTAAAGCAATTCCACCATCACTGGTAATTGTTGCACCGGCCATACCGGCTGTGCCCTGCAATAACGCATCAAGAGGCTTAATAACAACTTCCTCTTGACCAATTAATGAATCAACAACAAAACCAACTTGTTTATCTGTCCCTAGTTGCACTACAACAACATGCCCATCCGTGTCACCAGAAGGTAAACCGAGTCGATTTAACCATTTTTCTAGATAAAACAAGGGGATCGCCTTTTCGCGAACGATCATCGTTAATTGCCCATCAACCGTATTGGTCTTAGATAAATCCATATTGATGATTTCACTCACCGCTGCTAAAGGTAAAGCGAAAGTTTGTTGGGCTACAACGACCATTAAGGTTGGCAAAATCGCCAACGTTAGAGGGACTTTAATCTCTAGCCTTGTTCCTGTACCCAATTCAGAATGAATATTGACAGAACCATTTAGCTGGGTGATTTTAGTTTTAACAACGTCCATACCAACACCTCGTCCTGAGATGTCAGATATTTCTTGTTTAGTAGAAAAGCCAGGCGCAAAAATTAGATTATAGGCTTCGTTGTCAGACAACCTAGCGGCAGCATCGCTATCTAGAATACCTTTATTAATGGCGATATTTTTAAGCTTTTCTGCATCCATACCTGCACCATCATCTGTGATGGTCAGTAAAATATGATCACCTTCTTGCGAAGCACTTAGTTTTACAATACCGCAGCGTGGTTTGCCTTTAGCTTCACGATCATCTGGCATTTCAATGCCATGGTCCACTGAGTTACGAACCAAGTGAACAAGAGGGTCCGCTAATGCTTCAACTAAGTTTTTATCTAAATCGGTTTCTTCACCCTCGAGCTCAAGCGATATTTCTTTATTTAATGAACGTGCAAGATCACGAACAACACGAGGAAAACGCCCAAACACTTTCTTAATTGGCTGCATTCGGGTCTTCATCACGGCGCCTTGCAAGTCACCGGTTACCACATCTAAATTCGCTATGGCCTTAGACATACGTTCATCAGCTTCATTCGCTAAACTGACTAAACGATTCCTAACCAAAACTAGCTCACCCACCATATTCATGATTTGGTCTAAACGAGAAGTATCGACTCGGACTGTAGTTTCTTGCGCTGGTGCAGCTGGAGCCGGCTTTTTCTTATCAGCCATTTTAGGCTTATCTGGCTCAGGTTTCTTAACTGGCGCTGGTGCACTTGTAACAGGCTTAGGTGCAGCAGGCGTAGGCTCAGGAGCTACTGGAGCCTGTTTAGGTGGTTCTACAGGTTTAGCTGGTTGGCTACTTTTGTCTTTTGGTTTACTATCAGAAACGACGTCAGTGACTGAAGGACCTTTACCTTTACCGTGTAATTCATCAAGTAAGCTTTCAAATTCATCATCCGTAATTTCGTCACTTGAAACAGACGATGGCGCTTGTACTGGTTTAGGACTTGTTTCAACCGGTGTGGCTGCAACATTAGCTTCTGCGACTCCGAATTGGCCTTTACCATGCAATTCATCAAGTAAGGCTTCAAACTCATCGTCGGTAATATCTTCGTCACTACCACCAACGTCCATCGATATTGCGGAAGGTGGTGCGCTTGGCGTTGGCGCTGAAGTCGAGGTTGTCTCTACTGACGATGTAACTGAGGGACCACGCCCTGAACCATGCAGTTCATCAAGCAAGGCTTCAAATTCATCATCTGTGATTTCATCTATACTACCGCCATCTTCAACACTGCTACCTGGCAGGTCGAAAATCTCAGGTTCATTACTAACAATGGGAGAAGGTTCTGGTTCTACTGGAGCGGCGACAGGCTCAGGTGCGGCGACGCTTTCAGCGCCTTCAGGTTCAGACAATCGATGCAATGCCTCAAGTAGCTCAGGATCGGCAGGGTCAGGTTCTTCACGAGCCTTAACTAATGCAAACATTTCATTAATAGTATCTAACGCTTGTAAAATAACATCCATCAACTCAGGAGTTACTGAACGTTGACCATTTCTTAAAATGTCGAACACATTTTCTGCACCGTGGCAGGCATCAACCAAAGTTGTTAATGCTAAAAAGCCTGCTCCACCTTTTACAGTGTGAAAGCCACGAAATAT
Organism: Saccharobesus litoralis; assembly: GCF_003063625.1. Lineage (NCBI taxonomy): Bacteria > Pseudomonadati > Pseudomonadota > Gammaproteobacteria > Alteromonadales > Alteromonadaceae > Saccharobesus > Saccharobesus litoralis. The sequence continues at coordinate 3,754,726 of NZ_CP026604.1, read as the reverse complement.
TGCATTTAATAAATCTGCGTCTTCAGGGTTGTTTTCCAACTCAACGAGTTGTTCAGAAAGTAATTCGAGTATCTCCCCTGCCTCGACAAGAAAATCTTGCAATATATCTTCGTCTGCATCAAAGGCCATGAAACCTTCCTTCTTATTAGAAACCTAAACTTGACAGCAAGTCATCAACATCATCTTGGCCAGATACTACATCAGTGCGCTCTTCAGCGTTGACAATTGGCCCTTCTGCGGATTCATCCAGACCTGATATCGTCTCGGCTTGTTCTTCTTGTGATTCAACAGGCGTCCCGAATACAGTTAGTAAATGAACTAAGTTTTCTTCTACTTCGCGCACCAAATCAATAACGCGTCGTATAACTTGACCCGTTAGATCTTGGAAATCTTGAGCCATCAAGACATCATTTAATTGGCTGCGAAGTAAATCAGAGTCACTATCCGCTTTTTTGAGTATGTCATCGACCGAATAACATAACTCTTTAAATTCTTCCAAGCTGATTTGGCGGTTCATGAGTTTAGACCACGTAGGAATAACCGCTTTAATATGCTCGTTTAATTGATCGGCAACTGGGATACTGGCTTCAACTGCATCCATCGTCCGGTTTGCAGCCGACTCAGTCATTTCAATGACGTATGCCAAACGATTTTGCGCATCAGGAATGTCCTCGTTGGCTAAATTAGCGATACGAGAATCAAGTTGAAAATCCTGTAGGGAGTTGTGTAGCTGGCGCGTGAGTTTACCCACTTCAGCAAACAGCTCTTCAGAAGCTGCTTTCGAACTTTCTTCAACAATTGCATTAGCTTGCTCAATATCACCACTTTCCAATAGAGCAACAAGCTGTTTTGCGGTGTCTAAGTCCACATAAGGCGTAACTGAACTCAAAGTTTAATCTCCAATAGTAGTGAAAACTAACCTAAGCGTTCGAATACTTTTTCTAGCTTTTCCTTAAGCGTAGCTGCAGTGAATGGCTTAACAATATAACCGTTAACCCCTGCTTGCGCCGCCGCTATAATTTGTTCCTTTTTGGCTTCAGCTGTCACCATCAATACCGGAATATGCTTTAAGCGCTCATCGGCTCGAATCGCTCTAAGCAAATCAATACCTTGCATACCAGGCATGTTCCAATCGGTTACAACAAACTCAAAGTCTCCGTTTTGCAACATAGGTAATGCCGTTGCACCATCATCAGCTTCCTGAACATTTGTGAAGCCAAGATCGCGAAGCAAGTTTTTTATAATGCGTCTCATTGTAGAGAAGTCGTCTACAACAAGCACTTTCATATTTGTATTCAAAGCATTCTCCAATTAAGGTAATTTGCTACGTAAAAATTTTGTTCTTATGATTGCCATGATGACATACGACCTTTCAGTCTATGCATGGCTTGGCTATGTATTTGACTAACTCGCGATTCACTCACGTTTAATACAGCACCAATTTCTTTTAGGTTTAATTCTTCATCATAGTATAACGATAAAGTTAATGCCTCTCTCTCAGGCAAAGTTTTAATCGCTGCAGCCAGAGAATCTTGAAACGCCCCATGCTCAATCTCACCGTATGGCTCATCATCAGCGTCTTCGGAACCACCTAAAACATCTTCTGTGACGCCAAGGTCTTCGATACCAATAATTTTCCCACTACTCACATCGTTAAGCATTTGGTGATATTCGTCAAGTCCAACTTGTAACTTCTCTGCAACATCTGAGTCACGAGCATCTCGACCTGTTTCTTTTTCAACCTGAGCAATAGCATCTGCTATCATTCTGCTGTTTTTATGTACTGAGCGAGGCGCCCAATCACCACGACGAATTTCGTCTAACATTGCTCCACGGATACGAATACCAGCAAATGTTTCAAAACTTGCACCTTTAGTGGCGTCAAAGTTCCTTGCTGCTTCTAACAAGCCAATCATTCCTGATTGGATTAGATCGTCAACAATCACGCTTGCAGGTAACCTTGCCATCATATGATGAGCAATTCTCTTAACTAAACCTGCATGTTGCTCAACTAAAACTTGCTTTTGATCAACCGTTTGATATGCCGCAGCCTTGTTCACGTAAATACCCTATGCTTCTGGTAATATCAGCTGTTCAATAAAAAATTCTAAATGCCCACCAGCTGTATCTGGAACAGGCCAAGTAGATGCTCTTGTCGCCAACGTTTTAAAAGCAATAGCGGCTGGTGACTTAGGAAATGCTTCTACAATTGTTTTTTGCTTACGTACTGATTTTCTTACATTTTCATCAAAAGGAATGATAGCCACCAATTCGATAGCTACATCAAGAAAGCGATCAGTCACTTTGGAGAGCTTAGCAAACAATTCTTGCCCCTCACGCAGCGAGCGTACCATGTTTGCCACAACTTTAAAACGAAACAAACCATATTCTCGATTTAACACTTTAATCAACGCATAAGCATCCGTTATTGAAGTTGGTTCATCACACACCACAACCAAAACATCCTGAGCAGCGCGAGAAAAACTCAAAACCATATCTGAAATACCGGCTGCTGTATCAACAATCAACACGTCAAACTGTTGCTCTAATTCGCTAAACGCGCGGATAAGACCGGCATGCTCATTAGGGGTCAACTCAACCATATTTTTTGTACCGGACGTTGCTGGCACTATTGTGATGCCATGTGGCCCTTTTACTAAAATATCTTGTAGTTCACATTCACCGGCTAATAAGTGAGACAAGTTTTTATGTACTCGCAATCCCAACATAACGTCAAGATTTGCAAGTCCTAAATCCGCATCAAATACTAATACTCGCTTACCTTTTTGCGCTAGAGAAATCGCTAAGTTAAGAGATACATTACTCTTACCTACGCCTCCCTTACCACCGGTAACGGCGATTACTTTCACTTTATCTTCACTTTTCATTTTTCGTAGGCCATTTGCCTGATCGCCTAACTGGTTAATATTATTCATAAATTCTATTTATATATAGGCTGTAAGCTGTCGTCTGTAAACCAATTTGATTGAGAAATATTTCGTTCGCTCATTAATTGAGCTGCTTTTTCTACTAAATAAGCAGATTCTGCTACTCTAATGTCCTCTGGAACTCGCTGTCCTTCGCTTAAATATGCAACGGGTAATGCATTTTGAATAGCAACACTGATAATTTCACCTAGGCTGGTACATTCATCCACTTTTGTGAAAATACACCCAGTAATCGGAATTTGTTTGAATCTTTCTATTGCGTCCTGCATCACTCTTCTTTGTGCCGTAGATTGCAGAACCAAATAACTGCGAATTTTTATTTGATTGGCATTCATCAACGTTTCTAAATGTTCAGCCAGTCTCATGTCTCGCTGACCTACACCAGCGGTATCAATCAAAACTAATTTTTTATTGCGTAATTGATGCAAAGTTTCACTTAATTCGGCCTGGCTTTGCACGACTTTGCATGGACACCCTAAAATTTTAGCATAGGTTTGTAACTGTTCATGCGCGCCGATTCTAAAGGTATCTGTTGTTACCATGGCGACTTGGTCGCTACCATGCAATTGAGCAAAATGAGCGGCTAACTTAGCAATAGTGGTTGTTTTACCAACGCCTGTTGGGCCTAATAACGCAACAAATCCGCCACGACGCAGAATGTCATTATTAGTCACATTAATTTGGCCGGACAGCAGCTCTAAAGCGTTATCCCATGCTTCTGCTTGACTTAGCTCTTCTGGAATAAAACTGGCCACTTGGTCGGACACATCGTTAGACACGCCCATTTTATTTAATCGGTCAACCAAGTAAGCTCGCACAGGTTCGCGACGAGCCATTTCTTGCCACATAAGACCTGATACCTGATGTTCCATCAATTTTCGAATTTCAGCCATTTCTTGTTTCATCGCCTGCAGTTCGGTGTTTTCTACTGACGAAGATGGCTCATTCGGCGCACTATTGACAATTTGCTTCTTGGCAAACTGTGCTAAATGCTCTGCTTGTTGCGCTTGCTGCATAGAGCTGGGAGCGGGCGATGGGCTTGGAGATGGATTTTGTAAACCTTTGTGTAACTTCTCATGTTGACGTTGTAACAAGGACTTCAGTGAATCTGCTACTTGATTGTCGTTGAGATCTTGCTCTTGAGCAAAGTGACTATTAATACGACTCTCAACTTGATTTTCAAAAGACGGGGTTTGACGAATATTTGACGTCATAAAATTGGCGCCAGAATACTGTGGCGCACTAGATGTCGGATTATTGACGCTGGGTGTCGATTCTACCTTGCGCGGTGGCACTTTCGCATCAGTTTCTTCATCAACTGCAGCGACAATTTCTATGCCATCTGCGGTCTTAGTGTTTGACATGATCACAGCGTCGGCGCCTAGTTCATTCTTGACTTCCAACAAAGCTGTGCGCATGTCCTTTGCGACAAATCGTTTAATTTTCACTACCTACCCCTTTCGTCAAGTATTTGACTACTGGCCTACCGAGTTAACGATGCGGATCTGCTTGTCGTCAGGGATCTCTTGATATGACAGTACGTGTAATCCAGGAACCGTATTTTTCGTAAATCGCGCAAGTACCGAGCGTAATACGCCAGAGGTCAATAATACCGCGGGTTCGCCATTCATTTCTTGCTGCTGACTAGCATCTATTAACGCGGTTTGAATACGTTCTGCTAAGCCAGGTTCAATACCCGCACCTTCAGCACCTGCTGTTTGCATAGAATTATGCAACATTTGTTCCAGCTCAGGTGCGAACGTGATGACAGGTAAATCTGGCAACTCTTGACATATATCTTGAATGATTAGCTTTCTAAGAGCGATCCTCACCGCAGCGGTTAACACATCAGGATCTTGGCTCTTAGGTGCGTATTCAACCAATGTTTGCACTATGGTTCGCATGTCACGAATGGCAACACCTTCATGTAATAAGTTTTGTAACACCTTAACCAAAACTGATAAGGACAACATGTCAGGAACTAAACCATCAACCAATTTCTCATAGGTTTTAGCCAACATATCAAGTAAGTTTTGCGCTTCTTCATGCCCCAATAACTGAGAAGAGTTATTCGTGAGTAAATGACTTAAATGCGTAGCAACAACGGTAGCTGCATCAACAACGGTATATCCGAGAGATTGCGCTTGTTCACGTTGTTCAACGTTAATCCATACAGCTTCCAAACCAAAAGCCGGATCTGTCGTTTTAACACCTTGAATATTGCCAAACACTTGCCCTGGGTTAATGGCCATTTCACGGTCATGGTAAATTTCGGCTTCGCCAACTACCACTCCCATTAATGAAATACGATAGATATTAGGAGATAAATCTAAATTATCGCGTATATGTACCGGCGGCACCAAAAAGCCTAACTCTTGTGATAACTTTTTACGAACGCCCTTGATACGGCTAAGCAATTCGCCTCCTTGCGTTTTATCAACTAATGGAATTAAACGATAGCCAACTTCTAAGCCTATCACGTCCATAGGTTGCACATCGTTCCAGCTGATCTCTTGTGGCTCAGGATTCGCTGTTGGGGCCGGTGTGTCACTCACCGCACCACTACTACCAGGTTTAGATCCACTTTTAACTAGAGCGCCTTTTTTAGGACTATCCACACCTACATAATTTTGCATATAGTAACCACAACCCGCTAAACAAGCCGCTAAACTTAAAAATGCGACATGCGGCATGCCTGGTACTATCCCCATAATAAATAGGATAGCTGCCGCTACATACATCACTTTGGGTTTAGCCAATTGACCAGAAAGTTGATCACCTAGCTCTATTGAATCATTTTGACGAGTAACAATGATTGCCGTTGCAACTGAAAGCAACAATGAAGGGATCTGCGCAACCAAGCCATCACCAATTGTTAACAAGGTATATATTTCAATTGCACTGCTAAAATCTAAACCGTATTGGATCATACCTATCAACAACCCACCAGCAATATTGATCAACATTATCAATAAACCAGCAATGGCATCACCCTTTACGAATTTGCTCGCACCATCCATCGAACCATAAAAGTCCGCTTCGTCTGTAATTTCTTTACGTCGATCAACTGCTTCTTCTTGGCTAATAAAACCGGCGTTGAGATCCGCATCAATTGCCATTTGTTTACCCGGCATAGAGTCAAGGGTAAAACGCGCACTCACCTCGGATATACGACCAGCACCTGCCGTCACAACCTTAAAGTTGATAATCATTAATATGGCAAAAACGACTAAACCAACTGCGTAATTTCCACCGATAACAACCTCGCCGAAAGCTGCAATAACTTGACCCGCGGCATCACCACCCTGATGACCTTCAAGCAACACAACCCGTGTTGAAGCTATATTCAGCGCTAAGCGCAATACTGTTGCAATAAGAATAACGGTTGGAAATGAACCGAAATCCATAGGTTTTAAGGTGTATACCACCACCAGCATAACCACAATGGATAAGGCAATATTAAAAGAAAATAAAATATCTAGTAGAAATGCGGGTAAAGGTAAGATAACCATAGCTAAAATGGCTAATACAACCCCAGCGACTCCCAGCCCTTGGATTTTTTTATAATCGAACGATTTAAAGTTATTAACTATATCAGTCGCTTGCATACGTCAAATTTTTGAATCCTACTACACCTACTGACGTAACAGGCAAATATCAAGCCAACTTTATTATAGTCTTCTCGCTCAAGCTTTATGGTTCATTGTCAGCGCTTACTCACCCCAATCACATAATAGAGCATATGCTCATGGGGATTCGAAGCTTGACGGCTTCCCCTAAAACTTGATCGCTTTGACTATACACGGTATTAATAACGAACTTCAGGCGGGATAGGTAAATTAGACGTTGGCTCTTTAGGACGCTTGCCCTTGCCTTTTTTGTATTGTTTTAATTGATAAACATAAGCCAATATTTGGGCCACAGCGGTAAATAACTTTTCAGGTATTTCGGCGTCTAACTCAGTGGTATGGTAAATAGATCGAGCCAACATAGGTGAACATAAAATTGGAATATCATGAGCGCTAGCTATATCGCGAATATGGCCAGCCACTTCATCAACACCTTTGGCTAAAAGAATAGGTGCGGAGGCTGTTTCTGTATCGTATTTAATCGCGACGGCGTAATGAGTCGGGTTTGTTACCACAACATCCGCTTTGGGCACTTCGGCCATCATACGTCGCTGCGACGCTTGGAACATTTTTTGGCGGATCTTAGATTTGACTTGTTGATCCCCTTCCGCATTTTTATGCTCGTCTTTGACTTCTTGTTTGGTCATTTTTAATGAATCATTATGCTTATACAATTGATAAGGCACATCAATAATTGCCACAACAATTAACGAGAAAGCTAACCAAATAAAGATCCAAACTAAGATTTCTAATGCGGTTTTAATATTATTTGGCGTTTTTTCAATATTGATATGCAGTAATTTATCAAAATAAAAGCCAACCAAAACATAAGCAGCAATCACAACAACCAAAAACTTGGCTAATGACTGCACCAATTGAACTAACCCTTGTGGGCCAAACATCCGTTGTAGACCGGTAATCGGGTTGAGTTTATTAAATTTTGGCGCTGCAGCTTGCATTGAAAAGTTATAGCCGCCGACAACAATTGAACTCAACACACCAATAATCATCATAACAATGGTAAAGGCGGCCAAAGGGGCGATAACAGGATCGAGTAACCCTTGTAAGCGAATAAACATGCGTGATGGATCGAAGGCATCTTCTTGCTCAAAAACAAGGCCGTGTTTCATTACTTTATACATTGCTTCGGCAATAAACCCACCCCACAGTAAAAAAAAGATAGCCGCACCCAGCAATTGAAGGAAGGTAGCAAGCTCTTTAGACCGAGCAACTTGCCCCTTTTCTCTGGACTTGGATTTCTTTTTTTCCGTGGGGTCTTCGGTTTTGCCTTCGTTTTCCGCGGCCAACGCCGTTCTCCAACAAAGCTAGGTGTCTATTGATTTACACCTATAACCTACAAACCTTAGTATCAAAATTGCAGCCATTAGATCCTAAATAGCCGCTCAAACAACTTGTCGCGAATGACAGAGCTGTTAAAGAATACTGAAGTTAACTAACCACAACCGGCAATTTCACACATAAGATGTGATGCCGATTCCCACATAATATTAAAATGCAACATAAATGCCGACATGCCAAGCCAGATCACGATTAATCCTGATATTTGTGTGATTGGAAAACCAATTGAAAATATATTCAATTGTGGTGCAGCACGCGTCATGACACCAAAGGTAAAACTCACAATTAACATTGCTGTAATCGGTGTTATCGTCATCGTGATAGTGGCTAAAAACAGCCACTGTCCCCACTCGATAATTTTTTCGATACTACCCAGCGAGATCCAACCGGATCCGACAGGAAAAGCCTCAAAACTTAAAGCGATCATTTTGATCATCATCAAATGACCGTCTACCGCCCAAAATACTAAAGTCGCTAGTATCAAATAAAACTGAGCTACAGCCGCAACATTAATACCATTAACTGGATCAACTAGTGAGGCAAAACCCAAACCGGTTTGTGTAGCAACAACCTGCCCAGCTACAACAAATGTATTCAAAAATATTTGCGAAACGAACCCAATAGCTACGCCCCATAAAATTTGCTGCACCACCAACAAAAAGCCTTGCATTGACAACATATCGGTATAGGGAACATCTGGAATAACAGGGGCAATTAACAAGGCTACAGCAAAGGCAAACAGTACTTTTAATTGTGTAGGGATCCGTTTAGCGTCGAAACCAACCATAACGACTAACAAGGCTGAAATACGCACAAAGGGTAAAAGAATACCCGACATCCACGTCAGTACGCTCTCAACAGCAAAGTTCACTAGCCGACAACCTCTGGGATCCGCAAGAAAATCTCTACTGTATAATCCATTAACTTATTAATCCCCCAATTGCCGCCATAGATAATAGCTAAAAGCGTAACAATAAGACGCGGTAAAAAGCTCAAAGTTTGTTCGTTAATCGACGTAGCGGCTTGGAAAATAGACACAATCAAACCAACAACTAGGCTAGGAACAATTATCAGAGATACTAGCAAGATCACCATAAACATGGCGTCGCGTAGCATATCGACAAAAGTTTCAGCCGTCATCAGGTACCCACTCCAAAACTAGTAGCAAGTGTGCCCATAGTTAAATTCCAACCATCAACTAACACAAAAAGCATCAGCTTAAATGGCAAAGAAACCATCATAGGCGATAACATCATCATACCCATTGCCATGAGTACAGAAGCCACCACCAAATCAAGAATCAAGAATGGAATGAAGATCATAAAACCCATTTGAAATGCGGTTTTTAATTCGCTAGTGATAAATGCGGGGATCAACACGCTCATGGGTACAGCTTCAGGGCCGTCTAACTGCTCGTAGCCAGCAATTTCAGCAAATGTCGCTATATCCTTAACACGGGTTTGCGACAACATAAAATCTTTAAGTGGCACCTGAGCTGCACTAAACGCTTCTTTTGCAGTTAACTGCTCTTCCATATACGGCTGCAATGCGGTTTCATTTATTTTATCGAATACTGGCGCCATAATAAAAAACGTTAAAAACAGCGAAATACCGATGAGCACTTGGTTTGAAGGCGCTTGTTGTAAACCTATAGCTTGGCGCAAAATACCAAGCACTATCACAATTCGAGTAAATGACGTCATCATGACAAGTAAGGCAGGAATAAAGCTAAGCATGGTCATTATGCCCAGCACTTGCAAAGAAATTGTATAATCTTTGCTGCCATCCGGATTTTCATTTAACGTCAGGGCTGGAATACCCGGTTCAGCCAAAACATCGGGAGCCAATAAAATGGCAAACACAGCCAATAAGTACTTAATCACGTTGCTTGACCTGTTCAAATATCTTTTTAAAGCTTTGATTTAAAACCGCATTACCCACATTTTGCGGTAAGGGTTCATCTAATTCTTTTATTAAGTTGATATTATGCTGGGTGACACCAAGTAATACTTGCTTACCATTAACATCCACAACGACTAATTTTTCACGAGTACTCAGAGGTAACATAGTTACCACTTTTAAACCTTTAACGCCAAGAGTACTTAAGTTACTACGTTTAATCACTGCTGCTAATACAAAAATAATAAAAACAACAAACAGTAGAGACAAAAGAAGGGTTGGAATAGCGGTTTCAATTGTGGGCGCTGCTTGCGCCCTCGCTTGGGGGAAAATGGCAAATAAACAAAAAGCGAAGAGTAGACGCTTCACTGCACACCCTATTTAAGTTTTTTGATTCGTTCAACCTGACTTATTACGTCAGTCAATCGAATACCAAATTTGTCATTAACCACAACCACTTCACCGTGCGCAATCAAAGTACCATTAACCAGTACATCCAATGCCTCACCCGCCACTCGGTCTAATTCAACAACAGAGCCTTGGTTTAGCTGCAACAGATTACGAATATTTATTTTGGTACGCCCAACTTCCATCGATATGGTGACAGGAATATCAAGAATAGTATCTAAACGACGTTTTTCATCACCTGATATAGCCGCAGATTCTGTTAGTTCTTCCAGTTCAGCGGGCTGAGCTTCTGCTTGCTCATCAGCTGCTTCAGCCTCAGCTTGTTCAGCCATGGCTGCTGCCCAATCATCCATTGCATCATCACTCATAATACTCTCTCTTTGATGCGCTTATAGCCATTTACACGACTATATACATTTTTAATAGTTAATCCCAGTCTTCAAGTTCACGTAACTCCGCTTCAGCATCAATTCGACGCCCTGCGCGGGTTACCATTTGCAATTCAGATTTAACTGAAGCTGGTCGCTTAATTTTTTCCGATACTTGGATCGCGATATTATCTCGTGAGCGTCCCATTTTCGCGCGATATGTCGGTAATTCTTCTATATATACGGTCAAATGCTCAGGCATTTCAATAGGTATGATATCTCCGGCCTGTAACTCCATGATGTCTTCTAATGGCATTTCCACATCTAATAATTTTGCCATTAAATCGACTTTTACATCCATCATTTCATCACGTAATGCCTTAGACCAGCGTAAATCGGTATCTTCTTGATCACTTTGTACACCCGCATCAAGTAATTCACGGATCGGTTCAAGCATTGAATAGGGTAAACAAATGTGAAAATCGCCACCACCACCATCGAGTTCAATATGAAATGAACTAATAACGACAACCTCAGTCGGACTGACTATATTTGCCATTGCAGGGTTCACTTCAGAGTCAAGATACTCAAAAGATGTATCCATTACTGGCCCCCAAGCTTCTTTGTAATCTTCAAATACTATCTTAAGCAGCATTTGAATGATACGGCGCTCAGTAGGGGTAAATTCTCGACCTTCAATTTTAGCGTGATAACGGCCATCACCACCAAAAAAGTTATCCACTAAAATGAAAACTAACCGCGCTTCCATGGTGATCAAGCCTGTCCCTTTCAGCGGACGAAAGCGCACCATGTTTAAACTGGTTGGAACAAATAAGGTATGCACATACTCGCCAAACTTGATCATTTGCACACCATTTATCGATACTTCGGCGGTGCGGCGCATCATATTAAATAAGCTGATACGCATATGGCGAGCGAAACGTTCGTTAACCATCTCCAAGGTCGGCATTCGACCACGAACAATTCGATCTTGTGAAGAAAAGTCATAATCAGACAAGCTACGGTTCTGGTTATCTTCACCACCAAAACCTGAATCGTCAGGAGACTCTTCTTCGATATCGTCTACGCCATGAAGTAGCGCATCAATCTCGTCTTGTGATAATAAATCGGTTGCCGGCATGAGTTAGTTACTGCATCACAAAGCCTGTAAACAGGACATTTTCAATTACTTTCGTTCCTACAATATTAGTCAGCTCATCCTGAACTGTTGCCAATGACTGAGTTTTTAATGCTTCTTTACCTTGTATGGTAGCTAAGTCATCCGCGTTAGCCCCACTAAATACACGCAATAAAGCGCCTTCAATCAATGGAATGTGTTTTTTAGCCGTTTCTTCATTTTGATTTCCACGAACTAATAGTTGTACTTTTATTTGTACAAGGCGGTCGCGATTTGCACCGGGTACATTAAATACAAACGGTCTAGGCATAGCGACATATAACGCAGTGCCCATTTCGGCTTTATCGCCACCGCTTGATGCTGCGGGTGCAGCAGGCGCTTCGTCGAGTGTTAACTCCTCACTTTCAGGGGCAGCCTCATCCTCGCCTCCCATCAATAAAAATGCCGCGGCGCCACCGCCAATCAGCAAAACTGCTGCGACAATGATTATGAGCAGTTTGCTTTTTCCACCACCTTCTTCTTCTACTTGTAATTCTTCTTCAGCAGCCATTTTTTTTCCTAATTATTCAGTTGGTTATCGTCCCAAACAAACACAATTAAACTTTACGCCTGATTGTAACTGATTTTAGGCGTAATAATCGACTTCACCAACATGTCCATTAACAATTTTCTGCTCATTGGCTAATAATTCATCATCTACTTGACCATCATCGCCATTATTTCGATTTCCTTGTCCCTTTCTTCCTTCTCCTTGCTGACCTGCGGTTTGTTGTTTTTGCTGTTCAATGTTGCTTTCACCTAGCTGAATACCGGCATTTTCTAACATTTCTCGCAACCTTGGTATGGCTTGGTCAAGCATTTCTTTAGCCTGCGGGTTTTGCACCACCATGCTAACAGACGCTTGCTCACCATTCATGGTGATTTTAATTTGCATACTGCCTAACTCTGGCGGATCTAGGCGGATTTCAGCCGACTGTAAGCGACCAGACACCATAAATTTAACGTTATCGTTTATGGTGTCTGCTCCCGCTTGTTTATCATTCAGCGGTATATCTTTTAATTGATTGGTAATTTTTTGCTGCGTGCGCTCCGTTTGTACTGCAGCCTCTACCGCTCTCTGCATTTGCACCGCACTGTTGCTCGCCGCAGCATTGCTAGTAGCTTTATCCTGAGCTACTCTATCTAACGCTGCATTTTGTATTTGGAAATCCAAACCAGCTGTTTCTTGAATCGGCTCATTTTTAGCTAAGCTGGCCATCTCTGCTTTAGGCTCAGCAACCGATTCTTTGCTCTGCAAATTTTGGTTCAATGTTGCAGCACTAGAACCATTTGATTTTTTACTTTGCTTTTTACTAGCAGATTGTTCACTAACGTCTTTTTCAGTTGTCGTCTGGTTTATTGCTCTAGCATCAGCGCCCTCGCCCTTTTGCGAAAAAGCACTTTCATTATCCAGTTTCTGCTCAACAAGATTAACGCTTGAGTTAACTTCTGCTTTTTTACTTTCAACATTATCAACCGTTAATTTAGCCTTGGTTGATTTACTTTTTTCTGCATTCTTATTCTCGACTTTACTCACATTGGCAGCCGCTTGACTGGCTTGTATCGCCTCAGCGTTAACTAAAATTTGTGATTTGTCTTTATTGTTTTCAGCAACAGTTGCTTTGTCATCGACCTGAGTATTTTTCACTTTACCGCTATCAGCCAAAGAGCTAGCAGACAAGGTAGATTTTTCAGTTGTAGACTTAGTAAGTGATTCAGTATTAACATTGCTTTCAACATTGCCATTTTTATGCTCGACAGACGTAAGCTGACTGCCAGCTTGCGATAGTTGACCACTTTTTTGCAAATCAGCATCTATGTTTAAATCTGCGGCTTGATTACTTTCGTCAATTGCAGTTGTTTTAACTGGTTGTTCGTTGGCACTGTTGGTCTCTTGCTGAGCTGGTTGCTGTAATTTTATAGGCTTAGTTTGCAGATCATTTCCAGTGTTATCAGATTTAGTCGCCTTAGCAAATGGTTTTTCTGCTTGATGACTCACTATCGGCTGTGAAGACTGATCAAGCTTGACCTCAGCATTGGCCTTATTACCCTGGCTTTTGTCGTGATTAACTCGCTCATCATGCTTGACCTGACCATTTACCAATGACTGTTCGACATCACCTTTTTGTACACCTGATACAACTTTACCTGAGGTTTGCTTATTTAACTCATCAGCTTTTTTTGAGGCTTTATCAATTAACGACCCGTCTTGCAGTTTTGTCAGTGAATGTTGTTTTGACTTATCTTTTTGCTCAGCTGTTGACGAACTATCATTTTGCGTAACCAATTTAATTGCTTTAGTACTAACATCATTGCTGTTTATGCTATCTGGGTTAGTACTTTTTTTAACATCAGAACTTTCTGAAGACCTTATTTTATTGGCGGTTTCTATCTCAGTCTTACCCTCAGTCTTACCCTCTGCCTTACCAAACTTACCAGTTAAATTATCATCAGCCTGCTTAAGCTGATTATTAGCACTCGCTGGCTCTGTGGCATTTTTATCTAGTGTATTAATTTCTTTTACTTTATTACTGGCTTTATTACTGACTTCAGGTGATTCAGCCGCTGACGATTGTGCTTCACCTTTTTCAGTCGTTTTTAAGTTTGTAGTATCCGCCGGCGAATTCACTGATTTATCAGCTAATACCTGCTTTGCTTGTTGGTCGCCATTGTCATCTTTAGCCACTTTATTTGCGCTAATGTTAGCTTTCTTACTGGATTCAATTAATGACAGCAACGCTGCGGTATCCGAGTTATCATCGGCTAAATTTAGCTCGCTTTTATTAATCGTTTTATCTTGTTTGGCATCAATCGAGTTAACGTCCTCGTTTATTGGCTTTTTAGGCAAGTCATTGTTTGCTGGTGGTTGACCTTTATTCTCCATCCCAGATGATGCAGCTTGCTCTTGTTTGCTATCTGCTACAGGCTTTCCATCGTCATGCGGACTTTTTACTGTTTGATCTTCTTTTGAGCGCGGATTGATGTGCTCTGCAGCAGGTGGTTGCTGATTCGACGCTTGCCGATTTGATGGTTGCCGAGTTTCGTTTGCCAATGCAGCTTCGGCTGCTCGCTGTTGATCTGCCCTATTTTTTCTAACCTCGGCGAACTGCGCTTCAATTTTTTGCGAGTCGTTTAGCACGTCAGCAAAATCTCGACCATAACCAGATTGTTTTTCGTTATTAGCTAACAGCACATCTGTATTAGTTGGTGTAGATTGATTTATCTCTAATTGTGGTGCGGCAACGAATTGCATATATGTTCCTCAATAATTGCGACTTAAGCGGCAAATAATGTCGAGATTTGATAAAAATGGCCGATAACAGCGATTTAATCTTTAACTATTTAAATGGTTAGCAAGCTTTGTTCCAAAACACTCTCGCTACCCTAAAGTCATGTTTTTAAGTCAGCTGTTTACGCACAAACTGCTGCATAGCAAATTCATCAAACATTTTTTGTTCAGCTCGCTGCTCTGCTAGCTGCATAGCCTGCTTCTGTTTATCAATCAAAGCTTCAATCGCTTTGCGCTTCCGTTGTTGGTTAAGCCACAATGCTCGTCGCTGATCGACCACTTTACGCGCTGTGGTGACTTTATTCGCTTGTAATGAGCACGCTTGATCTAACTTTCCAATAAACGCCTGAAAACGATTCATTTGTTGAATATCAACCCCTGCTCGACCGCGGTCCATCACATCTTGCATATATTGCGCTTTATGCTCGTTTAAGGCTTGCTGGCGCATTTCGTGCTCTTGCAGATCTTGCTGGGCTTTAGCAAAATCAGACGCCATTTTATCTTCTTTGCGTTGTTCCATTTCAACAACTAAGTACAACTGTTTATTAACCACAACTCATTCCTTAATTGGCTCTAAATTGCTGAGTTAAATCATCCAGCGCCGACAAGCATTCATCGTATGGAATAATCTGTTGCATTTTTTGCTGTAAAAACTCATCGATTTTTGGCTTAAGTTGAATAGCGGTATCAACAATAGGATCGCTGCCTTTGTTATATGCGCCTATGGTAATTAAATCTTGGTTTTTTTGATAAGACGAATAGAGGGTTTTAATCACTCTGGCTTGATCTTGATGCAGTTCACTCGTCACCGCAGGCATGACACGAGAAATAGATTTAGCCACATCAATTGCTGGGTAATGTCCAGCATCGGCCAATTCACGAGATAAAACAATATGACCATCTAATATTGCCCGAGACGCATCTGCAATAGGATCTTGCAAATCATCGCCTTCTGACAACACGGTGTAAAAAGCGGTTATCGAACCTTGACCTTCACCGCCATTGCCAGCGCGCTCGACCAAAGCAGGTAACTTTGCAAAAACAGATGGCGGATAACCTTTGGTTGCCGGCGGCTCACCAATGGCTAAGGCAATTTCACGTTGTGCTTGTGCATATCGCGTAATTGAATCCATTAGCAGTAATACATCCATTCCCTGATCGCGGAAATACTCAGCCACTGACACTGCTGTTTCGCAGCCTTTTAAGCGCATCAACGGCGAGTTATCAGCAGGTGCAGCGACTACCACAGAGCGAGCTCGCCCTTCTTCGCCAAGTATCTCTTCGATAAACTCTTTTACTTCTCGTCCCCGCTCGCCAATTAATCCAACAACAATAACATCAGCGGCCGTGCCGCGGGTCATCATGCCCAGTAGCACTGACTTACCGACACCTGAGCCGGCAAAAAGTCCCATTCGCTGACCTTTCCCCACAGTAAGCATGCCATTGATAGCCTGTATACCAACATCAAGCGGCTCTGATATTTGTCGACGCGAAAGTGGGTTAATCGCTTTATTCACTGCAGCTGTACGTTGTTGACTAGCAATTGAACCTTTACCATCCAGTGGTCTCCCAGCACCATCGATAACTCGGCCAAGTAAATGCATTCCAACGGGTATGCCTTGCTCGCTAGATAAAGGGGTTACGCGCGCACCGGGCAAAATGCCACGAATTTCTTCGCTCGGCATTAGGTAAATTTTTTCGCCTTCAAATCCAACCACTTCAGCATCAATCGTACCATTCACACTATCAACCGCGCACAAGCTGCCAACCGACGCTTGGCAACCAACAGCTTCAAGGGTTAATCCGATAACTCGAGTTAAACGTCCGGCGACTTTGGGGACACTACCCGCTATTAATTGCTGGCTGTTTTTTAATCGCGCACAGATGGTTTCGCTAGACATAGATAGATTTTTGACACTTAGTGACTAAATTAATGACTTGATTGGCTATCCTGCAAAAATCTATCCAATATTTCTTCGATACGTTGTTCTATGGTGTAAGTCACACTAGAACTTTGCGTTTTGATTTCACAGCTGCCCGTTTGCATCGCGGGTTCAGCCATTAAACGCCAACCTTTTTTTTCTATACCTTCTTCAGTATAAACATCAGTGATTGTTTGAATATCGTTTGGATGGAGGTGGATCTCGAATTGACTGTTGTTAATCGGTAAAGCATCAACAGCGTCCTTTACCGTTTTAATTAAAATGTCTTTGTTCGTTTTGAGTTCCGTTTTAACCACTGCTTTTGCTAAATGGCTCGCTAGGTTGACAATTTCCTGCTCTACATGCTCATCAATATGCCGCAATGGCGTGTTAATAGCATCAAGGATCTGATTCCATGCATCGGCTTTTTCCTCGATTAAACCTTTTCCTTGCTCTAATCCTTGCTCAATACCGGTTTGTGTTCCTTGCTCTAACCCTTCAGCGTGGCCTTTTTCTTGACCTTCAGCTAAACCTTGATTAAAGCCAGCTTCTTTTCCTTCTGCAAAGCCTTCGTCATACGCGGCTTGACGGATAGCTTCAATTTCTTCTAGGGTTGGGGGCTGTGGCGGTTCTTCTTCAGGCTCTGGTGGTTCATACACCCAACCTTCAGGCTTGCGCATTGCATTGGTATATTCAGGCGGTTTTTCATCTCCCGTAACAGGTGGCAAATTCCAAGTTTTTGATTCAGCGGCGAGTGCTTCTCCCGCCTTGATAAAATGTTTACTTTTGTGCTGTTCAGACATACCACTACCAATCTAACATAAGGAAAAGAATTACAAGAATTCTTCTCCACCACCGCCACCAAGCATGATCTCGCCTGCATCCGCTAAGCGACGTGCAATTGACAGGATTTCTTTTTGCGCCGTTTCCACTTCACTGACACGGATAGGCCCCATAGCTTCTAAATCGTCTTTAAGTAATTCAGCTGCACGTTTAGACATATTAGCCATAATTTTATCTTGTAAGCCTTCATCCGCACCTTTAATCGCGCGCATCAATGATTCTTGCTGTACTTCACGTAAAATAGCTTGAATACCTTTGTCGTCGACATCAGCAAGGTTATCAAATACAAACATAAGATCTTGAATTTGTTGACTCATTTCTTCGTCATGCTCACGAATAGCGTCCATTAACTGGCCTTCAATATTCGTATCCAAGTAGTTCATAATATCCGCAGCAGCCTTCAGGCCACCCATTTTCGCGGCTTGCGCACCGGCTTGACCCGCGAATTGTTTCTCCATGATCTCGTTTAATTCTTGTAGGGCCGCAGGTTGTACTTCTTCTAAATTAGCAATTCGCATCATGAGATCAAGACGAACCTTCTCAGAGAATTGCGACATAATTTCCGCCGATTGCTCTGGATCCAAATAGGACATTACAATTGTTTGGATCTGTGGATGCTCATTACGAATAATATTGGCAACTTGCTTAGAGTCCATCCATTTTAATGAGTCGAGACCCTTCGCCCCCGATCCCATAATAATTTGCTCAATCAAGTTACCCGCTTTTTCTTCACCTAACGCCGCGGTTAAGGCTTTACGCACAAACTCTTCTGATTGGAAACCTATGGTTGAGAAGCTTTGGATTTCGTCTATAAATAGCTTATGGACCGCGGTGATCTTATCTTGGGTAAAATCCTCTAACGACGCCATGGCCATACCCACCTTTTGTACCTGTTTAGGTTCCAAATGTTTGAGTATTTGCGCAGCATCTTCTTCGGATAAGCTCAGCAGCAATATGGCCGCTTTTTCAACTCCCTCTAGTCGTTCTACATCAAACAGGGGGGCATCATTTTGTTCATCAGGCATCTTCGTTCAACCACGCTTTCACTACTTGAGATGATAATTCAGGCTCGTTAGCCACTAAGGCGCGTACTGCTTTCAGTACATCTTCATCTTTATGTAAATCTGGTAACATTAGCGAGCCATCAGAAGCAAAACCAACCGCACTTGAATCAAACTCGCTAGACAACATATCTATGGTTTCGTCACCTAAGTCTACACCAGAATCCAGTAAACCATCATCGTATTCTTCAGGCGTATCTTCTGGGTAAATAAGCTTACGCAGCATAGGTCTAACAACCGCAAGTATTAGCACGATAATAATCAGCATACCTGCAACTAGCTTAGATATTTTGTCAAACCATGGCTCTTTATAAAACGGAACTTGTAAATCTTTACCTATGTCGTCACGCGTAAATGGAATAGTTACTACATCTAACGTATCGCCACGTTGCATATCAAAACCAATGCTACCTTGTAGTAAACGACGGATATTAGCTAACGCTTCTTGACTACGTGGCACACTTTCCATTTCACCGGAATCAACATTCTCTTGCGTTAAGTAATCAACCGCAACTGATACTGTTAAACGACGTACAACGCCACTTTGTTGACGGGTATGGCTAATGGTTGTATCTAACTCATAGTTTCGAGTCGATTCTCTATGGCTCTTGCTATTACCACCGTTAGCGCCATTGCCTCCAGTCGCTTGCTCTGGAATATTGGATTCAAGTGGGGGTTGATTGGTTAGTGCGCCAGGAATACCTATCGCACCTGATCCTAACGCGTTAGTTTCTACTGTCATTTCACTTCGAACAGCGGGCAAGTCTGGATTAAAGCGTTTTTGTGTTTGTTCAACAGCGGTGAAATCCAT
Organism: Saccharobesus litoralis; assembly: GCF_003063625.1. NCBI lineage: Bacteria > Pseudomonadati > Pseudomonadota > Gammaproteobacteria > Alteromonadales > Alteromonadaceae > Saccharobesus > Saccharobesus litoralis. The sequence goes on along the minus strand of NZ_CP026604.1, from coordinate 3,735,012 downwards.
AGTCACATCGGCTTGTGCGGTATAATTACCTACCCCGACAATTGGGATCATAATTGAGTCGATTTTCTCCATGTATTCCGCTTCACGCTTTTGTTCTATTTCATATTCTTGACGAGATCGTGATGATAAAGCGTCTTGTGAACCTGAGTTGAGTAAGCGGCCATTGTGATCGGTCACTGTCACTCGAGCCGGTTCTAACCCCTGAACCGCTGAGGCGACAATATCAACCACAGAGTCCACCTCTTCAGCTGATAGTTGACGGTTTTTAGCAACACTTAAAACAACGGTCGCACTGGGTTTTTTCTCATGACGGGCAAATACGTTTTCTTTAGGAATAGCAAGTAAAACACGGGCGCGTTTAATGCTTTGTAATTCTTCAATGGTTTGTTTAATACTCTGCTCGCGAGCGTATTTAAGACGCTCACGCTCAACACGCTGACTCACCCCAAAACCCATATCTTTTAGTAAGATATCTTCACCTTCTGTGGTTGAGCCTTCCATTCCGGCTCTAGCCAGCGAGAGTTTGATGTTTTGATACTCATCTTCTGCAACCTTAACTATGTTGCCTTCGAGTACATATTCAATTTGGTTTTGATCAAGAAAGTCTAATGTCTCGATCAATTCTTGCGTTTCGTATTTGCCTAACGGTCTAAGCTCGGGCTCGTTTGCCCACAAAATAATAAACAAGGCAATAGCTAAACATATTGTCAGAGCTAAGATAAGCGTGACTTGACGTAAGATATCAACATCTTTTAGCGCGCCCATAAAGCCCGATTTTTGTTCTTCACCTAATGCTGAATCTGAGCCAGCCGTTGAAGCTAAGGCGCCGCCATCTGCTAATGCGATATCTGTTGTTTCTGCTTGTTCTGCCACTCTACTATCCCCAGTCTATTTATTGACTATACCGGCATTTGCATAATTTTTTGGTAAGCTTCAAGCACTTTATTACGTACTTGAACAGTCGCTTCAAATGCGACGCCTGATTTTTCTTTGGCGATCATAGCATCTGCGAGGGTAACATTGCGATCTCCCATTTCAAATGCTGTCACTTTTTCCTTCGAGGTTTGCCCTAATTCGTTGACATTATCTATGGCTTTTTCCAGCATATCAGCAAAATTACTTGACGTTGGGTTAATAACATTTCGATCGACTTTACTGTCTGACATGATGCGATTTTGCGCTTGATTTGACATCGATTGCATATCTGCATACAAATTATTCGCTGCTAAGTCGTAAGATCCAATTTTCATCTTAATCCCCTCGTATTTAACTTGTCTTGAATTCAGCTTAATTTCAATTAGCCGAATAATTGACATGGTTAAGCTCTTACAAGGGTAAATGCACGAGGTGTGCCAAAATGAATGACTTTTTCAGGAAAGGATAAAAGGGGAACAAAATAATTTAAATATCAATCACTTAGGGTAATTAGAATAGTTAAATTTTTAGGTCCCCTTTGCTGGGTAGTAGTAAGGGATGTCAGTGTCGGTTTTTCGACACTGAAAATTCGGGCGCTGAAAAACGCATTAAACTGGGATAGTAATACCTTGATCACGCATTTTGGCAATTTTATATCTTAATGTGCGTGGACTTATGCCTAGCTTGTCTGCGACTAAATTTCGTTTGCCGTGAAATGCCACTAAGGTATCTAAAATAATTTGTTGCTCTTGTTTTTGAATTTCATCACCGAGACGCTCTGGTTTTTCTTCTTCGGGTGTTTCAATCACAACAGGCTCTGTCATTGCGGTATCCGCTTCTAACAAAATATCCATTTCGCTAATTTGCGTTCCCGTGGCTAAAATCAATGCACGTTGAATAACGTTATCAAGTTCTCGAACATTGCCCGGCCAAGAATGTTGCATAAGTTTATTGCGAGCTTCTGGTGTTAACAGTGGAACAACTTGACCGCTGCGCGCACAATGACGCTCAATCAAAGTTTCTGCTAACGGCAAAATATCCAGCTTTCTGTCTTTCAATGCTGACCAAGTTAAAGGAAATACATTTAAGCGGTAATATAAATCTTCACGAAAGGTGCCATCGTTAACAGCTTGTTTCAAATCACGATTACTAGTCGCTATCACTCGAACATCTAAATTAATGGTTTTATTTGAGCCTAATCGCTCCACTTCGCGCTCTTGTAACACTCGCAATAATTTAGCCTGTAAGCCCAAATCCATTTCGGTGATTTCATCTAATAAAATGGTTCCACCTTGCGCTTGCTCAAATTTTCCAGGGCAAGCTTGTAACGCACCGGTAAACGCGCCTTTTTCATAACCAAATAATGTTGATTCCAGCATATTCTCTGGAATGGCCGCACAATTAATCGCCACAAAATTTTCTTGCTTGCGTGATGACTGTTCGTGTACGTAACGGGCTAACACCTCTTTACCTGATCCGCTTGGCCCATTGATCATCACATTGGCTTCTGAACGAGCTACTTTCGCCGCCAGTCGCAATAGATTTTTACTAGACTCTTGTGCCACAACGGGCTCAAAACTCGGCTCATTTTGTTGAGGAATATAACGGCTAACTAAATTAAGCAAAACTTCAGGCGAAAAGGGTTTGCTTAAATAATCAGTAGCGCCATCACGCATAGCTTGAACCGCATCATTAATATTGGCAAATGCTGTCATTAACAGTACGGGTAAATTCGGGTTATTTGCTTTAATGGAGCGCAGAAGAGATAAACCATTTATCCCCGGCATTTGCACGTCACTAACCACAATATTAATGCTGTGTTCTTTAAGCCTAACTAACGCTTGCTCACCACTGTCAGCTTCAACCGCTTCGTACCCAGCCAATGCGAGTGTGTCAACAACAGCTTCTCTTAGTGCTTGGTCGTCTTCAACAACCAGTACTTTTGCATTTTGATTTTCCATTATTGTCTCCTAATTTTGACCAGATACTTGGGCTAATGCCGGTATCACTTCATGAGCAATCGGTAAGTTAAGTGAAAAACAAACCCCTTGCCCTAACTCAGATTGCAATTCAACCTGACCTTTATGTTGTTCTATCACTGAGCGCACGACGGCTAAACCTAACCCCGTGCCTTGTGGGCGTGTGGTATAGAAAGGTTCAAAAGCTTGACGCTGTTGTTCTTTATTCATACCAGGGCCATTGTCACTCAGCTTGATACACACTTTATCAGGATCATTGGCATGGCGCTCAGCACTGAGCTTAATCACTAAATTTTGATTTTTAGCTTGGATACTATTGTGAATTAAGTTTTGCACTGCGCTAGCTAAGGCGTTCTTGTTACCCAAAATAACAATATCCGGTTCGGGTAATTGGACCTGCATAGTACCCTGACTTTGGCTTAGCATAGCCTCACTGCCAGCTTGAATTTCAGCCAACAATTGTTGCAATGAAATTGGTTGCGCGACTTGCTGCTGCTCACCTTTAGCAAACAAGAGTAAGTCACTGATCTGCTTTTCCAAGTCTTGCAATCGAGAAACCAGCTTTTGTTGAAACGATTGTCGTGAACTATTGTTTAACGAGTTATTGGCTAAGTTAGCCGCGTATAACATGGCTGCCGATAAAGGTGTTCTAATTTGATGAGCTAACGAAGCCATCATTTTACCCAGTGCAGATAAATGGTTAAGCTTTGCCACTCTTGATTGTAATAACCGAGTTTCAGTCATATCGGTTAACACAACCAATTGGCCTGATTCAGGTGATAAGTCGGTAGTTTGTAATTTGACACGGCGTCCATCTCGCAACGAGACTTCATGACCATCATCAGCTTGTGGACTAAACGAGCGGTCAATAATCGCTAACCAACGTTGGCCTTCCAACGGTGAGCCTAATAAATTAACCGCGATCTGGTTTGCTTCTTTGACAAAGCCTAATCCGTCAATAATTACCACGCCAACAGGCATAACTTTAACCAAATTAGCTAAACTAGTGGCTTTGGCTCGAAGGCCATCAAGCTCACCAATATAAGCTTCGGTTTTCAAATTAACGGATTGTGATTTACAACTGAGAGCGGCACGACTCACGCTACTTCCCCTTGTGTCAAATTACTAACTTTTATCTAGTGATTTGTATAAAGCAGGAAATATGCCAAAATTAAAAACCCTTTAATTTCAACAGATTAAGTTAAAAAATAGCCAGTCAAATGTTCGTCATTAGTTGTAAAACGTAAAGGAAGGCCAACTATAAAAGTCAGAAAGGTTTGCAAGCTCTGCAAGCATAAATGCTCGCCCACAAAAAATTGATATTTTAAAACGGTTATTTTCGTCAAAGTCGGTAGATTAATTAGCTCATTCAAAGTTATTAAACGAGCTATGGCTTTTCGTTACACTAGATAGTTACACTAAACGTCAGTTAATTCCGTATTTCTTCATTTTTTCAACTAAAGTTGTACGACGGATCCCCAATACCTCAGCAGCTCGAGCAACAACACCAGCATGCATAGCAAGCGCTTGATTAATTAAATCAATCTCTAGCTCTGCAAGGTATTCTTTTAAATTAATTCCCTCTTCTGGTAAATAGGCAATTAATTGCGCGGTATTTTCCTCATCTGAACCATCATCATCACTGCCGAACAAATCATTTAGCGCTTGCCGCTCAAGTAACTCTTCTGGGTATTCTGGCTCAAAAGACTGAATTTCAATATGCTGATACTTTTTCGGTAACTCAGCAACGTCAACCATTTGATTGGGGTACAGAATTGTCATTCTCTCGACGAGGTTAGACAATTCACGGACATTTCCAGCCCATTTATGTTCCATTAACGACTGCACGGCTCTATCAGTAAATTTAACCGATTCAGCGCCTTGCTCAGCAATGCGTTTAGTCAATTCATTCAGCAATTGTGGAATATCTTCACGTCGCTCGCGTAAGCTCGGCGTTTCAATAGGAAATACATTTAATCGATAAAATAAATCTTCCCTAAATTTACCATCCGTCACCATGCCTTCCAAATTTCGGTGTGTTGCCGCAATAACACGGACATCCGCTTTAATGGCTTTGCCCGAACCTACTCGCTCAAATAATCGCTCTTGCAATACACGTAACAACTTTACTTGCATTTGCAGCGGCATATCACCAATTTCATCCAAGAACAGCGTGCCGCCCTGAGCCATTTCAAATCGCCCTTTACGCGAGTTGATCGCCCCGGTAAATGCGCCTTTCTCATGCCCAAACAATTCGCTTTCTAATAACTCTGGAGGAATAGCCCCACAGTTTACTGGCACAAAAGGGCCTGAATTACGGTTAGATAAACGATGAATGCTTTGCGCGACAACCTCTTTACCTGTCCCAGATTCACCTAAAACCAAAACGTTAGCATCGGTCGGAGCAACTTGTTCTATCATCCTACGCACAACTTGCATTTCAGACGAAGTACCAACTAATGTTTGGATCAGATCCTTAACGGATTTTACACTTTGATTCGGTTTTTTACGTAAATAGGCTTCGCAATGAGCCAATAACTGAGTAAATGCCGGATAAGTGATATCAGGGTTTAAGATGCCAATCACATTAGCAATTGCATCTAAATCAGCATTCGATTGGGTAACAACAAAGGGTAAACCTGGATGAGAAGTCACTAACGCTTTAAATGAATCAAAATGATTTGGCTCACCACCTAACAGCACACACTTCCAAGCTTCATCATTTTTTAAAACTTGGGCTGAGTCTGACAAAGTGACGACATCATAGTCTTCATTAATAAACTGCAGAATAGATTTTAACGTATCAAATTGACCAGCGGCCTCATCAACGACAAGGATACGCTTGCTGGATAAGCTCATAACTAAAGCGTCAAATTATTGTTGTTAAGGTTCCATAATAGCGTATATTTTGACGAAGTTAACTTTTTTGACGTTTTTTTTATACTGCGTCAAAAAATTAACCTCGGCAAAATACAGTTCAGCCATTGTTAAACGAATTTTCCCCTAACTCGGTAAAAACTCAATTGCCCAAATAGTCGTCATGACATCCACATCCAAGGCACCAAAGTTGATGGCTTTTAAGCGCAGCAATAAACGACGCTCTAGCTTAGCATCACCCAATTCACTGCTGGTAATATCGGCGCGACTAATCGAACCATCAGGTTGAATTTCAATTTCAAACAAGACTTTACCCTGCAATGTCGGATCTTTGCGTAATGCTCGGTTATATAAAGCATATAGGCTGGCTTTATTAGACTCCAACGTACGGCGTAACGCATTTTCAGAACGTTGACGGCTATCGCCACCTTCAGCTAATTCAGCATCGCTAAAAGCAGCATCTCCGTCGGCAATCACTTCTTCATCAGACAAGCTCACTTGCTTAGTCGCCCTTGTACTTAAGTCATCGCTAGCCACAGTATTGGTAACAGCGGCACCTCCATTAATCCCGCCACTTTGCGCATTGGCTGTTGCCGCTAACATTTTCCGCTTAACCTTGGCTTCCACTGCAGCGGCTTGTTCCGTTTGCTGCAATTGCGTTTGTGCTGCGGGTTTTACATCGAACGCATCGCGCAGTGCGAACAGCTCATCCTTCATCGCGGCCAAGCCGCTGGATTGCGCTTGTTCACGGGCTTTTTCACGTTTGGTTTTGGGTGGCTCTTTTTCTGGCTCTGGTTCCTTGACTTCAGGTTTTGGTTCTTCCTTTTTAACTTCCTTCTCTTCTAGCATGATTTTAGCGAGTTGAGCAGGAACTTGCTCCTTAACAGCCCGTGGTACTTCGACTCTTTCCAGAAAAGGTACCAAAATACCCACCACCAAATACAGGGCAAATAAACCAATTAAAATACTGCGAAAAATCCAATCTTGTTTTGTGGTTGTGAACATGACATTTTCATGCGGATAAAAGGCGCTACTCATTAGCTTGCCTCCTGTCCATTTTTAGCCAATTGCTCAACCGCTAACGACATATCTCGATAGTCTGCTTCTGCACAGGCTGCCATGATTTGCTTAAGGATCTCATAAGGGATTGATGAGTCACCTATAATCGTCACCGCTCGGCCTTTTTGTTTTTCACTGTCGGTTAATTCCGGACGGCGCTGAGTTTGGTAAGCCAACTCTTGTTTGAGCGCAGCCACCAATTGACCCGTATTTTCTTCGGTTAAGCCTTCACCATTTGATGTGTTTTGCCAAATAGAGCGATCTTGTACCAACACAACATCATTAAATACCGAAATCAATAGGTTCTCTTTGGGTAGCTCTTCTGCTACCGACACAGGTAGATTAATTTCCTTAACGTTTTGTAATACTCGCACTTCTGATTGGTTAACAATCAAGAAAAAAACCAGAATAGTAAATATATCCATCAAAGAAACGAGGTTTAACTTACCAGCAGAGCCGTAACGTTTATGGTGCTTAGCAAGGCGCTGTGCGCGTTTTGATTGACGCATTATTGCCCTCCTTGCTCAGTTGTGGTGGCCACTTCAGCTACCGGCGCATCACCCAAAGAGATATTGGGGAAAAGCTCAGCATCCACTAAATTCGCTGCAACAACCGCTTCAAACGAGCGTACTGTATCCATTGCCGTGACTATGGTTTGATAGTCAGTATTGGGCGCCAATAACAATACAATATCGTTTTTCTCAATGTTGTTTTGTTGAAAAGTCATTTTTAGATCTTTTAAAAATGTCTTTAACGCAACAAAATCATAGCCTTGTTCTGTTTTGTCTATTTGCTTAAGCAATACACCACTTGGGTAATGCAGCTCAAACCCTGATTTATCAATAATCAGCTCAAGCAATTTTGGCTCGTCTTGCTCTTCTTGTTGGCTATCACCACTTGCAGCTACCGGTAGCTGCAAATTAAGAATGCGCACTTGTGAAAAGACAAGACTAAGCAAAAGCACAGGCACTAGCACTATCATCAAGTTCATAAATGATGTGATATCCAGCTCGGCCTCTTGCTGATTAGGACGACGTAAGCGTCTCATAATGCTTAGCCTCGTTTTTCTTCAGTTTGTGAACCGTATGAAAGTGAATTAAGTAATTTAATGCCCGCCATCTCTAACGAATCAACGATAGCAGCCGTTTTAGTTTGCAAACTAGTATGAAATAAAATAAGAGGGATGGCCGTAATCAAACCAAATGCTGTGGTGTTCATGGCAACTGAAATAGAAGACGAAAGTAAGTTAGCTTTTTCAGCTGGATCAGCATTTGCTACCGCAGAGAAAGCGGCGATAAGCCCCATAATTGTCCCTAAAAGCCCCAGTAAAGTCGCAATATTAGCTAACGTTGCTAAGTAAGGCGTACGCTTTTCTAAACGCAGCATGTACTCCATAATGGTTTCTTCCATGGCGTATTCTACATCTTCGCGGCGCTTAACCGTTTGTAAGCGAGCAATACCTGAACTCAATACCCCTAAAATAGGCGCACTACTGGTTTGACTCGCTTGGCGGATCGTTTCAACATCGCCAGATTGCAACGCAGACTGAATACTTAACAAAGCCTTTTTGTTGGTGCTGTATGCATTGCTTAAAAACAACCAGCGCTCTAATGCGATAGCCAAACCAATGACTAACACTAAAGCAATTGGGTAAATAAATGGACCACCATCCTGTAAAAACGCGACTAAAGTATCAGTGAAGCTCATGAAAATATCCTCTTATAAAATTTTTGTGCCCGCTAGCGCTTAATTCTTGTCTTGTGCTTGGGTCTTGCTTTGTAATTGGTAAAACTGGTTAACTTGCTGTTTAAACTGCTTAGGGTTTAGCGGTTTAAACGTCGGCATTGTGATATCTAATGTTTTTTCATCAATTAATATTGGCGTACTCGTGTCCTGCCACGGCATTATGTAAATGACTTTGGGCTGCTCTTGGCTACCTTGAACTCGACTTTGGATCAGTACCGGTTGCTTACCCTTGTTAGGACGAGTAACAGGGCTTTGTGCTTCGGTACTACCCTCTTGTATTTTGCTAGTTTCTGATACAGATGTTTGTTTGGCTGCATCTTGCGCTAAAACAGAGTCACTATAAACCATAAACCAAACAGCAATAATAATAACCAAACTCATTAAATTAAAACGAGTCGATCGAGCTAGCTTTTTTTTCACAGAGCATACTAAGCTGCATGATTGAGGCAAGACAAAGCTTTCGAAAGTGCGCATTAGTTTTGCTCCAATCGTTTTAGCTTAATTTGCAAGCCCGCAAACCAGCGTTTTACTAATTTATCTTCTGGGTTGCTGGCTAAATAACTCTCATAATAAGAGAAAGCTTCAAACAAGCGACCACGATAAAGCTCTAATAAAATAGCCATATTAAGATTAGCTTCAGGGTATTGTGGCCAAATATCAAGCGCAGATAAATAATGGACTTCCGCTTGCTTAAATTGCCCTTGTTGGCGTGCCAAGCGGCCAAGAATATTATGAGCATAGGGATTATCTTGATTAACCGCCAAAGCTTGTTCAGCCAGTTGTTGGGTTAACATAAGATCCTTATGGCCATGCTCTGCCACTAAGGCTTTATTCACCAACACACCAGATAAAGTGGGATACGCGCTAAGTATTTCATCAAAAATACTGTCAGCCTGTTGCCAGTTACCTTGTTCCATCTCGGTAACACCATTGTCGAACTGCGCCAAGACCTCCGCGGGGATCGCCGCCATTTTGTCATTTTGTTGTGCTTGATAGCGGTTAACTAAAATAGGCGCAGACTCGATAACGGCACTATTGGTTTCATTATCTGTTGTATCAACTGTAGCTTGGTCTGCCTCAATTTGAGATTGACTTAGACCTTCAGTGTTGTTTCCAACACCTTTAACGGGATCAGACTGTTGTTCTGATGATTTTTTCGAAGGTTGCTTGTCTGCAAACACTTCAGCAAATAACTTAGCTAACTTTTGGTTTTTCGCTTGTTTTTGCTGTTCTTCAGCTGTTAAAACCGGCTTAGTGGATTGTGTAGCTTGGCTGTCTGGTGCAGGCACCATATCCAATACATCTTTACCCATACGTTTAAGTTCATTAACTTGGTTTTGACTCTCTTCTGGTTTGGGTGCCGATGCACAACCGACTAATACAAAGCCAATCAATACCAGTAAGCTTGAGTAGCTAACCCTGCGCTTACTGATTATGTCGCAAAAATTAGTGAAGGGTACGAATAGCATGGTGTGCCCTCTCAGGTTTTTGATAACTTGCCGGTACTAAACTGGCCAATTTAGCAAAGCTCGCTTTGACCCATTCATCATATATATCTTGCCAAGCTCGCTCTGCATTGCTGGCATGGATGGCTATTGCTTTTTCTTCAAATGGGAATGCCAACTCTTCTAGCAATATTTCATATTCCTCTAAAGCCAGTTCGTCTAACCTAGCTGGTCGTTCAGATTTCATAATATCTGCCGCCAGTTGACGATACATTTCTGCAAGGTGAAATGTGGATTTAGGAACAAAGTCAGCTAAAGCTAAATCTAACACGTCCTGATAATAAGTAATGGCTTGTTTCATCGCCGTTTGTTTACGTTGCAAGGTTTGTTTAAGCGGAGCTTTCAATTTTATCCATTTAAACGTGCGCTGGTGGGCTTGCCCTAACTCATATCCAGCCATGGATGCCAAATAATTCGAGCGAGCTTTAACACGGGTCGATTGCCTTTTGCCATCTCGCTTATGAAAAGTCAAAATTTTGCGTAACCAAAAGTAACGCTTGTTTGGCTCTTTGGTCTGTTGGTAAAAATCGGCCATTTTAAAACGGACTTCTTGGGCAATATCAAACGGTTCAGGATAAGTATGGGCATAAGTGCGAAAAGCCAAAATAGCGTTTTGCAGATCGCCGGCCTTTAAATAAAACTCGGCTGCGGTATATTGCGCTTCGCGCTTAACCTCAGGTGATGACTCGCCTTCTATCATGACCAGTAATTGAGCGGCAGCCAAGTCCCATTTCTGCATTTTTTCATAAACCATAGCCAGTTTAGCTGGTATGGTAGCGCTGAATTCATGCTTAGGATAGCGAGTTTGAAAATCCTGCATTACTGTTATTGCTCGTGGCCAGTTTTCTTGGGCTAACAATATATTTGCTGCGTCAAAATCTGCTGTGACTCTATAACTTGATTCTGGAATGATTTGCCCTAAACGCAAAAAGTGCTCTACCGCGATATTTTTCGCCATAGTATCTAATTCTTCGTTTGGCGCTTTAGCCTGCAAAATCGCTTCAGCTTGAAAATAAATACTCGAAGCGACTAACTCTCGCATTTCCCGCCATTTTGCCGACTGCGGCTCAACATAGGCAATCGCTAATTGATAAGCCATTTCCGCTGCCAAATAATCCTCGTTGGTATAAAAGCTATTAGCTTTTAACTGGCTCGTTATGCGTACTTTTTTCAACTCACTTTGGCTAAGTTTCTGGTTTGGCACAGGTTGTAAACGAACGGTATTGTTGATACTTGGCGTAACTTGAGTGGCGGATCCTTTTTCTAAAAGCTCAGCATTGTTATTTACAACCTGAGTTGTCTCAATCGTTTTTGGCCACACCAGCTGCTGAGCATCTAACGAATCCAAAACAAAGTCGCTATACCAAAGTGCCGTTTGCTGCTCGTGTGCGGCAAAGGAATATTGTGCCGCTTGCGTTGCAATATCTAAGGCATCATCCGTATCCGGATACTTTTCAACAAACTGACGATCTAAGTTATTGCGCAGTTGGATCATCTGCTTATATACCGCGCTCGTTGGCTCAGTAGTGGCCAAAATTTGACGCGTAGTTAATGTAGAGGCAAATGCCGCATCCTGAGCTAACAACTCGTAGCTTTCTATTGCTTCAACTTGAGCTAGAGTTTGAGCTTGAGTTTGCGAGTCAGTGGTATCGGTTGAGGATGAAGTTAAACCACTCGGTTGGTATTTATCGGTAAAGCCAATATCTTGATACATAGCTAAGGCTTGGAAATAGGCTTGAGCTTCAAAACTCGCATCCGCATACAAAAATGCTTGTTCAACAATTTGCCCTTCTACGTAGCCATCTGCCAATGGTTGTTGCGCCAAACGCAAATATTTATCGAACCACACGGCGGATTCTTTATAAAGCGCTTGGTGATCAAATTGTTGCTCTTGTTGGGTTTGCTCCGGTTCAACAACAGTGGGGGTTAATTTTGCTGATTGCGCTTTAGCAAATAAGCTACGCGCATGTTGCAAACTAAAAGATAACAAATGCGGTACAAACTCGACCTGTTGACCTTCTTCTAACAACTGCCAGTATTGGCTATCAATGCCGTATAACGCTACGTAATCTCGCTTGAGCTGTCTAACTGCTGGGTGATTTCCTTGTTGCTGATGTAGTTGCAGCAACTTTAAGGTAAAACGTGGTGCCCAGATAGTATTGGGCTGTTTGGCGATATACAGGCTATAAGTTTGCTCAGCATCCAGTTTTAACTCTTTCTCAACTAAAAATTGCGCTAGGTTGTCATACAAAATATGTTGATAACGCGCCACTTGGCTATCCTGCTCATCTAGTCCATCAATTAACGCGGCTAACGAAGCTGACTGTTGTTGCTGACTCAACGATATACTCAACACCCGCTGGGCGTCATCCGCTAAACTGGAATAAACGCTCGGTAAATGACTAAAACTGAACTCTTCATGTTTGTCATGCACCGCTTGCTTAGCCAAGGTATCCAATACTTGAATAAAATGTTGGTCTGCCTTGGGTAAATCATTCATCTTAAAATAAGACCAACCTGCCATGTACCAGCTATTAAGGCGGTATTTATCATCTAATTGGCTGTCGATAACCGCGTGGTAAGATTCAAGAGCAGCGGGGTAATCTTGCAAGTTGTAATAAATATCACCACGTCGAAAATGTAACTCAGAGCGATATTCAGTATTTGGAAACTCACTTAACAGGGTTTCGATTTCTTTTAAGCTTTCATCGGTACGACCTTGCAGATCGAGCGCTTTGGCCAGTTGATATTGAATAAATTCGTTTTCGGGGCGCTCCGGAAAACGTTCAAGCAAATCTTGATAACCATCAATAAGGCGATTGAGTTTAGCGTCATTTAGTGGGTCTAAACTGCTGGTTTGAACATCATCTAATTGGCCGTTGGCATCGTCACGTAATGCGGCTTCTGTTTCATCTTGCTCATAAGATTCAATATGTAATTGCACAAGACGATATTCCACTTTTGCTCTGACATCCGGATCAGGCTCAAGTGTGAGAATAGATTGGTAAATATCTTGTAGTTTTTGTGCTCGTGTTTTTCGGCTTAATTTTAGCAACTTGATCTTGGTGTATTTTTCAGCAGCGGCTAATTGAGCCAAAGTTGCTCTGCCCTGTTCATTTCGCGAATGATGTGCAGCACTATCTGCCTTGTTTGCCGTTTTATCAGTCTCTCTTGAAAAAGGTGACAACTGGCAGGCAAGCAAAACAAAACTAGCGCCAAGTACAACAAAATATTTAAACGCCGCTTGTAATCTAACCATTGCTAGCTCCAACAACCTGAGGTTGTGCCGGCAATATAGCATGGCTTCGATATTGCGATTTAACCGTTGAAACATCAGGTTGGCTAATAGCGTTGTCGTTATTACTCATTTGCATGGTTTCTAGTATTTTGGCCATGGCTCGGCGGGCTATCAATTGCATGCGCTGTAAATCGGTTCGAGTTGCCGCCACTTTTTGCGCTACACGTTGGCGTATATTGTCAGTTGTGGTCACTCGCACCTTGGCTAGTTGAGCCAATAAATCACTGACTTTTTGCTCGGCTTCGACATGACGTTGAGATAAATCTGCCAAGCGTTCATTTTGTCGAGTGACCTCATCTAACTGGCGTACTTGCCCAGTCGCAATCGACAACCCTTGGTCTATGGTATTGAGTTGTTTTTTCAATTGCCAAAGCCTTGCGGGTAAATCCTGTTTTATGCGCCACTGAATAACGGAACGTAGACGTTTTAAGCGGGCTTGATAGTCTGCCATATCTCTATGTGCACCAAGAAAAGCAATCCGTTTTTCACTTTTTTCAATACGTTGTAGCCAAGCCTTTTCTTGCTTAGTAGCAAAGCTTAATAAATGCTGTTGCTCTACATCGTTTGCTAATCTATTTGCCAACTGATCGCGTTGTACAATTAAATCTGCCAGTTGCTGTGGTGGCGGATAGCTAGCGTGAGCTTGGTTAATATTTTCTATTCTGGATTGATTTAAGGCTAAGGTGTTACCTATCCAATTAATTTTTTGTTTTTGTTTTAACAATTGACGAGTGATTAAGTCCAAATCGATTAAATCTTGATACCAACGGTCTAACTCTTGATCAGCCAGCATTTGCCCTAGCCAAATAGAATTTGTCTCATAAGTTTGTTGCGTCGTTAATTCTAAATTTAAACTATGTTCATCAATTTCGGCTTGAGGCTTAGCGTAAAACGCCAATAAATCCTGACTGGCTAAATATTCAGCTTCAAACTGGCGTAACTCCTCTAACCGTTGAATAAAAAGCTGTTCAGAGAATTGATAGTAGGCTAATGACTCAGGTAACTTTTCTTCTTTGACTAGTAGCTCTGCGTGTTGCAGGGCAGCTTGCCAAGCCAGTAAATGATAGGGATACAGCTCAACTAGGGTTTGCCACACTTGGTGAGCTGTGTAGGTTTGACCGTTTTTTTGCGCAGTCACTGAAAATAAATACAAGGCAGATTCAGTAAAAGGGCTGTGCTGCGGAAATGCGCCTAATACTTGGTAAGCTTGGCTGGTATTACCTTGCATAAGATAAACATTAGCCAACAACAAGTTAGCGTAGTCTTTCAGTGCTTGTAAATCTTGATTTGAGGTCACATGATAAACCGCACCTCGTGCATTACTCACCCGATTATTGCCTAGCTTGGAGTTTGCACTACCTTCAACGCTGTCTGTCGCAAATAAAGCTTGCCAAAAAGATGAGTCCACTTTTGAGTTAGCAAATTGAAATTGTAAAACCTTATTCAGTTGACTAATAGCATCAGTGTATTCTTGATTATTCATTAACCGTAACGCTCGGTTCAATGCAATGTATGGCGTCGGCTGATAGCGCTGACGATCTTCGGCAGACAAATTCACTAATGGCGGTTGATGTGGCCAATAAGCCAACTGGCTCAATACATGATACTGATTGTAATACTCA
Source organism: Saccharobesus litoralis (assembly GCF_003063625.1). Classification (NCBI taxonomy): domain Bacteria; kingdom Pseudomonadati; phylum Pseudomonadota; class Gammaproteobacteria; order Alteromonadales; family Alteromonadaceae; genus Saccharobesus; species Saccharobesus litoralis. The sequence goes on along the minus strand of NZ_CP026604.1, from coordinate 3,720,011 downwards.
ACAGGGACTTGACTGATTTTTTGTAAGGCTTGCTGGGCATGTTGGTATTGCGCTTGATTCAGTTTCTGTTCGGCAAGCTGTAATAAGGCGATCAGCAATAGTTTTTTTTGTGCTGCATGCACTTCTTGCTGGCTGGCTATTTTTGCCGTTTTACGATAATCATATTTATCATCCAATTCTGTTTGCATAACAAATCGAATCAAGGCGCGCTGCGCTTCATACTGTAAGCCAAGAGACACTTGTAAACCAGCTTCAAACAAGCTGGCCTTTTCATTTAAATAACCTAAACGAATTTTGTCATGATTTAACTGACTGAGCGCCACGCTATTATCACCCTGAAAATAATGAAACAGGGCACTGCGGTACGCTTTGTCGTGCAGATCAGTTTTCGTTTGTTGCTGTGAATTTTCAATAAGATCGGTTAGCGTTGGGGCTTGAGCCACATCTTTAGCGCGAAATCGGGTATTAATGCCAGCGGTATTTTTCGCTTGTCCATTCGCGGTTGAGTTATCTCGTGACCGTCGGTAATTATTGGTTAAGCCAAGGGCGGCTTCTTGCTCAGCAGCTTGCTTTGCGGACGCTGGTTTTCTTGGTTTAGGAGCCGGCGCAGGTTGGGTATTAATGATAATTTTCCGCTCACCATCGCCACCAAATACTGTATTGTTGGAGCTATTAGATAAGCTGCCCGACTCAGTTTTTGCTGTCGAAGATATGTCATTTGCTTGAACAGCACCGCAGACTCCCAAGACCAAAATAGTCGCGAGCAACAGCATTGCGCTTTTTCCGCTGTAATAAAACATAGCGAAACTGAGCACTTTAAAGGTGTGAGAGGCATGCATAAGCTGACGCAAAGTTGATCCCATATATATTAACTTGTCAGTTATAAAACCCATTCGTCGACAACAACTTCAGCACGATAATCTTGTGAATTATCTTGTAGCTTTAACTCGATCATGATGGCTTCGTCATCTTTTTCAAAGGTGTATACTGCTGCACGTTTTGCATCTCGATTATCGGCATCAACTCCAGTAAAAATTGCGGTTAGCTCATGCTCACCTTCTTTTAAATTACCTTGATATAAACGTTGAATACCGCCCTGCTCTAATGCAAAACGTTGCCTGTCGGTATACAAAAATCCAGCCACATTTTTACCATTAATTTTAACTTCGACACTATCGAGTTTGAAAAAACGCCCCACATCAACAGAAACAAAAACCGAAACTTGGGTACTGGCCGGAAACAGTAAATCTTCTTCCAATACAAACAAATCGCGATTTAGCTGGATCACTTGTTGTTTAATTTTCTCTAGTTCGGTCGCCAACTCAGGCTCGTCTGCCGTTTTCAGCTTGTTGTTTTCAACCTCTTGGGCTGTCTCTTGACTTTGTTGTGGCTCATTATCATTAGCAATGCTCATATTGCCCATAGATAAAATACCAAGCAATAATAGGGTAATAAACGTTAAACTCGCGTTTGCTTTAATCATGGTTCCCGCGCCTAAAAATTAATGCTTGCAAACACACGCAGTACGTCTGCTTTAAATGAATAGAGAGATTCAAACCCAGCTAATTGCTCTTGAGTCGCATCTCTGAAGTTATTGTAATTAAATTCGATTCTATCCCATTGCACGCCAAACTCGGAATGCCAACCAGTAATAGAATATTTATCCGGTAAAATATACGTTAAACCAATACCATAAGTAACATCGTCAAAATCACTCAGCTCTTTATCACGCGCTAAATAATTTTGTGCATTACGATAAGCAAATAAATCACTATAAAACTCGGCTTGCAATTGTTTGTAATAACGTCCCTTTAATTCCAGCTCCCAACTGCTAAACAAAGGTTGTCGATAAACAAGTTCGATGTCTTCCGCTTTAATTTGCCAACTGTCATTAAAATACCGATAGTGCCCCAATATCGCTGCTCGATAAGGTAAAAAGTAACTCCAAGAAAATTTAGAAGCGAACGAGTTACGGGTATTGGGATAGCGTTCGGCTTGATAGCCCACTCTGGCCGGCACGGTTTCGTCTCTAAATCTTACCGTTCGATACGGATTATTTAAGTAACCTGAATCGGCAACCGCTTCTATATTGACAGCGGTTATTAAATTTCGAGTAAGAATTTGACTAATGCTGGCTCGCACGCGAACTTGTTCACTTTGTTCAGCAAAGTTAGTATCGCCATTGCGATATATTTCGTTACTACCGTAAGAAACACCTAAAGCTAAATTGGTTAAATCACCAAAGGTATCGTGACTAATATCTAAACTCACCGACTGCGCAATAAAGTCGCTTTCCTCACTTTGCCTAAGATTAACAGCGGTTATGGTTTTATCATTCAGGAATTCTAAGCCCAGTTGCGCCTCTTTGCGTTCTTCTATATAAGGGCTGGCCGTACTTAATACATCGACCGACGCAGATGAAATGGTATCAACATAGTAATAACCAGAAACTGCCGCGGATTCGCCAATTTTTTTACGCAGTAACACAGCAGGGCCATCTATTTTCATGCCGCCGCCTTCATAACTGTGATACAACACATCTGCTCTATCGTCGTCAAGTACCGCTGATAACGTCTGAAAACTTAACAAATTAAGTGCGGTAAAGAACAAGCTAAAAATACAAATGCGCCACGATTGGCTTTTAGTTACAACCACAACCACCGCCTCCTACGCCTTCAGCACCTCGTGATGATTCTCTAGCTTCGTACACATGAGCGACATGGGCTGATGCCACCGGGTGACGCGAAGACTTCATGATAGGATCAGATAAGTTTTGCCTTTCATAAGGCTTAACCCAAGGTTCAATAGACACACAACCTGTCACCGCCATTAAACAAAAGCAAAAACACAACGTTTGCCCTATCGCAATATATGGCTTATTCACGAAGCAGTTTTTTAATCGCTTTCGCATATTTTTTCTCATAGCCTGTTTTATAACCTTTAAAAATATGACGAACTTTGCCATCGCGATCGATGATCACTGTTGTCGGCATCGCAGCCACCGCGTAATTTTTAGAGATAGTATTCGTTTCATCAAAAAAGATGGGAAAGCTCACCTTAATGTCGGTAATAAATTCACGACCCGCTTGGCTTTCTTGTTCCACATTAACGCCCCAAACCGCTACACCAAGATCTTTATATTTGTTTTGTAACTGCTCTAGCGCTGGCATTTCTTTGCGACACGGTCCACACCATGAAGCCCAAAAGTTTAATACGATGATGTTACCTTTTTGTTCTGCTAATCGTTGATTACTTCCTTGAAAACTTTTTAGGGTAAAATCGGGCGCCATCTGCCCTACTGTCACGGCGTGTGAAGCAAAAAGAGGTAAAGCGATTATCGCCCCAAATAGTAGTTTGTAAATTTTATTCATAGCACTTCCTGGTTATTCTTAAGGCTGATATAGTCTTCTCGCTCAGCTCTTATGGTTCATTGTCGGCGCTTACTCTCGACTTTGGCTCCTGCGTCGTCCTACTACCTAAATCCCTTTAGGCAGCCCCAATCACATAATAGAGCATATGCTCATGGGGTCTCGAAGCTTGCCTACATGGATGTAGGTAAGGAGCGTGAGCACGGATGCGGTAGCTTTGACGGCTTCCCCTAAAACCTGATCGCTTTGACTATAGCTAAAAGTAAAAAGCAACGCCTGTCGCGAAGCTCAAGTTATGGGTTGTTTTGCTCTCACCGGTAACCTGAGTATCGAATATCATGTCTGCCATGGTTAAGTCCCAAGTGATCCAATCGGTAAAAAATACGCGGTAATTGGCGGCAAAATTCATGGTAAATTTATCGTCACCGGCAAACTCAGTCGTACCTGCACCCAACTCAATGGAAAATACGTTATTAAACGCTAAATTTTTACCAATAAAGGTTTCACCCGGCATCAAGTTATAACCAACATTTAAACCAATATGGGTTAGCTCGCGCTGTGAGTCAGTTAATAAAGGAGACGATGGCACTAAACGCTCAAAGCTAGTTTTTCCTGCACTGGCCGACAAGGCTTTGGCTTTTAAGTAAAAAAACTCTGTCATATGGTAGGAAAAATGCGCACCTAACATACCACTTGTACCAAAGTCTTCGATACTCAATGCGCCCGCTTGTAAGCCAAATTCAAAATTTTCATTATCAAGCTTATCTTCTAATATTTGGCGGCGTTCGACATTGGGCTTAACGGGTACATCATCATCAAGCCCTGCCCTTTCATTAGCTTGAGTTGCCAATGAAAACAAAGGCAACACGCTACAAATTGCCGTTAAAAGAATACGCTGAAGCCTATTTTCCATGTTTGGATCTCTTCGTTTTCGTCTCTGTCTGTGAGTACGATGGATTGTTTGATTTCGCTACGAATTAATACATTGCGTGCCAAATGATATTTTAAACCTAATGCCGCACTTAACAACGTGTGGTTTCTGTCTTCAGCTTTTGCTAACACACTGTGTGGCGTGGTTTCGATAGTACCACCGCCAACTAACACATAAGGTGTAATAAACCATTCTGGATAAGGCGAGGCGACTAAATTAGCTTCAATAATAGTACTGTCAGAAACATCGCCAATGGCACGTCCATAAGAAATTTCGCTACTAAATACAGGGCTAAAAGCGTAACCAAGGTAAACGTTGAAATAATTAGCGCCTTCTAAGTCACCGTACATAAAGCCGCCTTCCCAATCACGCAGTAAATAATCTTCGAACTGGTATTCGGTTGATAAACGCACACGACTGCCTTCTTGGGTAACGCCGTTTAAATCGCCCTGATACAGCCAACCTTGGTTGCCGCGTTTATCTTCTACTTTAAGCCAAGTTGTGCGTTTTAAAATAATATTAAGGGTTTCACCTTTCTCGACAATATTGAGTACCGGATAACCGATACCCGGCCCCGAACGTAATTCAATATAGGGAACCTCAACAACAATAGACACAAGCTGTTCGTTAGCAAATAAATTCCACCATGATGACTCTGGCTTATGCTCTTGAGCATTAGCTTGGTTTGCCAGCAAGCAAATGCTCAAAATAGCACTGACAAACAGCTTTATAAGGCGGCATTGGCACGTAGTTAATTGCTTCATTTAAGGGTTATGTACTTATTATTGTTAATTAATTCCAACAGGGTGCAAACATTAAGGCTCTGGATAAAAAGGCGTATTGTAATACTGCCCTCCTATATCTAACCATTCTCTTAATAGGCGTAATTCTGCTGGTTGTAATCGACCAAAGTGACTTCCACCTTCGTTGAATAAATCGAAAAAAGCAGAACTCGAACGAGCGCCTCCAGTCCGCAAAATATTGGTTACACGCACATTGATAAGAACTGGGATCGGGTTACCTTCCGCATCAAGTATTAATTCACCTTCTTCATTGGTTTCAAAAACCGTATTACCCTGATTATCAGTTCGTTCAATCAGACGATCAACTAATAAGCCATCGACAATTTCTTGTTCATTATCATTAAAGAATAATTCTCTATAGCTGGTTAGATGACGCTGCTGATCAACCGAGGCACCACCTGTCAGTTCTAATTGACCAGCTGGCACTTGTACTAAGCCATCAGCGTCAGAAACAGAATGACAAGTGATACAAGTATCATCCTGCAAGACTTCCGAAGTCACTACATCCACTTGTTGACGAGGCAATTGCCATAGAGGTTGAATATGCTCTTGATAATTAATTTGCACTCGACAATAAGCGCTCCACTGTTTAAAGCAATCAGCGCCTGTCGGTGTTGGCGTTGCTAAATCTTGATAACTCAAATTGATGTCGGCACTCACTGGCGAGACATTACTATCGGTCCAGACATCTGAATATTGAATATCGGGTGTGAGTTCAGCTAATCCGGAAAATTTTTCCAGTGCTTGTGCCATAGTGTGGCCAAAGTCAGGTTGAATATCCGCTCTAGTATTAGCAAATGCGACACCATCGCTTGGTGCCCCAGGGTTGATAGATGCGGCCTCTGCATCTGGACGCCCATGAGGTGCTGTGCTATTAGCAGAATGACAACCGTTACAGGTTAACGTTTCTCCTGGACGTACACTTAACCATTGTCGATGTCGACCGCCGACACGCTGCCCCGCAGCATCAACGACACTGATCGCAAATGGCGTATTTGCAGGGACTTTAAATTTAACTGAACCGTCAGGCTGGATCGGGGTATAGCCAATAATTTCACGCATGCGTTGTCCACTGCTACGCCCGAAGTCTGTACCCCGTACCCGCCGGACATCTCTTGGTGGCATAGGCACACCACGGACCACGCGCATAAAACGCGCCGGTAGGCTTGACGCTTGATTTTGTAATGGGTCTCGTAACTGTTCAATGGTTTGGTTTTGGCTATTGGTGCCATCAACATCGTAAACGCTACGAATATGCACAGCGCCTGCTTGCTGGCTAGCCAAACTTTCATCTAACTCATTGCCAACAACTTTATCGGCTATAAAAACAGGCGGGGTTAAACTGGGTTGTAAAACGACTGCTTCCGTTATTGACCGTCCACTGGTTGTTGACGCCACTTTTTGCTGAGTCGCAGTATTTTTATCCAATAACCATAAATCAAATAAAGGTTCGGCAAGGGTTAATTCAGGGTCGGCCAATGCGTCATCAGACAATTGCCCGCACACTTTTGTTTGCTCATTAATCACCACGCGGCACAAATCTCGACTGATCAATAAGCGCTCACTGCCATCTTGCAATGCAAATAAAGAATGAATACGGCCAGATGGATTAACGCGTGTATCAAAGCTAAAGCTTAGTTGGCTAGCCTCAGCATTAAGTGTTGAAAAGTAATCTTCGATAGCGTCTGATTCTTCTGTGGTCGTTAAAGAAGCAATGGTTTGATTTCGGTCTATATAGTCTTGGCTATTAATGAGTACAGGACGTTTTTGCAGCAAGGTGCCATCTTCACTGCCTAACATCATAAAAATTTTACCGTCAGGCAGTTGCTGGGGGCGAATAAACTCTAATGTTACGTCTTGTTCATCAAAACTGGCTTCATGTGAGTGCCAACCATACAATAAATGATTTTCAGTGCCATCTGGCAACATCTTATACAAGTTAATCTTATTGTGACCGCCCATGGTATCCCAGCGACTATACAAGATAGTGCCATCTTGCAGCACCAGCGGATAAAAGTCGTGACTCATGTTAAAGGTAATTTGCTCGATTGCATCACCTTGCGCACTCATCACATGCAAATTTAAAGTTGTAACCGACATGCGCTCATCTAAAGCTGAATATTGTGGGCGCCCTTCATCAAGTAAAATCGCTCGTGCCAATTTTTGCCGCGTAGAAGAAAAAACAATACGGCCATCAGGTAAATAAGCCGGCATCATATCGTGTCCCTGCTCAGCGATACTGGCATCTTGAATGACAGGTTTGAAGCTTTTATCTTGGTGTTTGTATCGCCAAATATTCCAAGTTGGTTGTTGGTCTTCATCAACATCAGCGATTTGCGGGGCACGCAGGGAAACTAAAAACTCAGAACCATCGGGCGAAACAATGAGGTCACGTAAATCAATACGCGCCCCTTCTGCAAATAAATTGCTAGTTAAATCAGTCTGCTTGGAACCGGCAAAAGCATTGGCTTTAAGTACCAAGCGTGCGCCGGGATTAAAAATAAATGGATTACGCGCAGAAACCGTATATGGCTGTGCGTCTTCGTCTTCTGCCCTGTCAGGATTGGTGATAAGATCACGCTCAATGTACGCAACCGGAAACTCAACCAATATGGGGTCGGCATTTTCTTCACTGACAGAAGTACCGGTGTCACAGCTAGATAGAACAAGTACAACGAGCGCAGATCCGAACCGTTTTAGTTTCGAGATCATGCTAATCTTTTTCCGAGCAGTCACTAATGAGTTAGTCACTGTGTCTAGTATAGTTTTTGGTACGCTAATGTTGACATTGAACCCATGTCGCATCAGAGTTTCTTCACTCTCAAAAAAGACTAGCCCATGGCTGGTGCTAGATTAAATAACAATGAATAAAAATTATAATTCTTGTAGGTCAGTTCTCATTACAACTGACCACTATATAGATAATTTATTCCGACTGTGTCACGCTTTAGGCTTACGCAACATCTTCAAGGAGGCAGTATGAGGATGTTAATCCAGTATGTAAAGTCCTGTTTTAGTTACTTTAAGCTTGCGCTCGGGCTTTTATTAGTCACGACAATTCCCTTGTCGTACGCTGGTTCATTAGAACAAGCTAAACAATTACACGACCGATTAGCTGGTGTACCAGCTGATGAAGCTAGGTTAAATGAGATGGCGGCGTTAATTGATGCCAATCAAGCGTCGGCTGCAGCAGACATTGCAATTGACACCCCCAGTTTTTACTCTGTCACCTTAAAACTATTCGCCACGCCTTGGACAAACGAAGAACAAGATATTTTTAGACCATTAAATGATTACAGCGCAACAGTCATTGGCATGGTGCGCGATGACATTGATTTTAGACAAGTGCTACAAGGCGATATTGCCTATGTTGGCGCCAGTTCTTTAGATATTCCGGCTTACAGTACAAATAACAACAATCATTACGCTGCGTTAGACGAGCAATCTATTGATTTAAAGCAACATTTAGAGCAAGTGACTCAATCCAGTTTAAACGGATTTCCACCAGAAGCGACGGCCGGTATTATGACAACGCGGCAAGCCGCTCGGTCGTTTTTTTACTTAGGCACTAACCGCGCTATGCTGCGTTTTACATTAATGAATCATTTATGTACGGATTTAGAGCCGTTAAAAGACAACACTCGGCCATCTGACCGCATCCGCCAAGATGTATCGAGAAGTCCGGGCGGCGATTCACGTATTTTCGTCAATAACTGTTTAGCCTGTCACAGCGGCATGGATCCACTTGCTCAAGCTTACGCCTATTATAATTTTGACTTTACCAATGACCGAGAATCTGGACGGATCGTGTATAACGCGGACGGCAGCACAGATCCTGACACAGGCTCACGCGTACAAGCTAAATATCATATTAATGCCACTAATTTCCCCTATGGTTTTGTTACCCGAAATGATGATTGGATTAACTATTGGCGCCAAGGCATAAACAGTAAAAAGCTGAATTGGGATGAAACCCTACCTGGCAAAGGTGCGGGCGCTAAATCGCTCGGCCAAGAATTAGCCAATAGCGAAGCGTTTGCCCAATGCCAAGTCAAAAAAGTATTTAAAACCGTTTGTCTACGCGAGCCCAAGTCGACTAATGATTTGGCTCAAGTGGCAACGAGTGTCGCGTCTTTTAAATCTCACTCCTACCGACTCAAAAACGTATTTTCTGAGTTGGGTGTTTATTGTATGGGAGAATAGTAGTGAAGCATTATTTCAACCGTCACTGTATTTTCGCCTTTATACTAATAACACTTTGCGCATGTGGTGGAGGCGAAGTTGAAAGTATTCCACCTGAGCAAATTGAAGAAAAATCAAACGTTTATAAAGGCCCAGCAGCACAAACCGAAGATATTCGCAAATTCCAACAGTCAGTTTGGCAGAATATCACCCCCAATAAATGCGGTGATTGTCATAATGAAGAGGAAGGTCAAGCTCCCTATTTTGCTGATTTTGCTAATGTGAATTTAGCCTATAGTGCAGCATTTTCACTGGTTGATTTAACCGATGCCGACAACTCAAGACTCGTAACCAAAGTTGCCAACGGGCACAATTGCTGGCTTGCCAGTGACCAAGCTTGTGCTGATACTATGACGCAATGGATCCGCTTATGGGCTGGAGATAGAGAAAGTAAAGTAAATGAAATCGACTTTACCGCACCGGAGGAAAAAGACCCTGGTGAAAGTAAAAGCTTTCCTGATAGTAGCTCGGTATTTAACACACAAGTGCATCCTATCCTCACCCAATATTGTGGTCATTGTCACCAAGAGTCAGCTCAGTTTGCTCAATCGCCCTTCTTTGCAAGCAATGACGCGGCACTGTCGTATGAAGCTGCCAAACGTGTGATTAACCTTGACCAACCAGAAATGTCACGCTTGGTTGTGCGCTTGACCAATGAATTTCACAATTGTTGGAGCAACTGCCAGTTAAATGGCCAAGAAATGCTAACCGCAGTCAAGGCATTAAGCGACAGCATCACCCCCAATAAGGTAGACAGTAACTTTATTATTTCAAAAGCACTTCGTATGACAGACGGAGTTGTTGCCGCTACCGGAGGGCGCTACGAATCTGACGTGATCGCGCTCTATCAATTTAAAACCGGCTCCGGTGCGATTGCTTATGACACCTCCCCTGTATCGCCTGCCGCCAATCTCAGATTAAGCGGTAATATAGAATGGTTAGGAAGCTGGGGCGTGAAAATAAACTCGGGCAAGGCGCAAGCATCGACAGCCGACAGTAAAAAAATTCATGACTTGATTGTGTCAACAGGCGAGTTTGCTATTGAAACTTGGGTTACTCCTGGCAATGTATTTCAAGAAGGTCCTGCACGTATTATCAGCTACTCATCTGGTGATACCGAGCGCAACTTTACACTAGGACAAACACTATATAATTACGACTTCATGCTGCGAACTAGCGCCAATAGCCCCAATGGTGAGCCCGCACTCAGTACACCAGATGCTGATGAAGTGCTGCAAGCAACACTGCAACATGTGGTGATAACTTATAAACCTAACGAAGGCCGTAAGCTCTATGTAAATGGTGAGCTAATTGATGTTAGTGACGAAGAGATGTCCCCCATCGCTAATTGGAACGACAGCTTTGCGTTAATGATAGGTAACGAAGCATCAAATAATTACCAATGGCAAGGCAGTATGCGCTATTTAGCCATATTTAACAGGGCATTAACGCCTGAACAAATTAAGCAAAACTTTGATGTGGGTGTAGGTCAGAAGTTTTTCTTATTGTTTTCAATTAGTGACATCATCAATTTACCTAACACTTATGTCCTGTTTGAAGTCAGCCAATTTGATAATTACAGCTATTTATTTTCTACACCTAAATTAGTGAATCTCGATGGTAACTCCTTGCCTGAAGACCTACCTATTAAAGGTATGCGACTTGGTATCAATGGTAAAGAAAGTGAAGTCGGGCAATCTTTCGCGAGTATGAATAGAGTAGTGAGTAAAAATATCAATATCTCCACCGCCGAGCCCTACCCAATTTCTCGCTTAGGCACCATTATCCCTATCGAAAATGGTAGTGAGCAAGACGAGTTTTTCTTAACTTTTGAGCAGCTCGCAGATAAAACTTACGTGAGAAGTGAGCCTGCTGTCAGCACACCAGTTGAAACGCCTGACGACACTGCGCAACCGAGTATTGGCATGCGTAATTTTGCTGAAATTAATGCCTCAATGAGTCAATTAACCGGTATTCCGGCTAGCAACGCCAAAGTCCGCAGTACTTATCAATTAGTGCAGCGCCAATTACCGTCAGGCGAAAATATTGAAACCTTTGTATCAGCTCAGCAAATGGCTATCACCCAGCTCGCAATCGCCTACTGTGACCAAGCCATTGAAGATACCAGTATACGTACCTCTTGGTTACCAACAATAGATTTTACCCAGGCTTCCAATGTGGCGTTATTGTCAATAGCACAACGTCAAGAACTGGTTAATGGTATTCTCAATAAAATGCTGCCAAGTAATTTACAAAGCCAACCATTAAAATCTGAGCTATTACCCACTTTAGAAGAGCAATTGGTGAGACCACTGTCGACAATTTGTCCCGGTGGCTGCGATGCAGAACGAACAAAAACAGTTGCTAAATCAACCTGTGCCGCGGTTATGGCCAGCGCAACGTTGCTAATACAATAACAACAGGAACCGATAAAAAAGATGAGTAAACGTAAAGCCTTACATCCAGATGCTCCGTTGTTGTTTAGCGATCATGCCCGCCCTTATACACGCCGAGACTTTATTTCGACCGGTTTACGTAAAGGCGCGTCAGTGGTTGGCGGGCTATCTTTATTCAGTCTATTTGGTAACCCGCACCAAGCGCATGCGGCACTTAAAGATGATATTCAAACATTACGCCAAGCTTGCGGTATTAATGTACAAGGCGCTGGTAAAATTCCCTTCATTGCTTTTGATTTAGCCGGTGGCGCTAATATAGCCGGTTCTAATGTACTAACAGGCGGGGTTGGCGGTCAGCTCGATTTTCTCTCAACCGCGGGTTATAGCAAGTTAGGTTTACCTGGTGACATGACGCCAGCTGTCGTTAATAGCCAAACCGATACCAACGATTTTATTAATACGGATTTGGGCCTTGCATTTCATTCTGACTCGCAGTTTTTACAGGGTATTTTAGAGCGTGTCTCGCCTGAGACAGCCGCGGCAATAAATGGGGCAGTGATCCCTGCTCGCTCCGACAACGACACTGGAAACAACCCACATAATCCCATGTATGCTATCGCGGCGGCTGGCGCCAATGGATCACTCATGCCGTTAATAGGATCTCGCAATACCGACTCTGGCGGTAACTCAATGGCACCGGCTAATTTTATTGATCTCAGTAAACGACCAACAAAAATTGATCGCCCTAGCGATGTCACAGGGTTGGTCGATCTTGGCGACTTATTTAGTTTATTGTCACAATCTGACGCGGTAACTGTTATGGAAAACATAGTGCGCATTAGTGATAAAAAACTATCACGCATTAGTACAGGTGTCAGTCGCGACGACGTAATAAAAGAAATGCTGCGCTGTGGTTATGTTAAAAGTGCTGATTTAGCCGACCGATTTGGCGATCCTTCAACCTTAGATCCAATACTCGACCCTGATATTGTTGGACCAGCCGGTATTTTTACCAGCGAAGAATTTAACAACGAATCTGAATTTCAAAAAACAGCCTCTGTCATGAAGCTGGTGATCAATGGCTATGCTGGCGCTGGCACAATCACTATGGGTGGCTTTGACTACCATACGGGTGAACGTGGCACCGGAGAACTCAGAGACTTACGTGCCGGTCGCTGTATGGGCGCGTGTTTAGAATATGCCGCACGTCGTAATATGCCATTAATGATGTATGTCTTTAGCGATGGTTCTGTAGCCAGTAACGGGCGAATTGATGACTCAATTGAAGGGCGTGGTAAAGGTGAATGGACAGGTGATAATTCATCAACAGGCGCATCTTTCTTCTTAGTTTATAATCCAAGCGGACGACCTGTATTAATGGGAGCCAATGAGACAGCCAAAGCCATGAGTCAGCAAATAGGCTTTATGCGCTCCGATGCATCGGTTGAAACAGCCTCTTCACCCGCAGCCAACAATGTGAACTTATTAGTGCAAACTGTATTACTCAATTATATGGCATTACATGGCGAACAAAACCTGTTCACTAATGTTGTACCTGGGCAAGGTTTAGGTAACGCAATCATGTTAGATTCACTTACGGCATTTGAACCTATCATCACCAGCTCAATGGCAACAACGGGTTAATTCTTTAACCCAGAGGAAAAATGAAGCGTTAGTTTTTTATCTATCACTATCGCTTCATAACCTGCAATTGATTCAATAAGTGCTAAGCCTTTTTGCAAGCCTTTAACAAATACAGTGGTTGATAAGGCATCGGTATAAACAGGATCAGCCCCTATTACAGACACACTCAGTACCTCTCGTGCCGAATCCCCAGTGTTGGGATTGATGATATGGTGATAACGCATACCATCTTCAATAAAATAACGCTCATAATCGCCACTGGTAGAAATAGCTTCATTATTTAATGGCAATACCACGGCTTGCTGGCTGCTTGCCCTTGGGTGTTTAACCCCAACTATCCAGTCGCGTCCTCGCTTATCTCCCAACAGCCCCGTGTCGCCGCCAGCACTGACTAATGCATGTTTAACATTGCTGTCGCGTAATATTTGCAAACAATTTTTAACCGCTAAGCCTTTAGCTATCCCGCCTAAATCAACCTTAACATTAGGCTGGGTAAACCTAACCTGATATTTATTCTTCGCCAATTCGACCGCTTGATAATCAATCGCTTGTATATGTTGTGCAATAAACTGCTTATTCGGTTTTACTTTTTCACGGTAATTATACTGATAACCAACGGATGCATAGGTAATATCAAACGCGCCGTGACTTAAGCTAGAAATTTTTGTGGCCGTGGTAAACAAGTGGTACAACTCAGGCGTAACAACAACCCAACCCTTACTTGCGTTGCGATTTATTTGACTCAACAAGCTAGTAGGCTTGTACGGGCTCATTTCATTATCAATTCGCTGCATTTCTGCGACTATTGATTCAACCACCTGCTCCGCCTGACGCTCAGAAAGTTCTGACCAAAACTTGACTTTAGCTTGGGTTCCCATGACTTTGAATTCGTGATTAATCCAACTCGCTTGGCTTGAAAAACTCAGCAGCAAAGGAATGATGAGTATGGCACTATTAATTAATTTCATTGGGTGACAATAGACAATCGCGACAACGTATAGACGGCCACTATACATTAAGCAAGCCGCGAAAAAAAACTGAATATAGATCAACAATTTTCATACAGGAAGTTGATATCTTAGCTAAACTTTGCCCATAAACACGTTTAAAAATTTGAGAACGATATGAAACGAATTGCAGTTCTGACAAGTGGTGGCGATGCGCCTGGTATGAATGCCTGTATACGATCTGTCGTTTTGACAGCGCTACACTTTGGCTATCAAGTTTATGGTTTTCGCCACGGCTACAACGGCTTAGTGGATAACGAAATTGAGTTACTGACAATGCAACAGGTGCGACATATTATTCAAAAAGGTGGCACCCTATTAAAAAGTGCAAGGTGCAGCAAGTTTAAAACAGAGTCTGGTATCAAATTGGCCGCCAAGCATTTAGATGCAGCTGAGATTGATGCGCTTATCGTGATCGGTGGTGATGGCTCACTACGCGGCATGATGCACTTATCTAAATATTGGCAAGGACAGCTCATTGGCATACCTGGGACGATTGACAATGATTTATCTGGTTCTGACAACACGATTGGCTTTCAAACCGCGACCGAAACCGTAATAGATGCAATAGATAAGCTACGCGACACCGCTGACGCATTTGAACGTATATTTATGGTAGAAGTGATGGGGCGTGATGCGGGCTTTATCGCCTTATCCTCAGGCATAGCCTCAGGTGCTGAACAAATTATTTATCCCGAAGGTTTAAAGGACATTCATCAAGAACTCGATTGCATTATTCAGCATGTTGAATCCGCTCGAAAACTACATGGCCGTTCTAGCTATATCATAGTGATTTCAGAAAATCTCTGGCCGGGCGGCGCGTATGATTTATCTCAAGTACTAACAGAACAAATAGGGATTGAATGCCGCCCCGTGATTTTAGGCCATATTCAACGTGGAGGATGTCCAAATGGCTTTGACCGAATATTAGCAACAAAGCTAGGTGTATTCGCGGTAGAAGCGATAAAAAATGGCCATTCGTTAATGATGGTAGGTGAAATAAGCAACGAGCTTACGCTAACCGCGATTAGTGATTGTGTTAATAATAAAAAACCGGTAGATAAAAAACTAAGTGACATTCAAGCTAAAGTATTTGACAGTGTTGAAATATTATCCAATTGCACTAAATCTACAATTTAATAGCGATTTTTAAGATAAGTAAAAGGTCGCTATTCAGTATTTCAAGCGAGTACTACCGACTGCCAATCATCTAAAATGAAAGTAGAAATTTAATGACGTATGCGATAGTTTGGCTTGGTTCGCAGGCTCTTCAAGTATAAATAATCGTCTAAAAAACAGTCAATTAAAGTAAATTAGTAAAACCAAATGCGTCGAGCACACAAAATTAGAACATAAAAAAACCGCGGTAAACGCGGTTTTTTTCGTTATTCTGTCGGTTAAATCATTAGAACTTAAACTGAGATATTTTCTCTGACAATTGTTTCTCAACTTTAACCATGGCATCACTGCTTTGTTCCATTTCTTGCGACTCAACAGCCAGTTGTTGTGCATCGTCACATAAGCTTTCCATAGTTGAAGTAACTTCACGAGTTAGGTTAGCCTGCTCTTCTGAGGCGCTAGCCACCTGAATAATCATGTCGTTAATTTGGCTCATTTGTTCAGATATTTCAATAAACGAACCTGAAGTCTTCTCTACAGAGTGAATAGTTTCGTTAACTAAACCTTTAGATTTATGCGTGGCTTCAAATGACGCTTCAGCTCGACCTTGTAGCGAAGAAATAATCGATTCGATTTCTTCAGTAGACTGACGCGTTTTATGTGCTAATGCTCTAACTTCATCGGCAACCACAGCGAAACCGCGACCTGACTCACCCGCTCGTGCAGCTTCAATGGCCGCGTTTAATGCAAGTAAGTTAGTTTGCTCTGCAATACCTTTAATTACATCTAATACGCTACCAATGTTATCACTTTCACTACGTAATTGAGTCGCAACCTCTGCAGTATTGTCTAACTCTGTTACTAACGAGCGAACTAATTCTAAGCTAGCTTCAACACCGGCCTTACTTTCACCAGCTGTATCATAGGCAGATTGGCTAGTCGCAGCGGTTAATTCGGCATTTTGTGCAATTTCAGAAGTGGCTTCACCTAACTGCTTCAAATAAATAAGAGATTGCTCGGTTTGCTCTTTTTGATGCTGAGTACTGGTTGATGTTGAATGACAAACATGACTCACTCGACCAGAAAGCTCAGCCAAGTTACTTGCACCACTGGCCACGTCAGACACAATCTCTTGCACGGTTTGAATGAAGGAGTTAAAGCTTTTCGCTAAAACACCAACCTCATCGTTCGAAGCTACCGGTACGCGCTGCGTTAAATCACCGCCACCCGCTGCAATATCAGATAAAATTCGCGATACATCTTCAACAGGCCCAACAACAATCTTTTTGATGACGAAAACCAATATCGCACTCAGTATTATCAGCGAAGCGATTAACGTAATGACTTTTTCCCAAGCTAATGCCCCTAAACGAGCCGATATTGCTTGGCGTGAATACCCGACTGTTATTGAGCCAATTTTCGCGCCATCTTCACCTTTTAGCTCTAACACTGCAGTAAAGTCAGTTTCCCCTTTATCAGTCGCCTTTGCTAATTCCTTACCTCGGTGATCTTTGACATCTATCGATGTGATCTCAGATAAAGGCGTATAAGCATCAATAATGCTTTGAATAAGCTTAAAGTCATATGAAAAAACTGGATCTTGTAAAATAACCAGTAGCTGCTTGTCTAACGATTTCTGCTTTTGCTCATAGGCTTCATTTTCAGAAGACTGGCTCGCAAAAAACGAAACAATTGAAATGATACCTAAGACCGCGGTTATGGTTATAACCAGCGAGACCATCACTTTGTTAGCAATTGAATTCGTCTTTATCATGTTACAAATTACCTTTACGTGTTATGTAGGTTAGGGTTAACCAAAGCAATCCACTACTTTGGTTCTTGTCCTTAAGAAGCGAGTGTAAAACTCAATTGTCCTGAGGACCGTTTATACAGCCCTAAATCATGTGTGTTGTTTATAACTACCCTGATTTTTAATATCGTTTAAACCAATACAAAAAACTAATGAGTTATACAAAAATGCTGATTATAAATTAACTGCGTTGCTCTATATGTAACCTGTGAAATAAAACATTATTCCAACAAGCCATTTACTTTATAGTGTACTAATTTTGTTATAAGTTTTCGTTTTCACTTATTACTCGCTTTTAAGTTTAACCCTAAATTTAAATAACGCTAAAACAAAAGACTATTTTTTTATTATTTTTTAAAGCACATCTACCGTGCAAACCACTGTTAATTAAATAAAAGTATTGTCTCTAGTGCAAGTAAATTTTACTTTTATACTGTAATAACTATATCTTTGTTGCGAGATCCGCGGCTTGTCTAATAGCTTTTTTTGCATCTAATTCACCCGCTTCAAATGCACCACCAAGCAAATGCACAACACAACCTTTTTTTAACATTTTTTCATACAAACCACGTTCAGATTCTTGTCCTGCACATACAACAATTGTATCAACTTCTAATCGGCATACTTGTTGATCAACAACATAATGTAACCCTTGATCGTCAATTTTTTTATACTCAACGCCCGAGAGCATGGTTACATCATATTGTTGTAACGTTTTTCTATGAACCCAACCGCTAGTTTTACCCAAATTTTTACCTAGCTTACCTGGTTTACGTTGTAGTAGGGTTATTTTCCTTTTTACCAAGGGTTTCTCTGCTGCAATTAAACCGCCTGGAGCCATTAGCTCGGTATCAACTCCCCATTGCTTGTACCAATGGTGTTGTAAAGTACCATCGCTAGTTTTATCGACAGGTTCTTCAAGCAAATATTCCGCAACATCGAATCCAATACCACCAGCGCCAATTATTGCAACATGACTACCAACCTTGACATGGTCACGTAAAACATCAACGTAACTGACAACACAAGGGTGATTAATTCCTTCAATGTTAGGCACTCTAGGTTTAATCCCTGTGGCAACTATGTACTCATCATACAAAGTTTGTTCATTTATCTCATTTTTACCGGAAACATTTTTTTCAATAGAACCTTCTTCTTTGAAAGAATTTGCAATCTCTGTGCCTAATGTAAAAGTCTCGTTTAATTTAATTTCTACCGAGTGCGCTTTTAGCATTTCTTTAAAGTACCTAAGGGTATGATTAAATTCACCTTTACCTGGAATTTGCTTAGCGTAGTTAAATTGCCCACCTAATTCATGACTCGCTTCATATAAAGTGACACGATGACCTTTTTGCGCTGCATATAAACTAAACGCCATCCCCGCTGGCCCACCACCAATAACGGCCAATTTTTTTGGTTTGTTAGTCGCTTGTATCGTCAATTCAGTTTCATAACAAGCAAAGGGATTAACCAAACAACTCGCACGCTTGCCTTGAAATACATGGTCTAGGCAAGCTTGATTGCACGCTATACAAGTATTAATTTGTTGAGCTTTGCCCTGTTCGGCTTTGTTTACCCACGCCGGATCAGCAAGAAAGGGTCTAGCCATACAAATAAGGTCCGCCTGTTGTTTTTGTAATATAGACTCGGCAACATCAGGCATATTGATTCGGTTAGTTGCAACTACGGGCACCGAACTGACTTGTTTAAGTTTTTCAGTAGCAAATACAAAAGCGGCTTTGGGTACCGAGGTAACTATGGTAGGTACTCGAGCCTCGTGCCAGCCTATTCCTGAATTAAAAATAGTGACGCCGGCTTTTTGTAATTGCCCCGCTAAATACTCAATATCCTGCCAAGTTTGTCCTTGTGTTACTAAATCAAGCAATGAAATTCGAAAGATAATAATAAAATCTTGTCCCACTTGTTTGCGCACAGCACGGACTAGTTCAACCGCAAAGCGGCAACGCCCTTCCCTTGAACCTCCCCATTTATCTGTCCGTTTGTTGGTCAACTCAGACAAAAATTGATTGATTAAGTATCCTTCGGAGCCCATTATTTCAACGCCATGAAAACCAGCTTGCTTTGCCAATAACGCAGACTTAGCAAACTGAGAAATCGTTTTCACAATTTGTCTTTCGGACAAAGCTTTGGGTTTAAATGGGGTAATGGGAGATTGGATTGCATTCGCTGAAACACTGAATGGATGATAAGCATAGCGTCCCGCGTGTAATAGCTGAAGACAAATTTTACAATCGTAATCTTCAACCGCTGTCACAAGTTTATTGTACTTTTTCCGCTGCCAACTAAAACTAAGTTGACTTGCAAAAGGCGATAAGCGACCTCTGAAATTGGGGCTAATTCCCCCAGTTATAATTAGACCCACTCCCCCTTTAGCTCGCTGTCGGTAAAATTCTGTTAGCTTATCAAACCCACCTTTTTCTTCTTCAAGTCCTGTATGCATTGACCCCATAATCACGCGATTTTTCAACTGGGTAAAACCTAAATCTAGCGGCTGAAATAAATTGGGGTAAAAAGAGTTTGTTGACATAATGCGCTCCAGTCTGGTCTGACCTCATTATTGTAGAACACAAGAGATATGTAAATATTTTGTAAAATACAATATTAAAAAACTCGGCTGTGCTTACTAATAATGGCGATAAAGCGGGGTTACGCTGCCTTTATTTCAGTGTAAACTGTGGCGTATCAATGAGTATAAAACGTTAGTTTATTTGTATGACGCAACGCAAATCAGGAATTGCCCGAGTTTTCTCTTCAATTTGGGATTTAATCAATGTAACGCGAAGAGTAATTATTAACCTTATTTTCTTTACCGTATTACTGGTTATTGTCGCCGCCATCTTGTCAGATGAAGATGAGATTACAATCCCTGTCGGATCTGCACTCGTATTGGATATTCGCGGCGATATTGTAGAACAATTACGAGCAGTTGATCCGGTTGAAGAATTTATGGCCGAAGCATCCGATTCAAACCGTAAAGACACGGAGACATTATTGACAGATGTCATTGAGGTGATAGACAACGCGACTCATGACAAGCGGATTAAGGCAATTGTATTACGCTTACAAGATATGCGCAGTGCCAGCATCAACAAACTCAAGCTGATTGGTAAAGCTCTGAATAAATTTTCAGCGGCTGATAAAAAAATCTATGCCATTGGCGATGTTTATACCCAAAACCAATACTACCTAGCAAGCTACGCGGATCACATTATGCTTGACCCTATGGGTATGGTTTTACTTGACGGTTTTGGTACTTACCCTACTTATTACAAATCAGCAATTGATAAATTAAAAATTACAGCCCATGTGTTTCGCGTCGGGACTTACAAATCAGCAGTTGAACCATTTTTACGTGATGATATGAGTCCAGCCGCAAAAGAAGCTAACAAAGCTTGGGTTGATACGCTATGGCGTTTATATAAGCAGGATGTAGCGCAACAACGTGAAATAGCCATCGAAAACTTTGATGAAACCTTAGACGCTTTCACCAATAAATTTGCAGCCGCTGGCGGTGACTTTGCTCAATATGCACTACAAAATGGCTGGGTTGATCAGTTAGCTGGGCGTCAAGAATACCGCAGCGTGATCGCAGAAACCGTGGGTTGGTCAAAAGATAAAAAGAGCTTTAAACAAATTCATTTTAAAGACTATCTTAAGGTCGTTAAGCCGCCCATTCCTCTGCCTGTATACTCAGAAAACCAAGTGGCTATCGTGGTAGCCAAAGGTACGATTCTGAATGGTCATCAAAAAGCCGGTGAGATTGGTGGCGATAGCACAGCTATGTTGCTACAAAAAGCCCGCTTAAATGATAAAGTTAAAGCGGTCGTATTGCGTATAGACAGCCCTGGCGGCAGTGCGTTTGCCAGCGAAGTGATCCGCAAAGAAATTGAACTACTAAAACAAGCTGGCAAACCAGTTGTAGCATCGATGAGTTCTATGGCGGCCTCTGGTGGTTATTGGATAGCCAGTAATGCTGATCAAATTTGGGCTGCTCCCACAACCATAACAGGCTCAATCGGCGTTTTTGGCTTATTTATGACCTTCGAAAATACCTTAGATTACTTAGGTATTCACGCTGATGGCGTAGGTAGTACCGAAATGGCTGGTATGAGTGTAGCTAAACCTCTTGATAAACGTTTAGCTAACGTAATTCAGATGAGTGTTGAAAAGTCTTATCAGCAATTTATAAGCTTAGTAGCAAATAGTCGTGAAATGTCCTTAGAGCAAGTAGACCAAGTCGCTCAAGGTCGCGTTTGGACGGGTTTACAAGCAAAAGAACTCGGCTTAGTTGATAAGCTGGGAGATTTTGAACAAGCTATTGAGGCGGCAGCCGAGCTCGCCAAATTAGATAACTATGAAACCTGGTTGGTAGAAAAAGAGCTAAGCCCACAAGAGGTGTTCATTAAACAATTATTAGGCAATGCTCAAGCATTCCTAGGTGATGCCAAGATTAATTTGCATAACGACAATAAGTTACTGGCAATGGCAGAAAAATTAGTCGGTGAATATAACGCAATTGCGCAACTCAATGATCCTCGTGGTTTATATGCCGTCTGCTTGGCTTGCCCGAAAAATTAAGCTCCCTTTACGAGTTAATTTGTACAAATAAAAAGCCAATCGAATACGATTGGCTTCTTATAGTCTTCTCGCTCAGATTTTATGGTTCATTGTCTGCGCTTACTCGCCCCAATCACA
The DNA here is from genome assembly GCF_003063625.1 of Saccharobesus litoralis. NCBI lineage: Bacteria > Pseudomonadati > Pseudomonadota > Gammaproteobacteria > Alteromonadales > Alteromonadaceae > Saccharobesus > Saccharobesus litoralis. The sequence continues at coordinate 3,697,975 of NZ_CP026604.1, read as the reverse complement.
TAATAGAGCATATGCTCATGGGGTCTCGAAGCTTGACGGCTTCCCCTAAAACCCGATCGCTTTGACTATACTATAAGATTTGGCAACAAGCAGGTTTGACAAAAAACACGCACCTAGGGCAACCTAAGCTGCACTCGCCTTTTCTTCATTGTGCTGTGCACCATGGCCTAATTCTTCAAACTTAAAACTATCCACCGCAATCGCTTTTTTGCGCAGTTCATCTGCGTGAGTAATTTGCTTAGCTTCATGCTCAGATAACACACCTTTGTCTAACGCTATCATTATAGCTTCATCTAACGGAATACGACGCGGTATGACACCTGATTTTTGTGCAGAAGTTAACTTAACTTCTATTTCTCGGCACTCCACCATGGCATGAAATGCTGCTTCCACAACACCAGTAGCATCGTCTTCTGATGTACCTAAATAGCAAAGATACGACACTCTATCCCGACTCTCGCCTGGTTTAAGCATATTTTTGCACAAGCTACGCGCAAGTCTGTCGTTAGGCATTTTATATGGATTACCTAGTGGGAATATCACTCGATGCAGTATATTAGTTAACCAACGCGGTCTAAAGTTTTGGAAATAACCTTCAAATGCAACACCCGCTTTATGCAAAGCTAACTGCACCGAATAATGCACGTAAGGTAAGTCTGTCAATTGACGCCCATCGGTTTCATAGCGTTTTAGTACGGCAGAGGCCAAATATAACTGACTTAAAACATCACCCAAACGTGCGGAAATCATTTCTTTGCGTTTTAAAGCGCCCCCCAGTACCAACAAAGATATATCGGTACACAAGGCCAATGCTCGGCTTAAACGCGTCAGCTGTTTGTAATAATTAGCGGTTTCGCCGGCAACTGGCGAATCAATAAAGCGTCCGCCAGTGAGGCCATAACCTAAACAGCCCGCAAAATTGCCCACCGCAAACTTAACGTGCTTAACTAGCAAGCTATCAAAATCAAGTAGTCCAGCAGCTTGATCTGGGTTAGCAGCTGCTTCCATTTCTTTAAAAACATACGGATGACAACGCGTTGCACCTTGACCAAATATCATCAAATTACGGGTTAAAATATTGGCGCCTTCAACCGTAATGGCAATCGGTACGCCTGCATATAAGTTAGCCAAATAATTATTTGGCCCCATTTGGATCGCTTTACCTGAGTGAATATCCATGGCGTCATTGATCACTTGACGACCCATTTCTGTCATATGGTATTTAGAAATAGCGGTAACTACAGACGGGCTATACCCCATATCAAGTGAGCTAATCGTAAATTTACGTGCCGCTTCTAACGTATACGCCAGTCCCCCTATTCTTGCTAACGACTCTTGTACCCCTTCAAATCGGCCAATTGATAAACCGAATTGTTTACGCACATAACTGTATGCGCTGGTCATGCGTACACTGACATGGCCAATGGCAGTTGCTAAAGCCGGCAACGAGATACCACGCCCCGCCGACAAACATTCAACCAACATGCGCCAACCTTTACCTGCGTAGTCAGCCCCGCCAATAATCCACTCTAAGGGAATAAATACATTCTCACCACTGGTTGTGCCATTCATAAATGCCAAACCCATTGGGTTATGGCGATCACCAATATTCACACCGGGGTGACTAGTTGGGATCAAGGCACAAGTAATGCCTATATCTTCTTTATCACCCAGTAAACCATCAGGATCTTGTAATTTAAATGCTAATCCCAAAACAGTCGCGACAGGAGCCAAGGTGATATAACGCTTGTTCCAAGTCAGGCTTATACCTAGCACTTCCTTGCCTTCATATTCGCCTTTACATACTATCCCTTTATCGGGAATAGCACCTGCATCTGATCCAGCTTCAGGTCCTGTTAATGCAAAGCAAGGAATGTCTTTACCATTTGATAAATTAGGTAGCCAAAAATCTTTTTGCTCCTGTGTACCATAATGCATAAGTAACTCGCCAGGACCAAGCGAGTTAGGTACCATTACCGTAACTGCTGCACTTAAACTGCGGGTAGCAATGCGGGTAACTACGTGTGAGTTAGCCGCTGAAGAAAACTCAAGTCCACCATATTGTTTGGGGATGATCATGGCAAAAAAGCCGTTAGATTTTAAATAATCCCAAACTGGCTCAGGTAAATTTTTTGTTTCATGGCAAATTTTGTAATCATCCAACATCGCCATTAAGGTTTCGAGTTGGGTGTCCATGAATTGTTGCTCGTCAGCACTTAGAGTGGCATCTTGATAAGCATGCAATTTTTGCCAATCTGGCTTACCGCGAAATAATTCGCCGTCCCACCATATATCCCCTGCTTCCATCGCTTCACGCTCTGTTGTCGATAAAGGAGGTAATATTTTTTTAAAAACCGAAAAAATAGGTCGAGTAATCAGTTGGCGACGTACATCAGCAACCAAAAGCACTGTCGCGATGACAGCAAAAGTTAATAGCAAAATTATCATACATTCACCTGTAAGTTAGATTGGCTGTCAGGAGCGGACATACCCGCCGCTAAAAAAGGGATGAGTTGTTTTATCAATTGTTCAGTTGAAACTTGCTGTTGAAAATCGACCTCGGCAATTTCAGCCAAAGCAGACTTAGACGTCATAGTAAAAACCACTGACCCCAGCGTGTAATGCAAACGCCAAAATATGGTTGGCTTGCTTACAGACGGCAAAGCGGTTTGCACTGACTCAATTAAAATAGGTAATAACTGACCGTAGTTTTCATGAAAAAAACGTCTTAAATGACCTTGAGACTCGCTATAACCGTGACCAACCAGCGACATAAATCGTTCAGTACCATTTTTTTTCAGATTATTCAGGCTTAATAAGGGTTCAATGAAAGCGTGAAATAAACAATCAACAGACACCTGACGCGATGCCTGCATTAATGCGGTTAAACTTTGGCAGACTTTGGGTACAAACTGACTGAAATATTGATCCAATACCGCTTGGATCAAGGTTTTTTTAGATCCAAAGTGATAATTAACAGCAGCTAAGTTCACTTCAGCTTTATTGGTGATTTCTCGTAATGATGTATTGTCGAACCCTTGCTCTGCAAATAACTGCTCAGCAGCTGCTAAAATTCGTTCTTTAGTAGCATGACGACTCACGGCCCAACCTCAAATTCAAACACATGTTTTAAATTTATGTTTAAAACATGTAAAAGTCAAACAAGCGTTTGAATTTAATATTCACCTATTTTTATTTAAACTTAACTCATTTTTATCTGAATTTAGGCGATTTTTTGAAAAACTCCCGATGAAAAATCAATAAAATGTAAATTAAAATTTACAAACAAGGCTATTTTCGACAACAAAATGGCTAAATTAAATAGGCTATGAATTGATTGCTAATATAGATTATTGATTAAAAAGAGGTTTTATTAAAATTACCGAAAATGAAGTCAATTTGAATTAATTTTGTACAAACTTGAACCTAGCTCTGACTAACAAGTCATAATTTTGTCTAAGATTAGGCAAGCAGTTGAGATCACTCTCCCCAAGTCAGGTGGTTTCATTCAAAAAATCTTGCAAGCCCAAGCAAACTCTTCCTTCCCATACTGTGCTTGGGCTTTTTTTTGCCTAATTATCTCTTAACTTATTAACTTAATTTATTTCAGGCATAAAAAAACCGCCTTGCTTACGCTTGGCGGTTTTTGTTTCGATAAATTCTAATTCAGCTTATAGTGCTGATTTAGCTTTCTCTACTAATGCAGTGAAAGTCGCTTTATCGAAAACAGCAATATCTGCAAGGATCTTACGATCGATTTCAACAGAAGCTTTTTTCAAGCCATTGATGAAACGGCTGTAAGATAAACCGTTTTGACGAGCTGCAGCGTTGATACGAGCAATCCATAATTGACGGAATTGACGTTTACGCTGACGACGGTCACGGTAAGCATATTGACCAGCTTTAGTTACTGCTTGAAAAGCAACACGATAAACACGACTACGCGCACCGTAATAACCTTTAGCTTGCTTTAATACTTTTTTGTGTGCTGCGCGAGCAACTACACCACGTTTTACTCTAGGCATTCTCAGTCTCCTTTATTACGCGTATGGCATCATGCGAACGATTAATGGAACATCGTTCTGGTGAACTTGTGTTTTAGCACGTAAATGACGCTTACGCTTAGAGCTCTTCTTCGTCAAGATATGACGTAAGTGAGACTGTTTGCACTTAAAACCGCCGTTACCGGTTTTTTTGAAGCGCTTTGCAGCACCTCTGTGAGTTTTCATTTTAGACATTTGCATGACTCCGCATTGTCAAGTTTACATTTAGCAGCAAGGTGAACAAAAACGCAGAGCCATTTACATGACTCTGCGTTATTATTACTTTAGGACCTGTACTACTTCTTAAGTGGGGCAATAACCATGATCATTTGACGGCCTTCAACTCTCCTAGGGAAAGATTCAACCGAGCCATATTCTTCTAAATCGGTTTTAATACGATTTAGTAAGTCAATAGCAATATCTTGGTGAGCCATTTCACGACCGCGGAAGCGGATTGTGACTTTAGCTTTATCGCCACCTTCTAAAAAGCGAATCAGGTTGCGCAGTTTTACCTGATAGTCGCCTATATCAGTTCCAGGTCGGAATTTAACTTCTTTAACCTGGATCTGCTTTTGCTTTTTCTTCTGCTCTTTAGCAGCTTTACTTTTCTCGTAGAGGAACTTTCCATAGTCCATAATTCGGCATACAGGAGGCGCAGCATTCGGACTAATTTCAACTAGATCCAATTTTGCAGCTTCAGCTTTCGCTAATGCGTCACGTAGACTAACAATACCGCACTGCTCACCATTCTGATCAGTTAAACGAACTTCAGTGCCTGTAATTTCTTCATTGATACGAGACTTATCTTGACTCGCTTTATTTCTGCCGCCTTTTATGGTCGATTCCTCCAGAGTTTTAAATACTACGCTTAGCTACTTCTTCGCTTAATTTGTTGATAATGTCATCAACAGGAAGTGTACCTAAATCGTCACCTTTGCGTGTTCTTACCGCGACTTGGCCTGATTCGACCTCTTTATCACCGATAACTAGCATATACGGAACACGCTTTAAAGTATGCTCGCGGATTTTAAAGCCGATCTTTTCATTTCGCAAGTCAGCGAAGGCTCTAATTCCATTATTTTTCAATTTATTTACAACTTCTTGCGCAAAATCGGCTTGTTTATCGGTAATATTGAGTACAACAGCCTGTTTTGGTGATAACCAAGTTGGTAAGATACCCGCGTATTCTTCAATCAAAATACCAATAAAGCGCTCTAGCGAGCCTAAAATAGCTCGATGGATCATAACTGGCGTTTTGCGATCATTGTCTTCAGCAACGTAAGTTGCCCCTAACCGACCAGGCATTGAAAAATCAACTTGGATTGTGCCACACTGCCATGCACGGCCTAAACAGTCGTGTAAGGTGAATTCAATTTTAGGCCCGTAAAACGCACCTTCTCCTGGTTGAAAATCAAAAGCCAACTCATTAACTTTTAATGCATCTTCTAAGGCTTTTTCCGCTTTATCCCAAATTTCATCAGAGCCTACTCGCTTTTCAGGACGCGTTGATAGCTTGATACTAATGTCTTCAAAGCCAAACGTTTTGTAACAATCGAATACCATTTGAATACATTGGGTCACTTCCTCTTGGATTTGCTCTTCCGTACAGAAAATATGAGCATCATCTTGAGTAAAGCCCCTAACACGCATCAAACCATGTAACGCACCAGAGGGCTCGTTACGGTGACAACAGCCAAATTCTGCCATACGTAAAGGTAAGTCACGATAGGATTTTAAGCCTTGGTTAAATATTTGCACATGTCCTGGGCAGTTCATTGGTTTAACCGCATATTCACGATTCTCTGATTGCGTCGTAAACATATTTTCTGCGTATTTATCCCAGTGACCTGATTTTTCCCACAAGGTGCGATCCATCATTAATGGACCACGGACTTCGTCGTAATCATACTCAGCGAGCTTTTGGCGTACGTACTTTTCAAGTTCAGTGTAAATTGTCCAGCCGTCGTTGTGCCAGAACACCATACCTGGCGCCTCTTCTTGCCAGTGGAATAAATCAAGCGCTTTACCCAATTTACGGTGATCACGCTTTTCTGCTTCTTCTAAGCGTTTTAAATAAGCTTTTAATTGTTTTTTATCAGCCCAAGCTGTGCCGTAAATACGCTGCAACATTTTGTTATCAGCATTACCACGCCAATAAGCGCCTGCCACTTTCATAATTTTAAAGTGCTGACAAAATTTCATGTTTGGTACGTGTGGACCACGACACATATCAATATATTCTTCGTGATGATATAAACCGGGTTTGTCATCACGAGCGATATTTTCATCAAGAATTTCTATTTTGTAGCTTTCACCGCGTGATTCAAATACATCACGCGCTTCTTGCCAAGACACTTTTTTCTTGACAACTTGGTAGCTAGTTTTAGCTAGCTCAAGCATACGCTTTTCAAGTTTTTCCAGATCTTCCTGACTTAAGGTGTGCTCCATATCAATGTCGTAATAAAAGCCATTGTCGATCGTAGGACCAATAGCCATTTTCGCATCAGGCCATAATTGCTTAACAGCATGACCAATTAAGTGGGCACAAGAGTGACGAATAATTTCGAGTCCATCTTCATCTTTAGCGGTAATCAACTCAAGAGAAGCATCTTCAGTAATAAGATCACATGCGTCGACTCGTTCACCATTAACACGACCAGCAATGGTCGCTTTGGCTAAACCTGGGCCAATATCAGCCGCAACATCATAAGGAGAAACAGGGTTGTCGAAAGTACGTTGACTACCGTCAGGAAGTGTAATTACAGGCATTTTTTTATCCTATTAACAGTGGTGACACCTACCAATGTGTCACTTGTATTTTTATGAAAATTTGATGAAACGCTCACTGATTAAACCGAAATGACATAATTAATTGAGGTTTCGTTAATACATTTGGCTGTTTTGCGCCAATTATAGGCTCTGCCGAGGTATATGCTTAAGCAAAGCGGCGCTAACTATACGCTAAAAAGCAAGGGATGCAAGCTTGCGCACTTGGCAATAGACGCCATAATTAATGTTACGGAACTGTCCCGTTATATAAGGCATGGGATCATGTGGAACGCAATAGAAAACAGCATAGCAAGTGCCCTAGGCTCAGGGGTGAAAATTTTATCTAAGACTCCTTTAACAGGTGGCGATATTCATCAAGCCTATAAAATCGAAACCTCCGATAAAACCCTATTTGTCAAAATTAACGATGCGGACAAAATTGAATTATTTTTAACCGAAGCAAACTCATTGCAACGCATCAGTAAAAGCCAAACCATTAAAGTCCCCGAGTTTATTGCCTGTGATCACAGCAAAAACTGTGCTTTCTTGTTACTTGAATACCTGCCTTTGCAAGATGATCTTGATGGCGGTTGGCAACACATGGGGGAGCGTTTAGCGGGCTTGCACCTATATCCCAGCCAGGAAATGTTCGGTTGGGATGAAGATAACTATATTGGTTTAACTAGCCAACCTAACGCATGGCATAAAAAGTGGCATCATTTTTTTGCAGAACAACGCATAGGTTTTCAGTTGGAATTATTACAAGAAAAAGGCATTCAATGGTTAGATATCAATGAATTTGTCGATATTACCAAGCGATTGTTGGCAACGCGTACGCCAATGGCATCTCTTATTCATGGCGATTTATGGCGTGGCAACCACGCATTCTCGAATGGCGTCCCCGTTATATTTGATCCAGCTTGCTATTATGCAGACTACGAAGCCGAACTAGCGATGACTGAGCTGTTTGGCTGTTTACCTCCAGAGTTCTATCAGGCCTATTACGCGATAACGCCAAAAGAAAATGGTTATACGGAACGTAAACAACTATATAATCTTTATCATATTCTCAATCATTGCAATTTATTTGGTGACAGTTACCTAGCTCAAGCCAAACACCTAACTCAACAAATAATTGCTTATTAATTAATATTTAATAATGACAGAAAAAGTAGTACTAGTGACCGGAAGCGCTAAGCGGGTTGGCGCGCAAATTATTAAGACTTTTCATCAACAAGGGTTTAACTGCCTAATCCATTGCCGCCATTCCATTGACGAAGCCGAAGTTTTAAAGCAATCACTTAACAAGCAACGCGATAATTCAGTTGACGTTATTCAAGCCGACCTCAATCAATTTGAAGATATTCATCAATTAGCTGAGCAAGCTAATCAGCGATTTGGCCGACTGGATGTTTTGGTGAATAATGCATCCAGCTTCTATCCGACACCAGTAGGAGATGCAATATCACCCCATCATTGGCAGGATTTATTTAGTAGTAACGCCCAAGCACCGTTGTTTTTATCCAATGCTTTAGCGCCAGCATTAAAAAAAAGCCAAGGTTGTATAATAAATTTAACCGATATACATGCAGAAAACCCATTAAGGCACCATACTATATATTGTATGGCAAAAGCAGCTTTGGTGATGATGACTAAATCACTCGCTAAAGAACTTGCGCCAGACATACGGGTAAATGCGGTTTCACCAGGGGCGATTCTATGGCCCGAGCAAACCCTTACCCAAGACGCTAAAGATCAAGTTATCAACGAAATTGCGCTTGAGCGAATGGGGTCGCCAGAAGATATCGCTTCAACTATATATTTTTTAGCGCAACAAGCGCCATATGTAACGGGGCAAATACTGGCAGTAGATGGAGGCAGAAGCTTAGGACGGCACGCTCTAGCTTAGGAGGAAAAATGGGAATTGCAGACCGTTCAATATCATGTCCACATTGTGGCCATCATATCCATCTATTAGTCGACGCCAGTAATGGTGACCAAGAATATTACGAAGATTGTCCAGCCTGCTGTAACGCCATTCATGTTAACTTCCATTTAGATGAAATCAATAATCAATTGGAATTACAGGTCAGTGATGATCAAATGTCGTAAATGATAAATATGGCGTTCAAGGTTTAAAGCTGGCTTGTACATACTGAAAAGCCACATACCGTCACTTAACCTGACGCCTGATATCTTACATTTAAATAAACACGATCATAGTGCCAAAGCGCTCGTGACAGTGTAAATTCGAGTACTTATTGTTGCCATCTTTATATTGATAAAAAATTTAAGGCAGCACGAACCTTTCACCTCCCAACTTAGCTAAGCCCAACATCAACTAAAGACTATATCGTCAAAGCGATCAGGTTTTAGGGGCAGGTTTCTAGTACCAGACGAAACAGTCGAGAGTAAGCGCTGACAATGAACCATAAGGCCTGAGCGAGAAGACTATAAATTTGACAACTCAGTATTAAATATCAGAGGTATTGTATAGGGTAAGCCATTGAGCTGGACATTAACGGTTAATAACCAAGTCATTAAAGGATCAGTACATGCGCCCAGCACAACATTAGCCCGCCATTGATTGGTAGTTTGGTTAAATCGAGTAGGCTTAAATTGCAAAGGTATATGCCCCATATTCATCGATATACCTTCAATTCGCCCATCAAGGATCTGCAAATGTTCCTCATCACTGCTTATAACAAGCTCGTTAAGCTCCTCCAATACGATTGGTAATGCAGAAAAATGAATATTTAATGACTTTTCGTGCAAAGTTATGTGGCATGCTTGTTTAGATAAATCGCACTCTGCAATCGGTTTTATGTCTTGCTCTTGAATTGACAGTGACCAATACAGTGCACAAAACAACAGCACAAGGATAAATAACGCGCCAATTTTGTAATGAATTTTTAACAAGTTGATTCCCTTTAAATTTGAGCCTAACTAGTTTGACTTAAATCATGTTTTTTTTAAACCCGGCTGTATTTTTAGCCCTAAAAACCGTATCATTGCGCCGGTTTTACACCTGTGCAGGTTGTTTTGCTTAATAATCCGTCAAACTGCCGATTATTTAGCCAAGTCGCCCTTCACATGAAATCATGAATAGCTGTCAATAATAGCCACAATGAATGTGAGTCGATAGCCTAGTTCGAGATTACACAAATAGACTGCATAAGTTTATCGATTGGAAGAGACAATAATGAGCTCAACAAGTTCTACATCACCTAAATACAACTTTGATGTTGTAAAATATTTTGCTGTTATGGCCGTTGTATGGGGCATAGTTGGCATGTCAGTAGGCGTACTTATTGCTGCGCAATTAGTATGGCCTGAACTCAATTTTGATTCGCCGTATCTTACTTTCTCGCGGATCCGTCCATTACACACAAATGCGGTTATTTTTGCATTTGGTGGTTGTGCCCTATTTGCTACGTCATATTATGTCGTACAGCGTACCTGTCAAACTGGTTTATTCAGCGACCGATTGGCATGGTTCACTTTTTGGGGTTGGCAGGTCATTATTTTAGCAGCGGCTATTACGTTGCCATTAGGCTATACAACGTCAAAAGAGTATGCAGAGCTTGAATGGCCGATCGATATTTTAATTGCTGTGGTATGGATTGCTTATGCAATCGTGTTTTTCGGTACTATAGTCAAACGTAAAACATCTCACATTTACGTTGCTAACTGGTTTTATGGTGGTTTCATTCTAACTGTTGCCGTATTGCACATAGGTAACAGTATGGCCATTCCAGTTAACATGATGAAGTCATATTCAATTTATTCTGGTGCTGTCGATGCAATGATGCAATGGTGGTATGGGCATAATGCCGTTGGCTTCTTCTTAACTGCGGGTTTCTTAGGCATGATGTATTACTTCGTACCTAAGCAAGCTGAGCGTCCAGTTTATTCATATCGTTTATCAGTTGTTCACTTCTGGGCACTGGTTTCATTATACATTTGGGCTGGTCCTCACCACTTACATTATACTGCGTTACCTGACTGGACTCAGTCTTTAGGTATGGTAATGTCAGTTATCTTATTTGTTCCTTCTTGGGGCGGTATGATCAACGGCATCATGACCTTATCAGGTGCATGGCACAAACTTCGTACTGATCCTATTTTACGTTTCTTAATTGTATCGCTTTCATTCTACGGCATGTCGACTTTTGAAGGCCCAATGATGGCTATCAAGTCTGTTAACGCATTATCACACTATACTGATTGGACTGTGGGTCACGTTCACTCGGGTGCACTAGGCTGGGTTGCTATGGTATCTATCGGTTCGCTTTATCACTTAATTCCTAAAGTGTTCGGTAAAGAACAAATGTATAGCACCAAGTTAATCAATACTCATTTCTGGTTAGCCACTATTGGTGTAGTACTTTACATTGTTGCTATGTGGATATCAGGCGTTATGGAAGGCATGATGTGGCGCATGGTTAACGAAGACGGTACGTTAATGTATAGCTTTGTTGAAATTGTAGAGAAGAAAATGCCATACAACATTCTTCGCTGGATCGGTGGTTGTTTCGTTGTAACAGGTATGTTGACCATGCTTTATAACGTAGTCAAAACCATCAAGTCTGACAAACGAGCGGATGCGACTAATAATTTAGCCGCACAGCCAGCATAAGGAGGATTTGATAATGAGCAAAGGCGTGAATAAACACGAAATTTTAGAAAAAAACATTGGCTTAATGGCGATATTTACCATCATCGTTATTAGCTTTGGGGCACTTGTAGAAATTACCCCTCTAATTTTCCAAAAACAAACAACAGAACCAGTTGATGGCTTAAAGCCTTACACAGCATTACAAATGGAAGGTCGCGACATCTACATCCGTGAAGGTTGTAACAACTGTCATAGCCAAATGATCCGTCCATTCCGTGCTGAAACTGAACGTTATGGTCACTACTCTGTTGCTGGTGAATCTGTATGGGAACATCCTTTCTTATGGGGTTCAAAACGTACAGGGCCTGACTTAGCTCGTGTTGGTGGTCGCTACTCAGATGATTGGCATCGCGTACACTTAATCAACCCTCGCGCGGTTGTACCTGAGTCAAACATGCCGGGCTTTCCTTGGTTAATGGAGAACAAATTAGACGGTAAGTGGACCGCGAAAAAGCTAGAAGTATTCAAAAGCTATGGCGTTCCTTATACCGACGAAGACATCGCTGGAGCTAAAGATGCGGTAAAAGGTAAAACCGAAATGGAAGCCTTAATCGCTTACTTACAAACTCTAGGTACTGCACTTAAATAACATGGACTACGGAACCTACAGAGGTGTGTATACCATAATTATGATGCTGGTTTTCGCTGGCATCATTTGGTGGGCATACAGTAAATCAAGTAAGTCTAAGTTCGACGACGCTGCGAATTCTATTTTTGACGAAGATGACAAAAAACCTTCAGCGCACGACGAACAAAACAGTGATAAAGAATTGAGGAAATGACATGAGTACGTTTTGGAGTGCTTGGGTTATCATCATAACCCTAATTTGTTTAGTATTCGTTTTCTACACCCTATACCTTAATCAAAAGAACTATACGGGCGTTGAAGAAGGCGAAGAGATGGGACACGAGTTCGACGGTATTAAAGAGTTGAACAACCCTCTTCCTAAATGGTGGCGAAACATGTACTGGGCAACTGGTATTTGGGCAATCATCTATTTAGCCTTATATCCAGGCTGGGGAAATTTTGAAGGTTTCTTTGGTGGCTGGAGAAGTTCAAACCAAGATATACGTTCAATTGCCGAATCAAAAGCGGCAACGGAACAAGCTAAAGCGGCTGGTATTCGTGTTCAATACGACATTGAAGTGGAAAAAGCCGATGCGAGATTTGGTCCAATTTTCCAAGCGTATGCTGATATGTCAGTGGCTCAACTGGTGAAAGACAAAAAAGCATTAGAGATTGGCCAGCGTCTATATTTACAAAACTGTTCACAGTGCCATGGTTCTAACGCGCGTGGTGGTGAAGGTTTCCCTGACTTAACAGACCAAGACTGGTTATACGGCGGTTCTTTTGCAAAAATTAAAGAAACAATTTTGCACGGCCGTAAAGCGGCAATGCCAGGTTGGGAAGCGTCTCTTGGCGACCAAGGTATAAAAGATGTTACCGCTTATGTACTTAGTTTAAGTGGCCGCGAAGCAAAAGAAGGTAATGTTGCTTCAGGTAAAGCTAAATTTGCTGTTTGTGGCGCTTGTCATGGTGCAAATGGTATTGGTAGCTTAGCATTGGGCTTACCTATGGGTGCACCTAACTTAACCGATAATGTTTGGTTATACGGTGGTTCAGAACGCGCTATTCAAGAAACATTACGCCACGGTCGTAATGGTGTCATGCCTGCGTGGAAAGACATTTTAGGTGAAGACAAAGTTCACATCATTTCTGCTTATGTTTACAGCCTATCTGAAACTAACTAATAGCGAATTTTAATTGTTAAGAGCCCTGCATTGAGCGGGGCTTTTTTTTAGCAGAACACTGATATATAGTCAAAGCGATCTGGTTTTAGGGGAAGCTGTCAAGCTTCGAATCCCCATGAGCATATGCTCTATTATGTGATTGGGGTTACCTCAAGGGATTTAGGTAGTAGGACGACGCAGGAGCCAAAGTCGAGAGTAAGCGCAGACAATGAACCATAAGACCTGAGTGAGAAGACTATAATCAACAAAATTTCGAATTTACACAACTTATGAGCGCAATACCTTCTAATCAACAGGAACCAAAACGCCCTTGGTATAAAGAACCTTGGACTTGGTTTTTAATTATTCTGCCCTTCACAAGTGTGACTGCCGCCGTCTATATGATCTCGACCTTTAATACGCACAATGTCGAAATGGTGGTAGATGATTACTACAAAAAAGGTAAAGCCATAAACCAAGAATTAGGTCGTATCAAGCTAGCGAAGTCATATGGTTTAAGTGCCATTATGCGAGTCGAGCAAGGGAAAATTTTGCTGGATGTTAATAAAAATGCGCAGGCACCAGAGTTAGCTGCGCTGAGTATTAGTTTTTATCATTCGACCTTATCTAAACGTGATTTTCAGGTAATGGCAACACAGCGCGCCAACGGGTTATTCCAAGCCGACGCCAGTCAGTTGAGTGATGGAAACTGGCAAGTCACTGTAGAACCTCATGATAAGAGCTGGAAAATCCAACACAGGATCACAGTACCACTTAAAGGCGAACAAATTTTAATCCCTCGATGAAACAATCTTGCTTTCACTGTTCTGAAGACATCCCAAATAATGTTGATCTAACCGTCATGGTTGATGAGCAGCCACAACCTGTCTGTTGTTATGGCTGTAAAGCGGTGGCAGAAACGATTTTGCATGGCGGCATGCAACAGTATTATCAATTCCGTGACGATCGAAATCCTAAAATAGAACAGCAAGATGTCACCTCATATCAAGTTTATGATGAAATCAGTATTCAAAATGAATTTGTCATTCAAGACAGTGAATACCTATCGGCTGACCTTGCAATTGAAGGTATGCATTGCGCAGCTTGTGCTTGGTTAATCGAAACTCGATTATCTAACCTTGAAGGCATTAAACAAATTAAAGTGAATGCCTCATCGCAACGCGCCAGAATTAGTTGGCAAGCCACAGCAATCAAACTCAGTGAAATATTTTTCGCTATTAACCAAATTGGCTACTCCCCTTACCCATTTAAATTGAGTGAGCAAGAGCAACGCTTTAAAAAGGTAAACAGCGGCTTTTTAAAACGCGTCGCGGTGGCAGGTTTATTTACCATGCAAACCATGATGTTGGCGTTTGCCTTGTATTCAGGTGTCATAGAAATTGAGTACGAAAGGTTTTTTCGCTGGATAAGTTTATTGCTTACCATTCCTATTGTGACTTATAGCGCCTACCCTATTATGCACTCTGCTATAAGAGCCCTGCTAAACAAAACAGTTAACATGGATGTGCCAGTCACCTTGGCAATTATGGGAACGTTTTTAGCTTCCACTTGGGCAACGGTTCAAGAAACAGGCGAAGTCTATTTTGAATCTGTATCTATGTTTACTCTATTGCTGTTACTCGGACGCTACCTTGAGCATAACGTCAAATCAAAAGCGGCAACGGTCACCGCAAATATGTTAAAGCTCATGCCATTAGCGGCAGAATTAAAACAACAAGACGGCTCATTTGTTGAAACCTCAGCACGTCAATTATCAGCAGGACAAATTATTCGCGTCAAAGAAGGATTAACTGTCCCAGCTGATGGACAACTAGTTAGCTCGCAATGTCATTGTGACGAGTCAATATTAACCGGTGAAAGCGAACCCGTCGCTAAAAAACAAGGTGATTTGTTATTAGCTGGCAGTATCGTTACCGCTCAAACCATCGAAATACAAGTGCAGGCATCCGGCAATGCGACGACAATAGCACAAATGGCCAATGCAGATAGTGAACTCAGTTCTGGCTCTAGCTTTGTCAATATGGCCGACAAGTTATCGCGCTACTTTGTTAGCGGCGTACTGATTATCTCCGCTGCAACTTTTGTCGTTTGGCACTACGTATTAGGTGAAAATGGCTTTTGGCCCATGATTGCAGTGCTAGTGGCAACCTGCCCTTGTGCCTTGTCCCTTGCCATGCCAACCGCCATGACAGCGGCTGCAACTGCATTAAAACGTAAAGGCGTTCTTATTAACCGAACGGAGGCGCTTGAAGCCATAAAAAAACTCGACGTGTTAGCCTTTGATAAAACCGGTACGTTAACTCAAGGTAAACTTTCAATTGAAAAAGTCATCACTAATACACAACTCGCTGAACAATTTAGTGAGCAACAAATATTACAATGGGTAGCCGCAATTGAAAGCCATTCGTCTCACCCTATCGCTAGCGCATTTAAACATATCGAATTTCAGCAGATTGCGACCGAAATCAATGTCGACAATGGACTTGGCTTATCAGGTATTGTTTCGGGTAACTTAATTAAAGTGGGATCTAAAGATTACTTCTCACTCGATAACAATCACCCTTGGTGTGATGCAAGATTATTGGTCAGTGTTAACGAGCAACTCATTGCGGCTATCTATTTGGCTGATCCACTGCGAGAAGACGCATTATCCATGGCCAAAGATCTACCTTGCCAAAAGTTAATTTTAAGTGGTGATACAAAAACGTCAGTGGCATCTGCGGCCAATCACCTACAATGTGACTATTTTGCTGAATTAAAACCAATAGACAAAGTGAGTCAATTACATCAAATTCAGCAACAAAACAAATTAGTGGGTATGGTTGGCGACGGTATAAATGACGCTTTGGTGCTATCTGCTGCCGACATCAGCATTGCAGTGGCCAACGCCACCGATCTAAGTAAACAAAAATCAGATATTATTTTAATGAGTCACCAGCTTAACAAAATTAACTGGATATTTACGGTATCAAACAAGCTTAACACTATTATCAAGCAAAACTTATGCTGGGCATTAGGCTATAATTCGCTAGTATTGCCATTAGCTTGTATGAACATACTATCACCTTACGTTGCAGTATTTGGTATGTCATTAAGTTCACTACTGGTTGTTATCAACTCGACTCGGCTTTTAAAATTATGAACGTAGTTTACGTACTCATCCCCCTTGCTATTGTTATTGTATTAATTGCTATAGGTGTGTTTTTTTGGGCGGTTAAATCCGAACAATTTGATGACCTAGACAGACAAGCCTATAACATTCTTTTTGATGATGAAAATAAGCCAAATAAGCCCGCAACCGCCAATGATGTAGTCGATGGCTCGGTTAAAGAACAAACACCAACGGATCACCAAAAATCGTCCAAGCAAGAAAGTGATTTGTCATAAGCAGTATGCTAACTGAACTCATCAGCGCATTTACCATTGGTTTTTTGGCATCATCACATTGCCTTGCCATGTGTGGCGGGATCAGCGCAGCTATTGGCCATGATAAAAATTGTGTTGCCATCGCCGCTTATCATTTAGGCAGAATAACCACCTATACGTTAATTGGCGCATTGGTAGGTTTGGCTAGCCAAACCTTGCTAAGTGAGATTAAGCCCGCTCTAATTGTGGTCAAAGTGCTAGCAGGTAGCTTAATTATATTAATGGGCTTATACGTTGCTCGCCTTAGTTTACTCATTAACTACTTTGAAAAACTATTCACGCCGCTTTGGCAACTAATTCAACCCCATGCAGCTAAAACCTTAAAGCAAAAATCCATTAGCCAACGCTTTGTGGCCGGTGCGCTTTGGGGTTGGCTGCCTTGTGGATTAGTCTACTCAACTGTCGCATGGGCCATGAGCAGCACTAGCCTTTACCAAGGCGCATTAATCATGCTTTGCTTTGGAATTGGTACATTACCTTCAATGCTAACAACCTCCTTTATGTCTCAGCAGGTTGTGCAATTATTAAAACATAATCAGGTAAAGTTAGTGGCTGGACTATCTTTATGCGCTTATGGAATATACACAATATTCGTAGGGGTATTGCAACTTTAGGATATTGTCGTAGACTGTACGATTAATAAGGTCGCTAAGGTTATCTCAATGGAAAATTCAGGATTTTCATGTGCAGTTAGTTGTAATAACTGCAGTATCAGCTCTCTTTGTTTACCCGTGTCTTTAAATAAAACAGATATGGATAAGCTTGATGAAATCATTCATCGCAAGCGCCCATTCCAAAAAGCGGAAAAACTATTTGAAGCCGGTAAACCATTCAAATCTTTGTATGCCGTGCGTTCTGGCTCGTTTAAATCTTATACTATTTCGAGCCAAGGTGATGAACAAATAACCGCCTTTCATTTACCCGGTGATATTATTGGCTTTGATGCCATCCATAATAAAATTCACCCTAGTTTTGCTGTCTCATTAGAAACCTCATTAGTGTGTGAGATCCCGTTTGACACACTTGATAACTTATCAGCTAATATGCCGCAACTGCGCCAGCAAGTGATGAAATTAATGAGTAATGAAATCACCTCAGATCAAGAGCTGGTGTTATTATTAAACCGCAAAACCGCCGAGCAAAAATTGGCAGCGTTTATCAGTAGCTTATCCTATCGATTTGAGCAACGCGGATTTTCACCAAACGAATTCCGGTTAACCATGACCCGCGCTGATATTGGTAACTTCTTAGGTTTAACTGTCGAAACTATCAGCCGCTTACTCAGCCGCTATCAAAAAGAAAATTTAATTAGCGTTAACGGAAAATTTATCAGTATTGTCGACCATAAAGGCTTAGATGAATTATCAGGCAGCCGTAACAACATACTCTGCTAATTTTGCAAAACAAATTGAATTGATAAAAAGCCAGGTTTGACCTGGCTTTTTGTTTTTAGCCTTCGCTGACCACCAATATCTTAACGTTGATTAACCAAAACGCCTGTTTGCTCTGTATCAACTAAATTCCCGCTGTTTTGCCAATATTGAACTAAAATTATTGTTAAGCACTCACAAAGCGGGATCCCTACCATGGAAAAATTTAATCGAATTTTAGCCGTCATTGACCCAACTCAAACAGAACAGAAAGCATTAAATCGAGCGATAGAGTTGGCCTCCAAAACAGGGGCAAGTGTCACGGCCATAATGACCATATTCGACTTTTCATATGAAATGACGACTATGTTGTCTAGCGAAGAGCGCCAATTAATGCAAAGCGCTGTTATCGATGACCGCAGTAATTGGCTAGAAGGTATTTTAGATAAAAAAGCGGATCAAGCAAGCCAACTACATGCAAGAGTGTTGTGGCATAACCGACCTTATCAAGCCATATTAGAGACGGTTTTAAAAGATAATTATGATCTGGTTATTAAAGCGACTCACGAACATGATGTACTAAAATCAGTCATTTTCACTCCTACTGACTGGCACTTGTTACGTAAATGTCCAGTCCCACTGTTGTTAGTTAAAGAACATGCTTGGCCTGAAAACAGTAAAATAATAGCGGCGGTCAATGTTAGTAGCGATGAAGCTGAACACAGGTCACTCAATAAAAAAATTATAGAACAAGCCAAATCGGCCGCTCGCGTTTTGCATTCAGATGCCATACTCGTCAATTGCTACCCTGGTACGCCTGTCAGCTTAGCGGTTGAAATCCCTGAGTTTGATCCATCGAGTTATATCGAATCGATACGACAACACCATCTTGATGCTATGCAAACCTACGCTGACCAATATCAAGTTAAACCAGAGCATTGTGTAGTAGAAGAAGGATTAGCTGAAGAAGTGGTGCCCAAGTTATCGACCGAGATGGATGCCGAACTTGTTGTTCTGGGGACAATTGGCCGTACAGGACTATCAGCTGCGATTATAGGTAATACCGCAGAACATATGTTAGATGCCATCAACTGTGACGTACTGGCATTAAAGCCGGAAGGCTATGTTTGTCCAATTAAACTCAATACTTAACTTGATTGCATTAATTGTCAGGTATAACACCATGCAAGGATGCGACTCACTTTATTGCCCTGCGCCATATCAATAACGCGTACCTGTTTTGCCTTAACCTGCTGCAAGCGCTTTTGTAAGGGTTTGATATTTTCTTTTTTAGAAATTAAACAGGTAAACCATTGAATATTCTCTGCGTAAGCTTGGCTTTCAGTAATCATTTGACTGACAAACGCAATTTCGCCACCTTTACACCATAATTCAGCTTGCTGACCACCGAAGTTAAACTGAGATTTGGCCGGCGTTTTACCTGTCAAATTTTTAATTTTACGTTGATTGCCTTTAAATGCCTCAGCCAAGGATTTATGAAATGGCGGGTTACACATACTAAAAGCAAATTGCTCACCTTTTTTAATCACGCCAGTAAAGATATGATCTGCTTGCTTTTGCTGTCTAACCTCGATTTTTTTACCTATTGGCGGATTAGACTTAACTATCATTTGCGCGGTTTTTACTGAAATCGGATCAATATCCGTCCCGACAAATTGCCAATTATATTCGCCAACCCCAATAATTGGATAAACGCAGCTCGCTCCGGTTCCTATATCCAAGCCCTTAATCTGACGATCTTGGCTAGCTCCATTTAGCAGATCAGCAATATAGTGAATATAATCCGCTCGCCCAGGAATAGCTGGACAAAGATAATGCTCAGGAATATCCCAAAATTCAATTTGATAGTGGGCTTTTAACAACGCTTTATTAAGTAGCTTTACCGCAAGCGGATCGGCAAAATCCAATGTTTGTTTATTATGTTTTTCAAAAATAAAATTCGCCAATTCAGGCTCGATCTGCGTAAGCGTGGCAAAATGATAATCAGAATTAAAACGACTATTAGGATGTAACTGAGTTTTCACTATAGCTGGTAATGATAATAACTTAGGTCTGCACAGTTTATAGGCTTTCGATCGGTTTAAAAATGTTAGATACCACTTTTTGATCGACTTTTCATAATTATAATTCTCGTTGCACTCCATTACTTTAACCTAGGTATGAGCGCACTAAGTATATTAAGCATATGCTCATGACGTTTCGAACTCAGCTAAAGAGCGAGTACTGAACGGGAAAATTACCCCAAGAAGCGCGACTCCAATTACACTAAATAAATGCCTGATATTAAGTGATACACAAACGAAAACACTAGCCTAACTTAAGTCACAAATGTAACAAAAAAGTTATAAACCATTATTTTGTATGGTTATTACAATCTACTATCTTTTTATAACCATTTTGTATTTTCTATAATAAATCAGTTCAATTTTTGTTTCGCCAAAAATTGATTAAATGTCATTTGATACTATACTTGCCACTTAAAACACAATTGATAACCATTATCACTTTAATTAGGAATACAAATGGCAATCGCGAAATCATTTAAGAAAAATTCACTAACGGTACTTGTTTCATCAATTTTAGCAGTAAGTTTGAGCGCCTGTGGTGGTTCAGATTCAGATGACAACGGCGCAAATCAAGAGCCAAAACTACAAGTTCCTGCAACTTATACATTTGAAAGCCAATTAACGACTGGTTCATCAGTGTCTTATACAGGACAAATTGCTCGCCATGCATTAATTCAAGAATTAACCAACTTTGTTGGCAGCTTAGATGCAGGTAACTATACAAGCAATGACGAAGTGGTTGCAGCCCTTAACGAATACTTTCGCGATGGTGATGATACAGCAAGTGATAAAGCACTTACTTTAACTACAACGCCAGGTACTGAGCAAACTACAGTTCGTGATATTTCTGACGGTAAAAACTTAATTGGTAAAATCGCCGGTAAAGATGCAACGGGTCAACATAAAGACTGGGAAACAGCGGGCAACTTTAAAGGTTGGATGGGTATCAATACGCCAACAGACTTAGTCGATCACTTCTTTGACTTATTAGCGGCAGAAGTTGTTGATATCAATGGTAACTCGTTAAATCGTCAAGATCCTGAAGGCAACGCTCTTAAATACACGTATGTAACAAGTACAGGCTTAGATCTTAAACAATTAATTCAAAAGTTCTTACTTGGCGCTGTAGCCTTCTCGCAAGGTGCTGATGATTACTTAGACAGTGATACTGCTGGTAAAGGTTTACTTAGTGCTAACCAACAAGTAGACGGTAAATCTTACACCGCACTAGAACACCAAATTGATGAAGGTTTTGGCTACTTTGGTGCTGCTCGTGACTACGCGGAATATTCAGATTTAGAGTTAGCCGGCAAAGATGAAAGTGCTAACGCTCGTTCACACTACTTTGACACGAATACTGACGGAAAAATCGACTTAAATAGCGAATACAACTGGGGTAACTCAGTGAATGCTGGTAAGCGTGATAATGGCGCAACTGTGGCGACTGACTTAACTAAAGATGCTTTTGATGCCTTCTTAACATTACGCGCATTGGCTAATGAAGCGGCAAAAAATCCATCATCTGATGACGCTCCGCAAGCTGATGCTGAAACCGTTGCAGCCATGAAAATACAAGCCGAAGCCGCTTTGCTTGCTTGGGAAAAATCAATTTCAGCATCTGTTATTCACTACATTAACTATACTATTGCTGACTTAAAAACCATTAAAGCCGGTGGTTACACTGCTGATGAGTTTGCCGATTTAGCCAAGCACTGGTCAGAAATGAAAGGTTTTGCACTAGGGTTACAATTTAACCGCTTATCACCAGTCAGTGACGCAGACTTTGAAGATGTATTAAGCAAAATGCAAGATGCGCCAGTATTGGATACAACCAAAATCGACGATTATATTGCTGACCTTGAAAGTGCTCGTACTATTTTAGGAAACGCATATAGCTTTAATGCAACTAACGTTGCTGAGTGGTAATCCACTTTAAAAAATAAAGTCACAAACGACAAAGGGTTAAGTATTTACTTAGCCCTTTTTGTTTTGGGTCGAATAAGATAAAGGACTGAAATAAATAGGTGAATTAAGGTGCTAGATTCTCGATTCTTATAACGGGAACATATATAATTCATCAGCAAATTTAAATAAAAATTATTATCAATCTTGGATAATTTCTCATGCGTCTTCAATATACTGCCCTTGCCTGTGCACTTTTAATTGGTACCCTCTCAGGTTGCGGCGAGTCAAGCTCCAGCCAATGTGGTGACGGATTTCCGAACTGTAATAAAACCGACAATACAACTCAGTTTGATGAAAAAGCATTAGTCAGTCATTTAGTCGACAGAATTATAGTCCCTCAACACAATGCTTTTGCAGCCTCATTAGCACCGTTGGAAAGCGCAGTAGACCAATATTGCCAAGCATTACAAGCAGACACTGTTACAAACGAGCTTAATTTGGCGCAAGCAGCGTGGCGCAGCACGGCGACAGAGTGGCAAAAAATTGAAATGTATCAGTTAACGCCACTAAGCCAAGATACCCAAGCATTACGTAATTTATTCTATTCTTGGCCTTCAGTGAGTACTTGTGGTGTCGATCAAGACACTGTATTTAATGACGCAGGTATGATAAATACGACTCCCTATGATATTTCTAAGCGATCTGTATCACGCCGCGGTATTCCTGCTTTAGAATACACTTTGTTTAACAGCGATTTAGACCATTCCTGTTCATCAAATTCTGGCGCAGTCGCCAACTGGAATAGTAGAACAGACGCTTCCCGCACACTAGCTCGCTGTAAATATGCCCAAACTCTTGTTGACGATATAAAAGTTAGCCAGCAAACGTTCGCCAATATTTGGCAAGGCGATAACGGCTATGCAAGCCAATTAAAAAATGCTGGGCAACCAGGAAGTGACTTTACCTCGGTACATCAAGCAGTCAATGTAATAAGCGACGCGCTTTTCTATTTAGACTCATTTGTTAAAGATAAAAAGCTTGGCGAACCGTTAGGCTATTTTGGTACCCCAACAAATGTTGAATCACCCTATTCAGAAACCTCATTACAAAATATCTCTGCTAACTTACAAGCTTTTTATCAGTTATATATGGGTGATCACTTTGGCAGCGCTAGTCCATTAGGCTTCCATCATTTTCTGATTGAAGAAGGCGAAACTGAAACGGCACAAAACATACTTACCAATATTCAGGCGGCACAAAACAGAGTGGCCAATATGCAAAGTAGTTTAAAAGCGCAATTAAATGCCGACCAAAGTGATCTTGAAGCCTTACATGCCGACATAAAGAAAGTCACAGACGACTTAAAAACTTTGTTTATTACCACACTTGCTCTTGAGTTACCTAGCACATCTGCCGGAGATAACGATTAATGACTAAGTTAAACCTTATTTCATCTGCCATTTTACTAGCATTAGCCGGTAGTTCATTTGTTACGATAGCCGAAGATGACAAGACTAATAACGCCTACTTAGAAAGAATTAAAATATTAGGTAACGGCGATAAGTTACGCACTCAAGGCGGTGCAACCAGTTTATTAGATGAGCTAGAGCTCGAAAAATTTGAATTTGACGACATTAATCGAGTACTAGCAACTGTGCCTGGCGTGAATATTCGTGAAGAAGATGGCTATGGTTTACGCCCTAATATTGGCTTTCGTGGCTCAACGTCTGATCGTAGTAAAAAGATTAATATTATGGAAGACGGGGTCTTAATTGGTCCGGCTCCCTATTCTGCGCCTGCTGCTTATTACTTCCCTATGGTTAATCGCATGACGGCAGTTGAAGTATTTAAAGGCCCTTCTGTTATTGCTTATGGTCCGAATACTGTAGGTGGCGCCATCAACTTGGTGACTCGGCAAATCCCTGAAGAATTTGACATGGGCATTGATTTGGCTCTAGCTTCAGACGGTTACAAAAAAGGCCATGTTTTTCATGGCGAAACTGCGGGTAAATGGGGCTATGTTGTCGAAGGTTTATGGACGCAAGCCGACGGTTTTAAACAAATAGATAACTCCAATGCCGATACCGGTTTCGATAAATCCGACTTGATGGCCAAGGTTAAATACGACCTGAGTGACGGCAAGGGGAATCACTTTATTGAGTTTAAATTCTCGACAGCCGACGAAACGTCTGACGAAACCTATTTAGGTTTAACCGATACTGACTTTGCAGCCAACCCCTATCGACGTTATGCAGCGAGTCAAGCAGGAAAAATGGATTGGGAACACGATACACTACAACTCACTCATTTTATTCAATTAGATGAAGTCGATGTCACAACACGTGCCTACCGCCATAAATTTCATCGCGCGTGGCGCAAGTTTTCAGGCTTTACCGATGGCAAAAGTATATTAGATGTTCTGCAACGTCCTGACGATCCTAACTTTCAAGACCATTATGCGCTTTTAACCGGAGCTCAAGACGGTACCTTAGTTGTTGGTACCAATGATCGTAGTTACATATCACAAGGTATTCAGACTGATATTGGTTGGACAAGTGAGTTATTCGGCTTAAATCATCATTTTGATGCTGGTGTTCGCTTTCATAATGATTACATTGAACGCGACCACTTTACGCAAAATTACGCCATGCAAAGTGGACAACTGGTCAACCCAACTGACCCAAGCTTTACGACTGTCGATAAAGAAGAAACTGATGCCATTTCATTATACATTCAAGACAGCATCACAATTGATAACCTAACCATTACAGCCGGTTTACGTAGTGAAAACCTCAGTAGTCGTTATCAAGACCGTCGCGTAGGGCAAGAAGAAAACTGGCAAGAAAAAGACTTTTCTATTTTTATTCCAAGCATCAGCGCGTTTTATAAACTGGATGACAATTACGGTGTGTTTGCCGGTGTCCATCGTGGTTTTGTGCCAAGCAGCCCAAAACAAAACGATGCTGATGTCGATGCTGAAACCAGTGTCAGTTATGAGTTTGGTTTTCGCGCAGCAACACCCGCTATCAATGCAGAGCTAGTCGCGTTTTTCAACGACTACGAAAACTTAAAAGAAAGCTGCTCATTTGCCAATGCTTCCAGCAAATGTCCACTTGATACTGACTTTAACGGTGGTAATGTTGATGTATATGGTTTAGAAGCCAATATTAAACATTCAGTTGATCTTGGTAATTTAGAAATGCCTTGGTCAATTTCATACACCTATTCTCAATCTGAATTTAAAGAGTCATTTGATTCAGATTTTCCACAATGGGGTAACATAGAAGCTGGCGATCCCGTACCGTATATGCCTGAAAACCAATTAACGGCATCATTAGGTTTAACCGGTGATAACTGGCAAGTAAACCTGCTGGTTAAGCATACGGGTGAAATGCGCGAAACGGCAAGTGATGGCTTAGACGAAAATGGCAATGTCGAAAATAACAGTGTGCCACTGGCAGGCTCTGTTATTAAAGCCAATACCGTTGCTGATTTTTCAGCCACGTATAACTTAAACGATCGTCACAGTGTTTACACCAAAGTCGACAACATTACTGACGAAAGTCATGTCACCAGCCGCCGCCCAGATGGCGCTCGACCAACTAAACCTCGCCAAGCGCTAATTGGCTACAAATTTCGTTTTTAACTAAGCGAGAAAGAGGCGAGAAGGTTTAGCGCATGCAAGTCGTTTTAGATTTTCTACAAAGCAATCTAAACGACTTGCTTGATTATGTTAATGATCCGAATAAACGCTTATTTTGGGGTTATTTAGTTTCCGCTACTCTGCTTGCAGTCAGTATTTTAGCTTTAACAGCAAAGTCGACGCTAGAACACACTCCAACAGCCAATAAAAGCCTATTAGCCCATATTTTTAATTTTCGAGTGTGGTTAAATAAAACCTCTCGTCAAGATTACTTGCTCTGGCTGCTCAACAAACTGATCCGTAGCTTACTCATTGTTCCACTTTTGTTTTCCATGGTCCCCATAGCATTATGTGTATCTAAAGCGCTGAGTGGTATACTTCCCGTATTTTCACTCACGGTTCCGCAAGAACAAGTCTTTTTTATATTTACAACTCTACTATTTTTGTTAGATGATTTTTCACGCTTTTTCTTACATTGGCTACTGCATAAAGTGCCTGTTTTATGGGCGTTTCATCAAGTACATCATAGCGCGACACGCATGACACCGTTTACGGTTTATCGCAGTCACCCTATTGAAAATATGTTGTACGCCATGCGTATGGCGCTGGCACAGGGTATAGCCGTCGGGATCTGTTTTTATTTATTTGGCCCAAAACTACAAATGATCGATATTCTCGGTGCTAATTTATTTATATTTGCTTTTAATATTATGGGCTCTAATTTACGCCACTCGCACATTTGGTGGAGCTGGGGCAAAATGGAAAAGTGGTTTATTAGCCCAGCACAGCATCAGCTACATCACAGCCGAGCGCGAGAACATTATGATTGCAATTTAGGCACAGCTTTAACCATCTGGGATAGGCTATTTGGCACCGCCATTTATGCCACAAAGCAAAAACAGCGGCGACTGCGATTTGGCATTAACCACCCTAACCTCAACACCAGTTTTGTTCATTTATACTGGGTGCCTTTTGTTGATGCTTGGAAAAATATTGTTCGGCTATTTCAGACCAGAAACAAAAAAGGCGCCTAAAGCGCCTTTTTTAGAATTTGATTGCAGGTAAATGCAACGCAAGCCACAGGACTTTGTTCCAGACATGTCCTAAGTACCTACGTCCTGTAGGCAAGGCTCGCCTACAAAACTAGTCTAGTAAATCAACAAACTGTTGGGCTTGACCAATATAAGTCGCTGGAGACAACTCTTTTAAGCGAACTTTTTCAGCTTCTGGTAATTCAAGACCGTCGATAAAGTCAGCCATAATTTCTTTATTAACACGCTTACCACGTGTTAATTCTTTTAGCTTTTCGTATGGCTTTTCAATACCGTAACGACGCATAACTGTTTGAATTGGTTCAGCTAATAATTCCCAGTTTGCATCTAACTCATCTAACAAGCTTTGCTCGTTAACTTGCAACTTGCTGATACCTTTCAGGCTGGCTTGATAAGCAATAATTGAGTAACCCGCACCAACACCTAAGTTACGTAAAACTGTTGAGTCTGTTAAATCACGTTGCCAACGAGAGATTGGTAATTTTTGTGCTAAGTGACCAAAGATAGCGTTAGCAATACCTAAGTTACCTTCCGAGTTTTCGAAATCAATCGGGTTAACTTTATGTGGCATAGTTGAAGAACCAATTTCGCCAGCCACCGTTTTTTGCTTAAAGTGACCCATCGCAATATAGCCCCAAATATCACGATCAAAATCAATCAAGATCGTATTGGCACGCGCAATAGCGTCGAATAACTCAGCAATATAATCATGTGGTTCAATCTGAGTTGTATAGGCGTTCCAAGTTAAACCTAAGCTCTCAGTGACGAATTCTTCGCTAAACTTATGCCAATCAAACTCTGGGTAGGCTGATAAATGGGCATTGTAGTTACCCACAGCACCGTTGATCTTAGCTAAAATTTCAACGTTGGCGATTTGCTCACGTTGACGCTTGAGACGCATATAAACGTTAGCCATCTCTTTACCCATAGTGGTAGGAGAAGCCGGCTGACCGTGGGTACGCGCCATCATGGCTACATCTCGATAATCTTTAGCCATACGCTTAAGCTCAGCTAAAAGCTTATCAATGTAGGGTAAAATCACTTGGTCACGCGCTTCTGTTAGCATTAAACCGTGTGAAGTGTTGTTGATATCTTCTGACGTACAAGCAAAGTGAATAAACTCGTTAACCGCGTTTAACTCAGCATTGTCAGCGACTTTCTCTTTTAAGAAATACTCAACCGCTTTTACATCGTGGTTAGTGGTGCGCTCAATGTCTTTAACACGCTGTGCGTCCGCTTCTGAAAAGTTAGCAACAATACCATCTAAAATAGCATTGGCTTCAGCAGAAAAAGCAGGAACTTCAGCAATACCTTCAGCCTGTGCTAATTTCTGTAACCAGCGAACTTCAACAGTGACGCGGTATTTGATTAAGCCAAACTCACTAAAAATAGATCGTAACTCGGCGGCCTTACTTCCGTAACGACCATCGACCGGTGAAATCGCAGTTAATGCTGATAATTCCATTCGGAACTCCTAACGGGTTAATTAATTTGATTAAATTTGTGCAGGGCTTGCGCTGAAAAGCTCACCCATTTATTACGACGAAACACAATATTACGTCGCTTACCCCCCAACTGACGCCACAACACAGCTGCACGCATTCCGGCTAATAAAATAGCGCGGATTTTATTTTGTACAGACTTTTGTTGCAGTAAATGGGGGTTACCAATAATTTGGATTTTAGGCCCTAATGGGCTGATCACATCACTATACAAACCAGCCAAACTGGTAATAATTTGCTCGTCGGTTATTTCGTAATGTGTAAGCTGGCGCTCGGCGTTATCAATACCTTTGGCCAAGCGTTGTAATGCTAATTTATTCTTCGCTAATTTGCGTTCTAACGACAATAAACTTAATACGTAACGTGTTAGCTCTGCGTCTTTTTTATGGCTTTTATGACCCAGCTGATCGTGAATGATAGTAAAGCCTTGCTCTACTGCTTTTTCACTACCGAATACATCTTCTGTCGAAGCCGGATTAGTATTCAGTACCCAAGTAAAAGTTTCCGCTACTTTATCCATATCGACTCGACCTGTGCGAGCCAACTGTTGAATTAAACTGCCTGCTTGGCAAATGCCGGCTAAAGCGAGTGTTTGTTCGTAAGTCACATCTGACATGATAAGCCTCGCTTAACGGATCAGCTCATCAATAATGCCACCGCCAAGGCAAACATCATCAATGTAAAAGACTGCCGACTGGCCAGGAGTTACTGCCGAAACTGGCTCATCAAACATAACTTTGATCTCGTCGTCACTCATTCTTGTCAAGGTACAAGCAATGTCTGGTTGGCGATATCGAGTTTTAACCGCACATTTTAATTCTTGCTGTGGGCCTTTACCGTCAACCCAATTTAATTGAGATGCAGTTAAGCCTTTTGAAAACAATCTTGGGTGCTTGCTACCTTGTGCGACAACTAACACATTGCGCTCTAAATCTTTATCGACTGTATACCAAGGATCTTCGCCTTTATCGGCTAGTCCACCTATGCCTAGCCCTTTACGCTGTCCCAAGGTGTGGTACATCAAACCTTGATGTTTACCAATAACTTCACCTTCATCTGTTTCAATATTGCCAGGTTGTGCAGGCAGGTACTTTTGTAAAAAGTCGGTAAATTTACGCTCTCCAATAAAACAAATACCCGTAGAGTCTTTTTTATTGGCGGTAATTAAGTCTTGCTCTTCGGCGATACGACGAACTTCAGGCTTTTCTAATTCGCCTACAGGAAACAAAGTTTGACCGATCTGTTCAGAGCCAACAGCATAGAGGAAGTAACTTTGATCTTTATTGCTATCTAAGCCACGCAATAATTGAAATTCGTCACCATTTTGACCACGGCGCACATAGTGCCCTGTCGCAATATAATCAGCACCTAACGCTTCTGCGGCAAATTCAAGGAAAGCCTTAAACTTGATTTCCTTATTACACATAATGTCAGGGTTAGGTGTACGTCCAGCTTTGTATTCCGCTAAGAAATATTCGAATACATTATCCCAGTATTCTGCAGCAAAGTTGATGGTATGCAGTTCTATACCTAATTTATCAGCAACAGCTTGTGCATCTTTTAAATCTTCAGCTGCCGCGCAGTATTCATCGGTATCGTCTTCTTCCCAGTTTTTCATAAACAAGCCTTCAACTTGATAGCCTTGTTGCAGTAATAAGTAAGCTGACACTGACGAATCTACACCGCCAGACATTCCAACAATGACTTTTTTTGAACTGTTTTCAGACATTTAAAACCGTATCGAACTGGGAAAATTGAGGGCGCATATTCTAGCAGCTTTTGAATAAGAACAAAACAACAGCAAACCATAAAAAAGAAGCTCTAAACTTGCGTTTAGAGCTTCTCACTCGTCTCTCCAATAAATCTGTGTATAGCTTATTTTTTATTGAGTATGTATTTTGTTAAGCCATCTTTGCTTTAATTTCACAACCATTCCAGCACTAGGTCGCTTCTTTATTTAATTGGATCACCACTCGTCGGTTACGCTCACGCCCGAGAATTGTTTTATTCGAATCGATATGGCGTTTTTCGCCCATACCTGTGGTGGTTACACGCTCGGCCTCGACGCCATTTTCTACAAAAAAGCTTTTCACTTTTTCAGCCCGTTTTTTAGATAGCTTTTCGTTTAAATAACGACCACCAAAGCTATCCGTAAATCCGGTAACAAGCACCAGTTCCATTTCAGCATCGGCTTTTAAGTATTCACCTATCATGCCTAATCGCTGTTTGGAACGCGTTGTTAAATCTGACGAATTCTTTTTATAATTTAAGATGGTGAATGAAATATCATCAAAACTATAAGGTAATAAATTATCCACACAATTTAAAAACTGATCATATGCGCTATGAAAATTAATTGAATTAAGGCTAACCGCCACTTTATCGTATGGGTTTGCCCAATCTGCATAATATACCGTTGGTAACATACCTTTCTCTAATTCCGTGAGCATAGTCCAAGCGGCTTGTTGCGGCACTTCACCATTAAATTGCTTTAAAATTTTCATATCGGCTATCGACTTAGTCGCCACACCTGGGCGCCATTCGGGCGCAACCGATTGTACCGAAGCCACACCATAGTGATGGGGTAAACGCAACATATCGAGTTCAAACGCTAAATTAAGTTCACGATTAGCGTAAGTCGTAAACAAAGCATCACCATAACGCGGTATTTTATGTGCCAGCGTACATTGCAATTTAGACTTTTGACTTAATTGCCACGCCGACTTTTCGAGCTTGGCATGATATTGCCTAACTTCGGCTGCCACTTGCCCAATAAACAAGGTTGTTATGCCAAAACATAACAGTAAATTGCTTATAAAATTTTTCATCGCCATTCATCACCAATTAGGCAAAGACGCAAGTTTGTTTAACTTAACTGCGTCTATTATCAATTTCTCAAGGTACAACAGAGTCTGAATTAAGCAAATTTATTGCCAAAAGCCTGACCAATCTCTGCTTAGCACTGACATCAAATCACCTTTTTCAAAAATATTGCAAAATACGCGCCGAAAATCAGCCATTTTTCTGACATAATAAAAAGATAGTTCCTAAACTCGATTTAAGGGCGCTTGTCGTCCAAATAAAGTATGACTCACGAATTACTAAAGCAACGATTTCGCGGCTATTATCCCGTTGTTATCGACGTTGAAACAGCAGGCTTTAATGCAAAGACCGACGCCTTATTAGAAATTGCCGCCTGTTTAACAGAAATGGACGAAAACGGTGAAATGTACTTAGGTGAAACTTTGCACTTTCATATCGATCCCTTTGAAGGCGCTAACCTAGAAAAATCGGCACTAGAGTTTAATGGTATTGACCCTTTTAACCCGTTACGAGGGGCTGTCAGTGAAGACGAAGCATTAAAAGAAATATTTAAAGCGGTAAGAAAAAAACAGAAAGATTATCATTGCCAACGCTCGATTATGGTGGCACACAACGCCGCGTTTGATATGTCTTTTCTCAATGCGGCCATTGAGCGCACTAAAATAAAACGCACACCTTTTCACCCATTTGTTTCTTTTGATACGACCAGTATGGCGGGATTAACCTTAGGTCAAACGGTACTGGTTAAGGCTTGTCAAAAAGCGGGGATTCACTTTGATCAAAGTGAAGCTCACGCCGCTATTTACGACACCAATAAAACTGCCGAGTTATTTTGTTACATGGTTAATAAATGGAAGGCATTAGGTGGTTGGCAAAACGCTTAATTATTTTATAGTCTTCTCGCTCAGGTCTTATGGTTCATTGTCAGCGCTTACTCGCCCCAATCACATAATAAAGCATATGCTCATGGGGCCTCGCCGCTTGACAGCTTCCCCTAAAACCTGATCGCTTTGACTATACTACTTAAAAATAAAGCCATTGTTCATAACAATGGCTTTTTACATTGCATACCAATTAAGATTGGTTCAGTGTTAAATCAAATCGAAGTTAGGCTCTTCAATCACTTGCCAAGGTAAACCATGTTGGTTCATGTTTTCCATAAAGGTATCAGGATCTAATTGTTCCATATTCCATACACCTGGCTTTTGCCATTGGCCTTCTAAAATCATTTTAGCGCCAATCATACAAGGAACACCTGTCGTATAAGAAATCGCCTGAGATTGCACTTCTTGATAACAATCTTGATGGTCTTTAACGTTATATACGTAAACCGTTTTCTCCTTGCCATCCTTAATACCTGTCACGACACAGCCAATGCAGGTTTTACCAACCGTACGCGGCCCTAAGGTCGAAGGGTCTGGCAGTAAGGCTTTTAAAAATTGGATAGGCACAATTTGTTGACCTTGAAATTCCACAGGTTCAATACCTGTCATGCCAACATTACCTAACACTTCCAAATGCTTAAGGTAACTGTCACCAAAGCTCATCCAAAATTGCGCGCGTTTTAGCGTTGGATAATGTTTGGTTAATGATTCCAATTCTTCGTGATACATACGGTATATGTTGTAAGTACCAACCTCATCTGGGCAAGTGAAACTTTGCTTAGTTGACATAGCCGGAGTCGTGACAAACTCACCATTTTCCCAGTGACGACACTCAGCTGTTACCTCGCGAATGTTGATTTCTGGGTTAAAGTTGGTTGCAAATGGATAGCCGTGATCACCGCCATTGACGTCAATAATATCTAATGTATGGATCTCATCAAAATAGTGTTTAGCAATATAAGCGGTAAACATATTGGTCGCGCCCGGATCAAAACCCGAACCCAATAATGCTGTTAAACCGGCTTTCTCAAACTTTTCTTGATAAGCCCATTGCCATTTATATTCAAATTTAGCCGTATCAAGTGGTTCATAGTTGGCCGTATCCATATAATGGACACCCGCTTCTAAACAAGCATCCATAATTGTCAAATCTTGATAAGGCAAGGCGACATTAATAACTAATTCAGGTTTTAACTGTTTCAGCAACGCAACTAACTCAGGTACGTTATCCGCATCAACTTGGGCTGTCGCTATATCTCGACCCGTGGCTTGCTTAACTTGCTCAGCAATCGCTTTACATTTAGATTCAGTACGACTGGCCAAAGTAATATCAGAAAAAATCTCTGCCACTTGAGCGCACTTGTGGGCAACAACCTGACCAACGCCACCAGCACCAATGATTAATACTTTACTCATTATTTTTCTCTACTATTGTT
Source organism: Saccharobesus litoralis (assembly GCF_003063625.1). Lineage (NCBI taxonomy): Bacteria > Pseudomonadati > Pseudomonadota > Gammaproteobacteria > Alteromonadales > Alteromonadaceae > Saccharobesus > Saccharobesus litoralis. Next base: position 3,664,605 of record NZ_CP026604.1, on the reverse strand, counting down.
AAACTGCCAAGTCATCTTGGCCTTGATGTTCTTCTTTTTCGTAATAGGTGTAGCCTTGCATACTCGCATTAAACGTTTTAATCATATGCTGGCGCTCTTTAGCACTAATGCGCCCTTCTTTCACAGCGGCTTCCACTTTATTACGGAATTTAACTTTCATTTCACGCGGGTGATATTCAACATAACTTAATACATCTTCTATCGTGTCGCCGTGAACCTCTTTGACAAAATCAAAACTTGAATCTTGATTCAATCGTACACTTACCACATTGGTGTCACCAAACAAGTTATGCAGATCACCTAACGTTTCTTGGTAAGCGCCAACTAAAAATACCCCTAAATAATATTCTTGCTCTGGTAACATTTCATGTAACGGTAGAGTTTTTTCTACATGTTGATCAACCACAAAGCGCTCTATTTTTCCGTCACAATCACAAGTAATATCAGCCAGCATGCCGCGCCTAGTTGGCTCTTCATTTAAACGATGGATCGGCATAATCGGAAATAATTGATCAATTGCCCAACTATCCGGTAACGATTGAAACAAACTAAAGTTGCCATAGTAAATATCCGCTAATGAATCAGCTAAACCTTCCAACTCATCAGGGATACGATCCATTTTATTTAACGTATCTTTAATTTGATGAAGGATCCCATAATAGAAAGTTTCAACCACGGATCTTACACGTAAATCAATTTGCCCACGTTTAAACAATTCACGCGCTTCATCACGATAAAACAAGGCGTCGTTAAAACACTCTTGTACTCTTTGCGGCTTAAGATAAGTCAATATCTCCCGCATGCTTTTCAGTAATTGATGTTCATCTTCCTGCGACTCAGGTATCTGCTCAGATTCAAAATGAACAACATCTAAAATATTAAATAACAACACGGATGTGTAAGCGACTGTTGCCCGGCCAGACTCAGTAACAATGGTTGGGTGCGCTAGTCCTTTGGCATCCAGCGTATGCTTAATCGTATCGACAATATCTTCACAATACTCTGCGAGTGAATAGTTACGACTTTGCCCAGTACTTGATTGACCACCTGTATAATCAACAGCAAGACCGCCCCCCAAGTCAATATAAGACAAAGCCGCGCCTTCTTGACACAAGTCTGAATAATATTGGCAAGCTTCCACCACACCACCGCGAATATCGCGAATATTTGGGATCTGTGACCCTAGATGACAATGCAGAAGTTCCAAACAGTCGAGCATGTCATGCTCTTTAAGATAATCAACCGCTTGGATCAATTGTCGAGCCGATAAACCAAACACACTGCGATCACCACTGGTTGCACTCCAATGACCACCAACCTGTGAGGTCATTTTTACCCGCACACCAATATGAGGCCGTATATTCAATACTTTACTGCGCTCAACAATAATAGGCAGCTCAGTTAGGGTTTCTATAACAAAGAAACATTTATGGCCTAACTTAACTGCCTCTAAACCGAGTTCAATAAATTCTTGGTCTTTATAACCGTTACAAATAATTAAGCTATCGGTTCCCTCGATGGTCGATAGCGCAGCAATCATCTCTGCTTTACTACCTACCTCAAAGCCATGATTATAACGCGCGCCAAAATGAGCAATTTCTTCAACAATTTGTGCTTGTTGATTGACTTTTATCGGGTATACCCCTCGATACTCATTGCCATAACCAATTTTATTTATTGCGGCATTAAAGGTTTCATTTAGCTCGCTAATACTCTGATCGAGAATATTTTCAATACGCAACAATACTGGCATATGTAATTCACGATCTTTCAAACCTTCGATAATTTTCATTAACGAAACAGGATTCGATGTTTCATTTAATGGATTATTAACGACAACATCTCCTTGGAGATCAATATCAAAGTAACCATTACCCCAAGCTTTAACGCCGTATATTTTGTCGGCTTGTTGGGTTGTCCAAGGTTCGTTATTGTTATTTGGCATGACAATTACCATCAACTAAAAATGTAAAAAGCAGCATTTCCGCCACTAGCAAAATTTCGCGTATTTTGCTCTTAGATTTTGATTTCGTCCAATTAAATTTCACACAAATCTAAAAAAATTAATCTCGCCTTTTTTTAAACAAAAAAGCCGCAATTTTATAGAAAATTGCGGCTTTCAATAATGAAATTTTTTAGCTACCTATTCATTAAGGCACTCCATTAAGCCTAACTAGATAATAGGTAGTTAGTTTGCTGGCACAATAGCACCACCACCTGAATTAACCTTAATTAATTTACCGTCTGATTTAAAGAAAGATACCACTTGGCTATGCATTTCTGCGGTGACTTCTGGTGTATCACCGGCTGATAATAATGAGCCATGAGTACCTTTATTAAAACGCACAAAACCTGAAACATTTGCCGTACCATCACCAGCATTGCTGTCGAGAACAGGCAAGTTTAACAAGCGTATAAACTGCTCTGTGCCAGATAAAGGCGTTGAAGTCGTAGGTGGAATAACATCATCCCACGTACTTGCCGTACCATCTCCGAATATTTCGGTAATAAGGATCGGCGTTCCTGTCGCGGCTAACTGACTAGCATAACTGTTTGGATCACCGGCATCTATCATGGTTTGTACAGCAAAAGCAAAACTATTAAATGTTGCGTCCAACACCGCCGACAGCGTTGGTTTATTCTGCATTAGGTTACTTTTAAAATTGGCATAATGCGTACGATAAACCTCACCGTTTAGCTTAGTTAAATCGACACCCTGCGCTAATAAATACAACACAAACTGCTCTGCTGCTTCAAACGTTAATAAATCGTCCCCCGTTAAACCCGCTTGAGTGACAAAGCTGGCTTTTGCTTGTGCATAGGCAACATCGTCACCGATTGTGGTGGCTAATGTCGGTAAAAACGGCTCAATAAAACTAAGAATTAAATTACTTTTTATATAAGGGCCAAAAAATATTGATTCCAACATAAAGTTAGCCGTACCGCCTCCTGGACTCGCCAACACACTTGCATTAACTTTAAAGGCAGGATCTAAAGCTGGGTTAAGCGGCGTATTGGCAAGCGTAACAAAATCTAGCCCCCACATCGCACCTAGAGAGATCCCAGCAAAATACACTTTAGTTGGATCGAGTTGATGACCATCAAAGTCGCTACTTGCAGCTCTGGTTAACCCTACGCGTAATCCTAATAAGTCAATAACACTTTGACGAATGTTGTCACGCATTACTTGTAGATTTTGCAAGTTAGCAAAAGCAAGTGGGTTATCACCCGATGCAACAATTTCTTTGCTATCTGGACTGCCGTTAATATCAAAGCCGCGCTCGCCATGCAGTGGCTGATCAATAGCAATAGTGGCAAAACCTTGCGTTGATAAAGTAGAAGCCAAGGCTAGCATGTCTTCTTTTTGCCGCGATAATCCGTGAGTTAAAATAACCACCGGCCAACCTGAATCAGGTTGAGCAAATGTCGGATCAATCGCCTGCATTAACGAAAGATTAGGCAAAGTCATTTGTACTTTAATATTTTGTAGGCCCGTCGCCATCGGCACAGGATTGTATTTGGTTAAGTTGCGTTCCACATCTAAACCTAAATCAGCCAAATTGAGCGCCTGACATGCATCGTGATTAGGCCCAGGGGTAGCGGAAGCTAACTGCTCTTGCGTAGCACTCGCTAAAATGGCGCCGCTATCGCACATGGCTTTCCAAGGCTTATTCAATGGAGCAGTAGGCTCTTCGCTACTTGGCGCAGACAAATAGTAAGGTAAAGAAATAGAACCAAAATGCACTTCCCCTGCACAAATGCCAATCAAAGATTGCATTTGCGCTAATACAGTCGCAAATTGTTCTGTACCCGCTACCGCAGCCAAAGTTGGTGCAATAGTTGCGCATTGTGGCGTTGCCGCATCAATAGCACCTGCTGCAACAAACATATCACGAATAGTCAAGGTTGAATTCGCAACATGGGTTAGCATAGGTAAATTTGCTGAATTCTCACTTAATAACTTTGCATATCCCGCTTTTAACGCGGATATACTGCTACCGGCTGATTGAATGGTCATCGCTGATGTATGGATCACTGTATCTAAATCAATACCTGCGCCGGCCAACACACTTTCAAACGAATTAACTAACCCTTGTAATGCCAGCTGCGAAGCTGAACCCAATGGATGTGTTTGAATATTTTGTCTAACCGTAATATAGGTTGAAGATGGCTCGACATCTCGTCCCAATGAATCCATTAACGCATTTGTCACGACGACTAAATAACTTGAGCCTGGCTTGAACGGTGTTACCGGTACAATAGCCACTGTATCTTTGTCGGCTAGGGTAGTCACAAAATTAACTGGCGCACTTAATTCACCAACCATCTTACAGGCAAGTCCAGCTTGGACACTGGCGCAATCACTGTCAACTAAGCTCGCCCCCATGACAACTTCAAAAATGCGAATGGCGCCAGGTTGTGCAACCGAATTAGCATCCAAAGAGTCAACGCCAGCAGGTAATACAAAATCAATTGTAAAAGGTTGTTGAACAGACCAGCCATCTAAGGTGTTAAGCGCCACCGTAGGATCGGAAAGGTCAGCCTCATCCGCCACGGGGATATTTAACGTTCCGTCTTTCTTAGTTAAATCGTTAGGCGGCGTTGAAAAAAGTAAGTCGTTGGGTACTGATAAAACCCCATTTGATGGGTCAAAAGAGACCCGCGTTGCAGCAATCACCTTGTTGTCTTTGTGATCGTCAACGATAGAAGACAAACTTGTGTCGTCTCCACACCCAGTGAGCGCCAATACAGATAATATTGAGGTACTCAGCAGCAGTTTTTTCATGACTTCTCCCCATTGCGTGTAATGGTTTTGATTTTAGTTAGCACAAATGGAAATCTAAAATTGGGTTCCAAGCTGTAAGGTTAGCAGTAGTCTTTAGTTTTAACCGAACAACACATTGATTTTACGTGTTTTAATTAACACATCAGACCAGTAAAGCCTAACTTATATTAAAACAATAGGCCAGTTTTGCCATCATAATTTTACGTTCCGTTAACAAGTACTCATTATCACAGCTAAATATTCAGGGTTTTGGTTTATGACCGATAACAAATTACATTTAGTTACGGTTAAGCGCGAGACAGTTTTGTTTTCTCGCCTTATACTGACTAAGTAAGGTGTAGTAGTGAAATTTAGACAACCAATTGAAATCGAGCCCTTAATGCTAACGAGAGAGTTCAATATAGTGGCTATAGGCGGTGGACACGGTTTAGGAAAAGTACTTAATACTTTTTCTGACTACGGTCATCGTTTAACAGGCATAGTAACAACAACAGACAATGGCGGCTCAACGGGACGTTTAAGAAAAGCCAAAGACACCATTGCTTGGGGTGATCTGAGAAACTGCTTAAGTCATTTAGCAGGTAAAAATCATTTTGGCGCACAATTACTTGAATATCGTTTCGAAGATGATGAACTGTCTGGGCACAGCCTAGGTAATCTGTTGTTTTTCGCGTTACAACAACTCAGGTACTCGCCGGTTGAAGTGATTGAACTGGCTAGACGTATGCTAAAGGTAGAAAGTCGGCTTTATCCAATGTCGGAACAACCTGCGCATTTAAGCGCAACCACCTGCGAAGGCCGTGTTGTGGTTGGGGAGACCAGCATTGATGCCGAAGATATTCCAGTTCCCGATTGCTTAAACTTAACGCAAAATATCACAGCGCCGCCACGCGCTATTCGTGCGATTTACAATGCAGATTACATTTTACTCGGCCCGGGTAGCTTTTTTACTAGCGTTATCCCACCATTACTAGTTAACGACCTTTATCAAGCATTAGCCGCGACCAACGCAAAAATTATCTATATTGACAATTTGGGCAAGGAAATTGGCCCTGCGGGTAAAATGAACTTAGCAGCCAAACTTGAATGGTTACAGCGACAATTCCCCAAAGTCCGTATTAGCAAAGTGTTAGTTGACAACCATTCGCCTGTCGATAACTTAAGTGATGATATGGTAATAAAGGGGGAATTACGGCAACAAGATATTTTCTATCGTCATGATGAGTTAAAGCTCAGACAAACCATGGAACGTGTATTTGCTAGTTTAGCCGTCAGTTAACGCCTAGCTTGCCATACAATTTTACTATATAACAGCTAGGCTTTGCTTTATGTCAGACGGCTATTTGGATTGTTCATCTTGGTTGATACGACTGGCAACCGCTCCCTGCTGTCCTTTATATTTAGCGTCTTGCCGCTTGTTGTAAGGTTTTGCAGCTGAGCCAGACAATAACTCAAAACTTAATGCGCCTATTTTCATTTCAGGACGCAATGCTAACGGTAACTTGCCTGAATTATAAAACTCTAACACTATATTACCTGACCAACCCGGATCAATGCGGTGGGCTGTAACATGTACCATCAAGCCTAAGCGAGCGAGTGATGAGCGGCCGTCTAACCAACCAACAATATTGTCGGGCAAGGTGACTGATTCAAACGTCACACCCAAAGCCAGTTCTCCAGGGTGTAAGAAAAACGCCTCTTGATCTTGGATAACAATTTCATCAGACATGACTGATTCTAACGCTTTAGTCACATTTTCTTTAGGCCCGCTTAAATCTATATAGGGTGCAGCGTGATCTTGAAATACTCTAAACTTATTACCTAAGCGTAAATCAACCGTTAAACCGCTAATCATTTCTTCAGTCGGAGCTGGTGATACTGCGATTTTACCTTCTTGTATATACTTAACTATGTCGCTATCACATAAGCGCATAACGGATCCTCTAAAACGTGAACCAAATTGGGTTCATTCTACTGTAACTGCTGAATAGGTATTTGCAGTTGCTGTTTATCATAATTCTGCTTGGCTTTGCCAGACAATTGTATCGCTAGTCTCAGCGCGACAGCTTCATAAAAATGACTAAAATTTTTCTGAGTAAGCGACTGTTCTTCGCTATCATCCATATACTGACGAATATCAACAGATAGAGGCAATGCCCCTAGGTAGGGTATTGACGATGCTTGAGCATACTGTTTAGCGCCCTCATGGCCAAATAGTGCTGATTCATGCCCGCACTCCCCACATACAAAAATACTCATATTTTCAATCAAACCCAAACTGTCAATATTGACTTTGTCGAACATTTTATGGGCTTTTTGTGCATCAATTAACGCAATGTCTTGGGGAGTGGAAACAATCACCGCACCGCTTAACGGAATATTTTGCGCCAACGTTAATTGAATATCGCCAGTGCCTGGCGGTAAATCGATCAACAAATAATCAAGCTCGCCCCACTGCGTTTCATTAAACAGCTGCATGAAAGCTTTACTTGCCATAGGACCACGCCAAACAGCGGCATCCGTATCAGCCACTAAAAAACCAATTGAATTGGCTTTTATACCTTCAACTGATTCAATAGGTTGCATAATTTTACCGTCATGAGTAGCGGGCTGTTGCCCCGAACGATTAAGCATCAAAGGTACGGAAGGTCCATAAATATCAGCATCCAGAACCCCAACTTTAGCGCCCATAGCGGCTAACGCTCGCGCCACATTCACAGTAGTGGTCGACTTACCTACACCACCCTTACCTGACGCAATAGCAATAATATGCTTGATCGATGCCAGCTCAGTTTTGACTGGAGAGTTTAAACTAGAACCTGGCAACCATTGCCAGTCATCACCTAAACATTGGCGAAGTGGAATGCGAGACGCTACAACCGGCTGCGAAAAGTCAAATTCACTTGGCGAAAAAGGCACATCTAAGGTGTTAAAGTACTCGGCTAATTTATCAGTCATTACTTTTGTCATAGAAACATTAGGCTGGCTATTTTTTCAGCACTCCATTCAAGAAATCCGCGGCATTATACTTAAATTCGGTGGTTTTTGCTGATTTGTTGAAATTAAGCCGACAAATAATGAAATTACGCGTTAATTTCAGTAGTATGCGCAGCCAATTAAAGTTAAATCCGAATCAGAAAAATCTACTATGTCGAACAAGCGTAAAATTCTTGCAACCAGTGCTCTGCCCTATGCAAACGGTTCCCTTCATTTAGGCCACTTGCTAGAGCATATCCAGACTGATATCTGGGTTCGTTTTCAACGTCTGCGAGGTCATGAGGCCTACTATGTCTGTGCCGATGACGCTCATGGCACACCAATTATGCTTAAAGCACAGCAAATGGGGATTACCCCAGAAGAAATGGTCGACCAAGTGCAAAAAGAGCACATGGCCGATTTTGCTGACTTTTTAATTGAGTTCGACAATTACCATTCAACTCATTCTGACGAAAACAAAACATTAGCGGAATTAATATACAACCGCTTAAATGACGCTGGCCATATTAAGAGCAAAGTCATTGAACAATTATTTGATCCCGAAAAAGAGATGTTTTTACCGGATCGTTTTGTTAAAGGCACCTGCCCTAAATGTAAAGCAGTCGACCAATATGGTGATAGCTGTGATGCTTGCGGCGCAACCTATAGCCCGACTGAATTAATCACCCCACAATCCAGTGTTTCTGGTGCGACACCTATTCTAAAAGAAAGTGAGCATTTTTTCTTTCAGCTACCTCATTTTTCCGACATGCTGCAAACTTGGTTACGCTCAGGTGCATTACAAGAGCAAATGGCTAATAAGCTACAAGAATGGTTTGAAGAGGGTTTGCAAGCTTGGGATATTAGTCGTGATGCGCCCTATTTCGGCTTTCAAATTCCTGGCACAGAAAATAAATATTTTTACGTATGGTTAGACGCACCGATTGGCTATATGGGTAGCTTTAAAAATATGTGCGACAAAAAAGGCTTGGACTTTGATACCTATTGGGCAAAAGATTCTGATGCCGAGGTTTACCACTTTATCGGTAAAGATATTATCTATTTCCATAGCTTATTCTGGCCTGCAATGTTAGAAGGTGCTGGATTCCGCAAGCCAACGGCTATTAACGCCCACGGCTTCTTGACGGTCAACGGCACTAAAATGTCTAAATCGAAAGGGACATTCGTTAAAGCTCGTACTTATTTAGACCATTTGCAACCTGAATATTTGCGCTATTATTTTGCTGCCAAACTAACAAGTCGCGTTGATGATTTAGACTTAAACTTAGAAGACTTTAGCCAACGAGTTAACTCTGATTTAGTCGGTAAATTTGTCAACATCGCCAGCCGATGCGCTGGTTTTATTAGCAAACAGTTCGACGGTAAATTGTCTGATAGCATTATTGATCAAGCGCTAGCTGATGAATTTGTCGCTGCTGGTGATAAAATTGCAGAACTGTATGAAACACGAGAGTACGGTAAAGCGATCCGCGAAATTATGGCTCTTGCAGATAAAGCCAATGTATTTATCGCGGATGAAGAACCTTGGGTGCTAGCAAAAGCGGAAGAAACCAAAGAACGCGCACATCAAGTATGTTCTCTCGGTATCAACCTATTTAAAATATTAGCGGTTTACTTAAAGCCTGTATTACCAGCCCTAACCGCAAAAGTAGAATCATTTTTAAACATTGAATTGCAATGGAGCGACCACGCGGTATTACTTCAAGGTCACGCTATTGAAAAATTCAAACCTCTTATGCAACGCATTGAACCTAAGAAAATTGAAGCCATGGTAGAAGCCTCCAAAGAAGACTTAGCAGCTCAACAAGCCGCTGCGGCACCAGAAACCGAATTAAGTAAAGATCCAATTAGCGAAGAAATTGAATACCCTGACTTTGCTAAAGTCGATTTACGCATCGCTAAAATTGCTAAAGCTGAGCATGTTGAAGGCGCAGATAAACTCCTTAAGCTTCAATTAGATATTGGTGGCGAAACTCGCCAAGTATTTGCCGGTATTAAGTCAGCTTATTCTCCAGAGCAGTTAGAAGGTAAATTAACGGTAATGGTAGCTAACTTAAAGCCTCGTAAAATGCGTTTTGGCATGTCAGAAGGCATGGTTTTAGCTGCGGGGCCAGGCGGTGAAGATTTATGGATCTTGAACCCAGAAGATGGCGCTCAACCCGGCATGCGAGTTAAATAACCTTTCGCAAATAACAAGTTAACAAGCGTTAGATTCGTACTGACGCTTGTTATTTTTGCAAATCAGTACTTTGAAAAATACGATCGGCTGATTGAGTGACAAACCCTTCATACAACTTGCCATTTATTTTGTGGCGTAACGCAAATTCATAAAAACAGCTTGGTACTTTAATTGAGCCATCTGCCAGTTCTATTACAACTTCTCCAGCTAGGGTCGAAGACTGTTCAAGACCTACACTAGGATCACCTTTTATTGCGCCGCCGACAAGGTTTAATGCATACCCCAATGATTCTACAACTTGATTAACCTGGTTTAAATTTTGTAAATTAGGCAATTCATTAACGCGAATAGTGAAATGATTCGCTCTATATCCCCAAATAGCTAACCAAGCCGCATAATCACTTTCGTTCAACAATGTTTTATATTGCTTAATCGAAATCGGCCAAGGGCGGCCTGAATATAAAAATGAAGGATCGGTGACGTTAACCTTATCAATACAATCTACCAAATGATTAACGATACGCTGAAAATCACTCGAAAAAGCGCCTACCTTTAACTCTGAAAGAAACACCTTAGGTAAAACATCATGACTATTATTGTTATCACCTAAAACGTCTTTGCACGGTACATAATGTCTTGCATACAGTTGTTTCTGTGCAAAATGATACTCTCCGGCTTGCTCATAGCCCAAATTTAAAAAATGCTGTTCTAAATGATCAATTCCTATAGGATCTACGTTGAAAGTTCGCAGCGCAATATGGTCATTAATTAACTGACTAGGCTTGAGGCCAGCTGCCTTTGCGATCCCATAACGAATGCACTTTGCCATAGGGTAAACTTGAATATAATCACACCACAGAGCATCGAACAGCTGTTTAGCGCTTAGCAATACTTGAGTAGGCAAGTGTTTCATAATGATTCCTCACTTATAGTCTTCTCGCTCAGGCCTTATGGTTCATTGTCAGCGCTTACTCACCCCAATCACATAATAGAGCATATGCTCATGGGGATTCTAAGCTTGACGGCTTTGCCTACATGGATGTAGGTACTTAGGTTTCGTCTGGAACTAGAAACCTGCCCCTAAAACCTGATCGCTTTGACTATATTAATACCATAGAAGAAATCACGTAAAGCACCGCACGGTTCCATTACACATCCAAATAAAAAATTCGAATCGGATTGGCAGGAATAATTGACAAAAATGAGCCTAGCACGATTAGAAGCCATTTAGCGTTAGGCTAATAGCAAAGAAACCGTAGAAGAAAATGTATTAATTAGTTTACAGGGGGCACTTTAAATGCCGAAATGTACAGCGTGATACTTGAGCAGAGGCCAATCAAGCTTTAGCTAACGTTAGACTGACATCCATACAAATAGTGTATTTATTACGTGCTAGCATTCAAGTCTCAGGCTGGATAATAATAGCAAGTTTAAATTTTTAGATTCAAATATCAAAATAGTTAATTGCATATCAACCTCTTTTAAAATATAGTACCTGCTTATTTTGTTAACAAATTAACAACCAAATTATATAGATTTTTTCGTTTATACTAATTTTGGTTCACAATGTGCGCGAACAATATTCGGAGCGAGTTAGTATGAGTACCGCAGTCAATGACACAGATACCGTTGTGAATGAGCAATCAACAACAACCCAAAAGCCTAAAATTTTAGAAGCACAATACATAGTGCCATTCTTATTGGTTGCTTCTTTATTTCCTCTATGGGGTTTTGCCAATGACGTAACAAACCCACTAGTTAAAGCGTTTAAAGATATATTCCTGATCTCAAATGCCCAAAGTAGTTTAGTGCAGTTTGCTTTTTATTTAGGCTATGGTGTGATGGCGATCCCAGCCGCTATTTTTATACGCCGATTTTCGTATAAATCAGGAATTTTACTTGGCTTATTCTTATATGCGTTAGGGGCGTCACTATTTATCCCTGCCAGTATTTATATGGAATTTACCTTCTTCTTAGCTGCATTGTGGATATTAACCTGTGGGCTGGCTTTATTAGAGACCACTGCAAATCCATATGTTTTATCCATGGGCCACCCTGATACCTCGACTCAACGCCTAAACTTAGCACAAGCTTTCAACCCTATTGGATCATTAACGGGTATGATGATCGCTTCGACATTTATTTTAAGTCAATTACAGGTAGAAGAATTTAGAGCGCAAGAAAAAGCCGCAAACCCAGAATATGCCACCATGTTACCTTCTGAAGTTGATGGTAAATTAACTCAAGCATTAGCTGATTATGCGGTTTCAAATCCAGTAGAGCATCAAGCCATGCAAGCGGCTGACTTAATTACCGTTCGCGGACCATATGTCGCTATAGCTGTGATTGTCGCGTTACTCTTTTTTGTGTTTTTATTTAGTAAATTACCTAAAACTATCAGCCATGATCATCCTTTAACAGCAAAAGAGCTTAAAGAAACTTTCGCACGATTATTACAAAATCGTTGTTATCTTGAAGGTGTTGTCGCCCAAGCATTTTATGTTGGTGCACAAATAATGTGTTGGACTTTCATCATTCATTACGGCATGACATCAGTCGGTTTAACCGCAGCTGAAGCGCAAAGCTATAATATGGTAGCTATGTCTATCTTTTTAGCTTCCCGCTTTATTTGTACTTTCTTGTTGAGTTATATCCGTCCAGGCCATTTACTCATGGTTTTAGCGGCTGGTGGCATATTACTTTCATTAGGTACTATCTTCATCGGTGGCTACACTGGATTATATTGCTTAATTGCAACGTCTGCCTGTATGTCTTTAATGTTCCCCACTATTTACGGCATTGCACTAAAAGGCATGGGAGACGATGCTAGTTTAGCCTCTGCTGGCTTAGTTATGGCCATTGTCGGTGGTGCGCTTATGCCACCGCTGCAGGGGTCTATGATTGATGGTGGAGAAATATTAAGCGGCATTCCAGCGGTTCAGACATCTTTTATATTACCGCTTATCTGTTTTGTTGTGATCTGCCTGTTTGGTTTCCGCGCACACAATAAATACAAAATTTAAGATTAAATACAGTTTAACGTAATAGAAAACCCCGTCGGCTTGCCACGGGGTTTTTAGTTTTAATCAACCGCAAAACAAATAAAACAATTGCCTGCTTAGTAAAGCTGCAATAAAACCAATGAATATATTTAAAACACCAAAACAACACTCATAAATACTTAAAATAAATAAGGTTATTCTATGTTTAACAATAACATTCAGCGGGCGACTATCGTTTCATGCCTGTCAGTGTTAGCTCTGTTGGGCTGCAGCGAAAAAACTCACACCATTAATGCTACTCAGCACCAAGCTATTACGATTAAAGTTGACGGCCCTGAAACAAGCGAGCAAGCCAAACTAAATCCCTTCACTGATTACCGTGTTGTCGCGGAAATCACTCAAGGTAACAACACCTACCAAATTCGCGGTTATTACGCAGCTGACGGCACAGCGCAAGAATCCTCAGCGACGCAAGGTAACCAATGGCACATTAAATTCAGACCGCAATTCGCTGGAGAATGGCAATATAAAGTTCACTTTGATACTGGCAGCAACATTGCGCTTAGCCAAAACTTAAATGAAGGACAGCCAACTGAATTTGACGGGCAGCAGGGGAAAATTCATGTTGCAGCAAACAATGACATTGAACACGATATCCTAACCGTAAAGAACGGTTATTTTTATTATAAAAACCTAAATAAAGGCATTCTTAAAGTGGGTGCCAATAGCCCTGAAAATCTTCTTGGTTATGTCGACTTCGATGGTACTTACCGCGTAGCAGCCGACACTAAAGATATTGGTAAGGCTTCCACCAAAAATTTACACAAATACAATGAACATGCCCAAGATTGGCAGCAAGGCGATCCTAGCTGGCAACAAGGTAAAGGCAAAAATTTAATTGGTGCCGTCAATTACCTAGCAAATAAAGGTATGAACGCTATTTATTTTGTCACCATGAATATAGGTGGTGATGGAAAAGATGTATGGCCATACGTAGACCATAATACACTTGATAGATTTGATGTCAGTAAACTGGCTCAGTGGGAACAAGTCTTTCAGCACATGGAAGATAAAAACATGATCATGCATTTTATACTGCAAGAAACCGAAAACGAGCTGTTATTAGATAAAGGAGATACCGGTCCAAAACGCAAGCTATACCTCAATGAAATGATAGCGCGCTTTGCTCATCATGCCGGTATTATCTGGAATGTCGGGGAAGAAAATGGCCCCGTACACTTTTCACCAGAAGGACAAACACCTGAGCAAGCCATGGCAATGGCTAGCTACATTAAAAACATCGATCCCTATCAGCAGCCTGTGTTTATTCATACACATGCCAGTTGGAAACATAAAGAAGAAACCTTACCTAAGTTTATGGGTTTTAAAGACTTTGACGGCTTATCTTTACAAGTCGACCAACCTAAAACAGTGACTAAACACATAACTCGTTGGCAAGAGAAAGCAAAAGAAGCTGGCCACCCATTAGCCATTACGATGGATGAAATAGGCTTGTGGCACACAGGTGCTTTACCTGACAGTGAAGATCCAAATCACGATATTATGCGCCAACAAGTGATGTGGCCTAGCTTTATGCTTAATTCTGCAGGTGTCGAATGGTATTTTGGCTATAAATATGCTCACAATGATTTAAATGCTGAAGACTGGCGCTCTCGTGACCTTTTATGGGATCAAACTTTCATCGCGAAACAGTTTTTTACCGATAACAATATTTTCGATTTAACTACCCGCTGTGTTAATCAAGAAGGAATTTACTGTTTAACCAACCGAGATAAATCTTCGGCTATCATTTATACAGATAATATCGAAAATGAAAGTTTGGGCAACCTGTCTATAAGCGGTGAATACAAAGCAAGATGGTTTAACCCCAAATCAGGTCAAATCCACGAGTCCAGTGCATTAGTTTCTATCGCAGGCGGTAAGCTTATAAACTTACAACAACCTCCTAAATCAGAACAATCTGACTGGGCGTTAGTCTTAAACAAATAAACTAGCCCAAGTCAATTTGCTGCATTTTGACAGCATTCAAAGCCCAGCTACCGCTGGGCTTTTTTATATCTAGCGGTTTAATACCTTCCTTAAAATCAATAGTGATGTATCTTTAAAACGACGAACCGCATCAAAAGATATTTTATCCGTGCTTCTGGTCGGCAACTTATCCATCTAAATATGGCGCTATCAATGACCATCCAAACCTTGGAAATCAAAAAGGAATTTGTGGAAGACTTGGCTATGTTCGAGGTGTTAGAGACGCTTGTGAAACACTTTAACGAGGATTTGCTTTAGAAACTAAGCGTTTTTACCAACGCTTGCAAGCATAAATGCTCGCCTACTAGTTTTGATTGGCTAAAACGCAAAAAGCCCTTAGCTTTCGCTAAGGGCTTCTTTTGGAATAAGAGCCTGACAGTGTGCTACTCTCACATGGGACCTCCCACACTACCATCGCCGCAATTGCGTTTCACTTCTGAGTTCGAGATGGAATCAGGTGGTTCCGCAATGCTATCGCCGTCAGGCATAAACTGTTACTTATCTAATCTTGTTTGATTAGATAATCAATTAGGCTTGTAATAAGTTCGTTCTTTATAGTTTGTTTAGTATTTCTTAATAGGGTCTTTAGTGTCATTTCTCACACGACCTCCATGGATGGAGGAAGTGCAATGTAATTGTCTGGAACAATTACTGCCAAAGCCACTTCGGCGTTGTATGGTTAAGCCTCACGGGCAATTAGTACAGGTTAGCTCAAAGCCTCACAACTCTTACACACCCTGCCTATCAACGTTGTAGTCTCCAACAACCCTTTAGGGACTTAAAGTCCAGTGAGAACTCATCTCGAGGCTCGCTTCCCGCTTAGATGCTTTCAGCGGTTATCGATTCCGAACATAGCTACCCGGCAGTGCACTTGGCAATACAACCGGAACACCAGAGGTTCGTCCACTCCGGTCCTCTCGTACTAGGAGCAGCCCCTCTCAATTCTCAAACGCCCACGGCAGATAGGGACCGAACTGTCTCACGACGTTCTAAACCCAGCTCGCGTACCACTTTAAATGGCGAACAGCCATACCCTTGGGACCGACTTCAGCCCCAGGATGTGATGAGCCGACATCGAGGTGCCAAACACCGCCGTCGATATGAACTCTTGGGCGGTATCAGCCTGTTATCCCCGGAGTACCTTTTATCCGTTGAGCGATGGCCCTTCCATTCAGAACCACCGGATCACTATGACCTGCTTTCGCACCTGCTCGACGTGTCTGTCTCGCAGTTAAGCTGACTTCTGCCATTGCACTAACCGTACGATGTCCGACCGTACTTAGTCAACCTTCGTGCTCCTCCGTTACTATTTGGGAGGAGACCGCCCCAGTCAAACTACCCACCAGGCAGTGTCCCTATTCCCGATTCAGGGAACGAGGTTAGAACATCAAACATACAAGGGTGGTATTTCAAGGATGGCTCCACAATATCTGGCGACACTGCTTCAAAGCCTCCCACCTATCCTACACATGTAGGCTCAATGTTCACTGCCAAGCTGTAGTAAAGGTTCACGGGGTCTTTC
This sequence comes from Saccharobesus litoralis, assembly GCF_003063625.1. Classification (NCBI taxonomy): domain Bacteria; kingdom Pseudomonadati; phylum Pseudomonadota; class Gammaproteobacteria; order Alteromonadales; family Alteromonadaceae; genus Saccharobesus; species Saccharobesus litoralis. The sequence continues at coordinate 3,648,070 of NZ_CP026604.1, read as the reverse complement.
CGTCTAGCCGCGGGTACACAGCATCTTCACTGCGATTTCAATTTCACTGAGTCTCGGGTGGAGACAGCGTGGCCATGATTACACCATTCGTGCAGGTCGGAACTTACCCGACAAGGAATTTCGCTACCTTAGGACCGTTATAGTTACGGCCGCCGTTTACCGGGGCTTCGATCAAGAGCTTCTCCGAAGATAACCCCATCAATTAACCTTCCGGCACCGGGCAGGTGTCACACCGTATACGTCATCTTGCGATTTTGCACAGTGCTGTGTTTTTAATAAACAGTTCCAGCCACCTGGTCACTGCGACTGTCGTTCGCTTACACCGTAAAGGCTTAACAAACAACAGCGTACCTTCTCCCGAAGTTACGGTACTATTTTGCCTAGTTCCTTCACCCGAGTTCTCTCAAGCGCCTTAGTATTCTCTACCTGACCACCTGTGTCGGTTTGGAGTACGGTTCGAATATATCTGAAGCTTAGCGGATTTTCCTGGAAGCATGGCATCATTCACTTCAACTCCGTAGAGTCTCGTCTCGTATCTCAGCCTTAGAAAACCGGATTTGCCTAGTTTTCCAGCCTACATACTTTCACGTGGACTACCAACGCCACGATGAATTAGCCTTCTCCGTCCCCACATCGCAATATATTCAAGCACGGGAATATTAACCCGTTTCCCATCGACTACGCCATTCGGCCTCGCCTTAGGGGCCGGCTTACCCTACCCTGATTAGCATGGGATAGGAAACCTTGGTCTTTCGGCGTGGAGGTTTTTCACCCCCATTATCGTTACTCATGTCAGCATTCGCACTTCTGATACCTCCAGCAAGCTTTACAACTCACCTTCAACAGCTTACAGAACGCTCCCCTACCCCACATGCAAAGCATGTAGCCGCAGCTTCGGTGCATAGTTTAGCCCCGTTACATCTTCCGCGCAGACCGACTCGACCAGTGAGCTATTACGCTTTCTTTAAAGGGTGGCTGCTTCTAAGCCAACCTCCTGGCTGTCTATGCCTTTCCACATCGTTTCCCACTTAACTATGACTTTGGGACCTTAGCTGGCGGTCTGGGTTGTTGCCCTCTTCACGGCGGACGTTAGCACCCGTCGTGTGTCTCCCGGATAGTACTCATTGGTATTCGGAGTTTGCAAAGGGTTGGTAAGTCGGGATGACCCCCTAGCCTTAACAGTGCTCTACCCCCAATGGTATTCGTCCGAGGCTCTACCTAAATAGATTTCGGGGAGAACCAGCTATCTCCCGGCTTGATTAGCCTTTCACTCCGACCCACAGGTCATCCCCTAACTTTTCAACGTTAGTGGGTTCGGTCCTCCAGTTGATGTTACTCAACCTTCAACCTGCCCATGGGTAGATCGCCGGGTTTCGGGTCTATACCCAGCAACTCAACGCGCAGTTAACACTCGCTTTCGCTACGGCTCCCCTAAACGGTTAACCTTGCTACTGAATATAAGTCGCTGACCCATTATACAAAAGGTACGCAGTCACAACACGAAGTTGCTCCCACTGCTTGTACGTACACGGTTTCAGGTTCTATTTCACTCCCCTCACAGGGGTTCTTTTCGCCTTTCCCTCACGGTACTGGTTCACTATCGGTCAGTTAGGAGTATTTAGCCTTGGAGGATGGTCCCCCCATCTTCAGTCAAGATATCACGTGTCCCGACCTACTTAATATGGACATTACACTTTTTCGCATACAGGACTATCACCTACTATGGTCAAACTTTCCAGAATGTTCTGCTGAAGTGTAATATCTCGGCTGAACCCCGTTCGCTCGCCGCTACTAAGGGTATCTCAATTGATTTCTTTTCCTCCGGGTACTTAGATGTTTCAGTTCTCCGGGTTCGCCTCTTACACCTATGTATTCAGTGCAAGATACTCCTAAGAGTGGGTTGCCCCATTCGGAAATCCTGGACTCAACGCGTTTTATCAACTCGTCCAGGCTTATCGCAGATTAACACGTCCTTCATCGCCTCTAACTGCCAAGGCATCCACCGTGTACGCTTAGTCACTTAACCATACAACCCAAAGTAGCCTTTGAACTTCGCACTCACCATTTATGCTGCATTGTCTTCGTCATTCATAGGACTCATTTATAAAAGCATAAAATCGTCTCTTCATTCCTCGACGGCTTTGCCTAAATGGCGATTGCTGTGTTCTCAAGTACAGTGTTTTGGGCGTATCAATCAAAATGACACTTTCACGCGCCTATTAAATTTTGAATACTAAATTCACTATATGGATGAACTTATTACTTTTGCCTAATTGTTAAAGAACATTTGGTTGCCTACAAGGATGTAGGTATATCGAATTCGTCAGGAACGAAATTCGATGAGAAACCAAACTGATTAACTCAATTTAGATGAGTCAATGATTTGGTCTCTAACCACTCTGGTAACTGCTTATCTGTGTGAACACTCAGTAAATTTCAAGTCTTAGGTAAGGAGGTGATCCAGCCCCAGGTTCCCCTAGGGCTACCTTGTTACGACTTCACCCCAGTCATGAACCACACCGTGGTGAACGCCCATTATTAAGCTATCCACTTCTGGTGCAGCCCACTCCCATGGTGTGACGGGCGGTGTGTACAAGGCCCGGGAACGTATTCACCGCAGCATTCTGATCTGCGATTACTAGCGATTCCGACTTCATGGGGTCGAGTTGCAGACCCCAATCCGGACTACGAACGGCTTTAAGGGATTCGCTAACCATCGCTGGCTCGCCGCCCTCTGTACCGTCCATTGTAGCACGTGTGTAGCCCATCCCGTAAGGGCCATGATGACTTGACGTCGTCCCCACCTTCCTCCGGTTTGTCACCGGCAGTCTCCTTAGAGTTCCCGACCGAATCGCTGGCAACTAAGGATAAGGGTTGCGCTCGTTGCGGGACTTAACCCAACATTTCACAACACGAGCTGACGACAGCCATGCAGCACCTGTCTCACAGTTCCCGAAGGCACAAATTCATCTCTGAATAATTCTGTGGATGTCAAGGGATGGTAAGGTTCTTCGCGTTGCATCGAATTAAACCACATGCTCCACCGCTTGTGCGGGCCCCCGTCAATTCATTTGAGTTTTAATCTTGCGACCGTACTCCCCAGGCGGTCTACTTAGTGCGTTAGCTGCGCCACTCACGTTTCAAGAACACAAACAGCTAGTAGACATCGTTTACGGCGTGGACTACCAGGGTATCTAATCCTGTTCGCTACCCACGCTTTCGAACCTCAGCGTCAGTCACTGTCCAGGGGGCCGCCTTCGCCACTGGTATTCCTTCAGATCTCTACGCATTTCACCGCTACACCTGAAATTCTACCCCCCTCTACAGGACTCTAGCCAGACAGTTTTGAATGCACGGCCGAGGTTAAGCCCCGGTTTTTCACATCCAACTTATCTAGCCGCCTACGCTCGCTTTACGCCCAGTAATTCCGATTAACGCTCGCACCCTCCGTATTACCGCGGCTGCTGGCACGGAGTTAGCCGGTGCTTCTTCTGTTGCTAACGTCACATCATACGGGTATTAACCGTACAACTTTCCTCACAACTGAAAGTGCTTTACAACCCTAAGGCCTTCTTCACACACGCGGCATGGCTGCATCAGGGTTTCCCCCATTGTGCAATATTCCCCACTGCTGCCTCCCGTAGGAGTCTGGACCGTGTCTCAGTTCCAGTGTGGCTGATCATCCTCTCAGACCAGCTAGGGATCGTCGCCTTGGTGAGCCATTACCTCACCAACAAGCTAATCCCACTTGGGTTGATCTTAAGGCGAGAGCTAAAAGCCCCCTTTAATCCGAAGATACTATGCAGTATTAGCCATCGTTTCCAATGGTTATCCTCCACCTTAAGGCACATCCCCAAGCATTACTCACCCGTCCGCCGCTCGTCATCTTCTAGCAAGCTAGAAATGTTACCGCTCGACTTGCATGTGTTAGGCCTGCCGCCAGCGTTCAATCTGAGCCATGATCAAACTCTTCAAAAAAGTAAATCTGGGTCTCAATGAATTCTGATTTTTTACTCAACAACCAAAGTCGTTGAAGCAAGTTTTAAGACTGTATAAGTCACTCATTCTTCATCAAGTAATTTTTTATACCTGAATATTTACGAGTGCCCACACAGATAAGTAAGCTACCAAATTGTTAAAGAACTTGCCGAAACTTTTGGGAATAAACCGATTTGTTTCGACTGCTTTGTGAAGCATTCCTCTCAAAGCGGGACGCGAATAATACGCCCTTATTTTTCAAAGTCAACCTTAATTTTTAAAACATTTAAAATTAATTTTAACCTTGTCGATTTGGTTTCAACTCTTGTTGAGGCCGCCTCGTTTGTGGTGGCGCATTATAGGGAGGAATTAGATTCGGTCAACTAAAAAATGAAGTTTTTATGATAAAAATAAGCCCTGACATTGCAGGGCTTATTTATTGAGTGATTATTGTCTTAAAAACAACCAGATTGATGATTTTGTCAATTTAAACGCAATCCTCGTCAACCTTTTTATGCTTATCGCCTGACTTATCGTGTGGCGCTTCACAATCTTTGGTATCTTCAGGATGATCATTTTCATGCGCCTCACCTACTAAGTGATGCAAGTTAATACTTTTCTCCGAACGATAAGTTAGGATAGGTCCCGACAGGGCATAAAGTGAAAAGATAATAAATAAGACTAACGCCGGTTCTGTTGCAACAACAATAAAAGCTAAAACCATGACTAATATAACGATAAATGGAACTTTCGCTTTCCAGTCAACTTCTTTAAAAGAGGAATATTTAAAGTTACTCACCATGAGTAACCCTGAAGCAACTGTAATGATTGCTGCGATAATTGAGTAATCACTACCCTTAATTTCATATTCACTACCAACCCAAACCATTCCCGCGACAATCGCCGCTGCAGCCGGACTAGCTAACCCTTGGAAAAATCGAGTGTCTGCTGTACCCACAGTAGTATTAAATCGAGCAAGCCTTAATGCGGCACCAGCTGTATATACAAACGCAGCTAACCATCCTGCTTTTCCAAGATCAACCAAAGCCCAATTGTATGCAACGATAGCAGGAGCAATGCCGAATGAAATCATATCTGCCATACTATCGTATTCAGCTCCAAAAGCACTTTGGGTATTGGTAATACGCGCAACTCGACCATCAAGCGCATCAAAAATCATAGCAATAAATATTGCTACTGCCGCACTTTCAAATTGATGATTCATGGACGCAATAACGGCATAGAAACCTGAAAATAGTCCACCTGTCGTTAATACATTGGGGAGTAAATAAACCCCACGGCGCTTATTTGACATAGATATTGATATTCCGAGATAAAAGAAAGGAAATGGGCGTTGCCCTATATTATTAAGCAAAAGTCTACTCGAATATTAACTAATGATAAACTTTTGTATTCAAAAAATTAAAGGAGCATTAAAGCTCCTTTATTTAGTTTTAAACACCAATTGTTGGTTTTCAATGTCCACAACAATGGTTGATGCTGGTTTTAACTTACCACTCAATAAAGCTTGGGCAAGTTTATTTTCTAACTCCTGCTGTATCGCTCGCTTAAGTGGTCGAGCACCAAATACGGGATCAAATCCGGCATTCGCTATGTAAGTTAAAGCCTGATCTGTCACATTAAGTTTAAATTCTTTTTCCGCTAAGCGCTTTTGCAAGCTCAATAACTGGATTTTAGCAATCGACTTAATATGATCGCCACCTAATGGATGAAATACAACAGTATCATCAATTCTATTTAAAAACTCAGGGCGAAAATATTGACTAACGACTTGCATAACTGCAGTTTGTATATCTTCTTGATGTCCACTAGTAAATTTTTCCTGTATGACATCAGAACCTAAGTTAGAGGTCATAATGATAACCGTATTTTTAAAATCAACCGTTCTGCCTTGCCCATCGGTTAGACGACCATCATCTAGCAACTGTAATAAGATATTGAATACATCTGGATGGGCCTTTTCAACTTCATCCAGTAAAATAACTGAATAAGGTTTGCGCCTGACAGCCTCTGTTAAATAACCCCCCTCTTCGTAACCGACATATCCAGGAGGTGCGCCAACAAGTCGAGCAACTGCATGTTTTTCCATAAATTCCGACATATCGATACGCACCATTGCGCTGTCAGAGTCAAACATGAAATTGGCCAATGCTTTACACAATTCTGTCTTACCGACTCCCGTAGGACCAAGAAATAAAAATGATCCAATGGGTCGATTGGGGTCGCCTAGTCCCGCACGAGAACGTCGAATAGCATTGGCGACGGCGCTAACCGCTTCATCTTGACCCACTACTTTTTTGTGCAGCATTTGTTCAAGCTTGAGTAGTTTTTCCTTTTCACCTTCTAGCATCTTGGTTACAGGTATCCCAGTCCAACGAGACAAAACTTCCGCTATTTCATTGTCAGTTACACGGTGCTTTAACAAACTCATATCTTGCATTTCAGCTTGCACCGCCAAATCTAATTGACGCTCTAATGCCGGAATACGACCATACTGCAACTCTGACATACGGCTTAAATCACCCGCTCGTCTGGCTATTTCCAAGTCCATTCTTGCTTGTTCTAATTCGGCTTTAATATTTTGTGTACCTGCTAGCGCCGCTTTTTCTGAATGCCAAATTTCTTCCAGTACATTGAATTTCGCATCACATTTATTTAATTCGGTACGCAGTGCCTCTAAACGTTTTTTACTGGCATCGTCTCGCTCTTTCTCTAGGGCTTGCTGCTCCAACTTGAGCTGAATGATACGCCTTTCCAATTTTTCCAAATCTTCTGGTTTTGAATCAATTTGGATCCGAATACTAGACGCAGCTTCATCAATCAGATCTATGGCTTTATCGGGTAATTGACGGTCTGATATATAGCGATGAGAAAGCGAAGCCGCTGCTACGATAGCAGGATCCGTGATCTCAACAGAATGATGCAGCTCATATCGTTCTTTTAAACCACGTAAAATAGCAATCGTATCTTCAACATTGGGTTGATCAACCAATACTTTTTGGAAACGCCGCTCTAAGGCAGCGTCTTTTTCAATATACTGCCGATATTCGTCTAAAGTAGTAGCACCAACGCAGTGAAGTTCACCTCGAGCTAGTGCTGGTTTTAGCATATTGCCTGCGTCCATTGCACCGTCGGTTTTACCTGCGCCAACCATGGTATGCAGTTCGTCGATAAATAAAACGACTTGGCCTTCTTCTTTAGAAAGCTCATTTAATACCGCTTTTAGGCGTTCCTCAAATTCACCACGATACTTAGCACCTGCAACTAAGGCGCCTAAATCAAGAGAAAGCACACGCTTATTTTTTAATCCTTCAGGCACTTCGCCATTAATAATACGTTGCGCTAAACCTTCAACAATAGCGGTTTTACCGACACCTGGTTCACCAATTAATACCGGATTGTTTTTAGTTCGGCGTTGCAAGACTTGAATGGTGCGGCGGATTTCATCATCACGGCCGATAACCGGATCAAGTTTGCCCTGCTCAGCTCTCTCGGTTAAGTCAATTGTGTACTTTTCGAGTGCTTGACGTTTTTCTTCTGCATTAGGATCATCCACATTTTGACCACCACGAACTTTTTCTATGGCTTTTTCAATATTTGTTTTAGTGCCACCTGAACGACGCAAAATGTCACCTAGTGGTGATTTATCCTCAACTGCAGCTAGAATAAAAATCTCGCTCGAAATGTATTTATCATCTCTTTTCTGAGAAATTTTATCGCAAAGGTTAAGTAAACTAATCAAGCTATTAGATAAAGTAACGTCACCACCAATCCCTTCAACTTTAGGAATACGGTCAAGCGCTTCAGCTAGTTGAGAGCGCAAGCCATTGACATTAACATCAGCCGCTTGTAATAAAGAGCGAATACTGCCGCCGTCTTGATTAAGCAAGGCATGCATTAAATGTGTAGGCTCAATGAATTGGTGATCACGCCCAAGAGCTAATGACTGAGCATCTGAAATAGCCAACTGGAAATTACTGGTAAGTTTGTCTAATCGCATAAAGCCACCTGATAAACACCGATAACGGGAACCACTCCCATCTCTCTATGCAAATATAATTGGGTGCGGTCACTGGGTTTTCAAGGAGGAATAAAGTAGGAATTTCATTTTTATAAAGGTTTATCAAACCTTTAGCTGTATGAATAAAATAAGATTATCGTTCCAACCAGATTAAACTTGCCATTCTTCCGGTCGCACCATCGCGTCGATAAGAGTAAAAAGCTTCAGGGTTAGAATAGGTACAAACGTCATCAAAATAGATATTTGAGATCCCTAACTGCTCAAGTTCCACTTTAGCCAATGAATAGATGTTTAATAGGAATTTGTTATTGGCAGCGGTAAAACATTGTTGATAATTTTTATCGACTTGCGCAAATGCAGCTAAAACATCTTCACCCACTTCGAATACTTGAGCTCCAATTGCTGGGCCGAGCCAAACAAAAATATCTAATGGATCCGCATTCATCACTTTAATTGTACGACTAATAATACGTTGTTGAAGGCCACGCCAACCACAATGAACAGCAGCAACTTTACGCTGGTTTGTATCAAATAATAAAACGGGTAAACAGTCTGCGGTCATTACCGCACATACATGGCCAATTTGCTGTGTCCAACAGGCATCAGCATCAATTGGCAAGCCAACATCAAATACTTGCTGACTATTGACAACCCTGTCACTGTGAGTTTGCTTTAACCAAGCAATCCTTGTTGGACAAGGTAATTCTGATCGATTTTGAATAACAGCCACAGGATCATCATGAACATGTAAGCCTAAATTAAATTGATTGTATGGCGGGAGACTATGGCCGATGGGATCTGAATTCGTAATAGACGCTCGCATTGTTGATAAACAATGCAAACCGTCAAATTCGGGAAAGTTTGGTTTAAACCAAGGTTTATCCGTTAATACCATTAGTATTCATCTAAACCATGCTCTTTTACATCCGCTCGTAATACAGCCGATAAATTAATCATATCCTCTGGTACATCCGCTTTAAACTGCATCCACTCATAGGTCCGTGGATGTTCTAATTCCAATACAGCGGCATGTAAGGCTTGGCGGGTAAAACCACGTAAAGTATCAATTAACAACTCACTGGCTCCTTTTGGTGGCCTTACCTTACCACCATAGGCAAAATCACCAACTAAAGGGTATTTCAAGCTTGCCATATGTACTCTAATTTGGTGAGTTCGGCCTGTTTCTAAACGCACTCTAACTCGTGTATGCGCTCGAAAACGCTCAGCAACGCGGTAGTGTGTAACGGCATCTTTGCCCCCCATTTGGACAACTGCCATTAATGTTCGTTTAGTCGCATGGCGACCAATTGGGGCATCGACTTTACCACCGGCAGCAAGCGTACCGTTAATCACTGCTTCATATTCGCGAGTCACAGTTTTGTCCTGCAACTGAGCGACTAAGGAAGTTTGTGCAGGTAAATTTTTAGCAACAACCATCAACCCAGTTGTGTCTTTATCTAAACGGTGAACTATACCTGCGCGCGGTACATGCTCTAACTCAGAACAATGATGCAATAACGCATTAAGTAATGTTCCTTGACGATTGCCCGCACCTGGATGCACAACCAAACCTGCAGGCTTATTAATAACAAGGATATCGTCGTCTTCATATACAATATCTAAATCAATAGCTTCCGCTTGGTCTTCGACCTCTATCGGCAACTCGGCGTTTATTTCAATTAATTCGGTGCCAAGCACTTTTTCACGTGCTTTAGTGACAACATGGCCATCGACTTGCACAGCACCGGCTAAGATCCATTCTTTCAATCGAGAACGAGAATACTCAGGAAAAAGCTCGGCAATAGCTTGATCTAAGCGCTTGCCAACGGCTGTTGGGGATAATTGCTCAGAGAGCGAGACTTTTTCAAATTCGTTCATTAATTAACCTTAAAATAAACACGCGAGGTACAAAAAGCCGCGCATTGTAACGGCTTGCAAGCCGATATGCGACATTTAGCACAATAATTGTGAGCGAGTTGCAAACTTTTTTCTGATTAAACAGTCTACTCTGCTGAAATAAGTCTAGCAGATTAGCTTATTCTGTCTGCTATACCGGAGCAAATTGGCGTGCTAGAATGCCGCGCAGTTTTATCAATATATTAATTATGCTAGATATAGGTTTATGTTGCTTTTCTCTAAAAATTTAAAATTATCCGCTTCCAAAGCCCTATTAGCGTTAGCTTGTAGTGCTAGCCTTGTTGCTTGCTCTAGCTCTCCAGATGAAATAATTATTGAAGAAAAATCGTCTTTACAAGCTGAATATGAAAAAGCCAAGACCTTTTTAGAAGGTGGCGCTTATTTTCCTGCATCAGAAATTTTAAATGCGTTAGACTCGCAATTCCCATTTGGCCCTCATTCGCATCAAGTTCAACTGGATCTGATTTACGTTAACTACAAGATGTCAAAATCGGCGCAAGCACTGGCATCAATCGATCGTTTTTTACGAATGAACCCTAATCATCAAAATATTGATTACGTGCATTACTTACGTGGACTGGTCAATATTCAATTGGCAAAAAATGCATTCCAAGAAGCCTTTGGTATTGAGCGCTACGACCGCGACGTAAAAACCATCGGCGAAGCTTTTAGTGACTTTTCAACTATAGTCAACGATCATCCTGACAGTAAGTATGCGGCTGATGCCCGCCAACGTATGGTTTATTTAAAAGACTTTATGGCTAAAACAGAAATTGCTGCTGCTGAATATTATATTGCTCGTCAAGCATACGCGGCGGCGGCTAATCGCGCGAAACGTGTAGTAGAAACGTTTGGTGAGACTAATCAAGTCGCAAAAGCGCTAGATATTATGGTGATAAGTTACGAAGAGCTGGGGTTAGAGCCATTAAAACAGAATGCACAAAAAGTGCTTAAGCTAAACTACCCTAACTACCAAAGAAATATTCTTAATTAAGTGATTTTTATTGAGGCTGACTGGTATTTCAGCCTCATCATTTCGACAAACGACTTCCCGAGTTGCAACTAGTTAAATTTTAAATATCTCAACTGTTTTATGTAAGGACGTTACCTGTTGAGATATTTCGACACTTGTCTGTGAGTTTTGTTCAGCTTTACCTTTAACATCGATAGCGATGTCTCGAATATTCACTACATTTTTATTCACTTCTGAAGCTACTTTACTTTGCTCTTCTATAGCTGCCGCTATTGACGTATTCATTTCTACAATAGCCATCACATTGTCATTAATCTCAATTAATAACTGACCAGCATGCTCGGCTTGCTCTGCGCTCTTTTGTCCATCGCTTTGACAAATAGACATAATTTGTACGATATCCGACGTGCGGGATTGTAATGTCGTTATTATGGTTTCAATTTCACGTGTTGATTCTTGGGTGCGCATAGCCAAGTTACGAACCTCATCTGCAACGACCGCAAATCCTCGACCTTGCTCACCAGCCCTTGCAGCCTCGATTGCAGCATTAAGTGCTAGCAAATTCGTTTGCTCGGCAATACTACGAATAACTTCTAAAACCTGACCTATGGTCGAACTATCTTGTTCTAGATCACCCACTACATGCGACGCTTTATCGAGTTGGCTAGATAAATTTTGAATGGCTTCAACCGTTAATTTAACTTGTTCGTGTCCTTCATTAGCACTCTGGCTGGTTCGGTCTGCTTTACTCGCAGCAGATTCAGTATTACGGGCAATTTGCTCTACCGTTGCTTGCATTTCAGTAGCCGCAGTAGCCACCATTTCACTCTCTTGTTGTTGGGTTTGCATACCTACGGTGGTACTTTCGGTGTTTTTCCACAACTCGTTCATTGCAATATCTAAAACGCCAGTGGTTTCATGAATGTTGCTAACCGCATCTCTAAAATCCCCCATTAACGAATTGAAATCTCTAGCTACCTGAGATAATTCGTCATTAGCCTTATATTCAACACTTCGGGTCAAATCATTGTCGCGACGGATCTCTGAAAATAATTGCGAAAATCGCATTAACGGTTTAACAATCGAGTTAGCAATAAATAAGGTTGCGGTTATCGAAAAAATAGCAATGACAATAAACACCATAATATTTTGTAAGATTAACGTGTCTTGCACATCATTAATGGCTTGTTCTGACTGCTTCATCAAAGATGCGAGCGTTTCATCAGTTTTGTGAATGGTTGCGCGCAAATCCCCCAACGCACCTGATTTAGGATCAAGCCCAATCTGCTCTTGCTTTTCGACTAATAACTTAAACTCTGATTTGTATTTATTTAATAAACGTTTTAATTCAGGCACATAATCTTGACCAACAAAATTAGCATCTAAAGCGTTATAAAAATTGTCGATTCCGCTATCAAATTTCCCTAAATATTTTTTATCATAGCGCAACATAAAGTCTTTTTCTGCGCGGCGCAATTGCAACATAAACGCCAATAATTGGTAATTTTCATGCGCTTTTAAAACATCCTCGACGCCATGTACGGCTTGACGTAAAGACCCATACAAACCATCTTTGGGATGCAAACCAATCGATTGTTGCAGTCGACTGATTTCAGTAAACTTTAGTTGATAGCTATCAATAGTTTTTTGAAATTCACTCAATTGATCGGTATTGATATCTAGGCTACTAAAAACCTGTACAATCTCATCAATCTGTTGTTTAAGGCTTTTGACATTAGCGGCAAAGGTTTCAACATATTTTAAATCTTTGCGAGCCAGGAAGTCTTTTTCATTACGGCGTAATTGTAGTACACCTGAATTTAACGCTTCCACTTGTGCTTTTACATTCGACAACGCTTTGAATTCAACCAACTCACTTAACGATAGAAAAAGTAAAATGGCCAACGCCGCGATAATAATAACGACATTACCGAGTAAACGATGACGTATAGAAATATTTGATAAAGCCAACATGCTTAAAACCACCAGATTCACTTTTTAAAAATGACAAACACATGAATTTTAACATAAATTTTTATTTCATTATTATGACAAGCGCGTAATTTCAGGCCAGTTCTCATAAATACATTTGTTAACTCGGTTATCACCCAGTAAAAATTAACGTATATTATTTATCTTCAAACTATGTTTGTGTTTTTACTCATATTTTTCTAAATTTAAAGTTGCCAAGCGCTTTTAATTTTCAGAGTGTTCAACCCTGTTACACTCAGTATAGTATTAATTCTAATTATGCTTGTTGCTATATTAAATTTTTGTTTCAAGGAATCTTCATGAATACGTTAGTGATGTCTTTAATTACTCAAGACAAACCCGGCATTATAGAAAATATTTCCAATTTAGTTAGCGAATACAAAGGTAGTTGGCAGGCAAGTAATTTTTGTCAGTTAGCAGGGCAATTTGCCGGTATAGTCGAGATCAAAATCAGCCCAGAAGCGACAGAAGCACTCAGCAAAGCGTTGCTCGCATTACGCCAATCGGGTTACACCCTAGACATAGTTGAATCAAGCCCAAATAACGAGGCCCAACAAGCTTGTCACGTTATCGCGATTACAGGCAATGACAGACCTGGAATAGTAAAAGAAGTCTCCAGTGCGATCGCTAAACTAGGGGCTAATGTTGTACGCCTTAACTCCAAAACCAGCCCAGCACCTAACTGGGGTGGTGAACTATTTCACGCTGAAGTGGAAGTTAAACTGTCCAGCGACGACCTAGATCAAGTCAAAGAATCATTGGAACAACTGGCGGATGACTTGATCGTGGATATAAACTCACTTTAAGTCTAATGAAAAAGGAACAACATAAATGTTCCATTTTGAACCATAAATTAGTTAACGTAATACGTTTGCAACAAGCATACTGTATTAAAGGCGCTAAAATAACTGACTAACTCCCTTAAAAATATGACAATGGTTAAATCAGACCAATTATTTAACGAAAAAGAACTAAGCTGGCTATCCTTCAACGAGCGCGTATTACAAGAAGCCGCCGACAAAAACGTTCCAGTCATTGAGCGAGTAAGATTCTTAGGTATATTCTCTAACAATCAGGACGAGTTTTTCCGCGTTCGCGTAGCCGATGTAAAACGCCAAATATTGATCAACAAAGCACAAAATGAAGCCGATCATAGCGATAGCTTATTAAAACGCATTCATAAAAAAGTTCTCAAGTTACAAGCTGACTTTGAAAAAATATTTAAAGAGGTCAGCAAAGAATTAGCTCGCCACAAAATATATCTAGTCGAACCCAAAGAGCTAAGTCACTTTCACCGCCAATGGTTAAAACAATATTTTAAAAATAATGTTTTACGCCATATTACGCCGATTATTATTAATGAAACAACCGACTTAATGGCGCATTTAAGTGACTATACAACTTACTTAGCCGTGGCAATAAGGCAAAAACACGGTACCCAGTATGCGTTGCTAGATGTGCCAACCGATGCACTACCTCGCTTCATATTATTGCCGCCGGAAAAAACCAAGAAAGAGAAAAAAATAATATTATTGGATGACATCATCATCGACTGCTTAGATTCTATTTTCGATGGTTTCTTTAAGTTTAAATCACTGGATGTTTATTCATTTAAAATTACCCGCGATGCTGAGTTTGGTTTAAGTGACGAAATAGATTTAAGTGTCGTTGAGCAAATGTCTGAAGGTTTAAAGCAACGCGTCGACGCAAAACCCACCCGTGTTGTTTATAACCGTGAAATGGATGACGACATTTTGCAAATGCTTAAAGCCAAAATGAATATTTCCGAAAGCGATGACAACCTATTACCTGGCGGCCGCTGCCGTAATTTTAAAGACTTTATCGGTTTTCCCAATGTTGGGCGTGAATATTTAGAAAACAAGCCATTGCCACCGTTTAAGAGCAGTTCGTTTGTCAATCACAAAACCGTGTTTGATGCCATGAAAGCCAAAGATATTTTGCTCTATTACCCTTTTCATACATTCGATCACTTTACTGAACTGGTAAGGCAAGCGGCGTTTGATCCACTGGTGCAAAGTATCAAGCTAAATATTTATCGTGTAGCAAAAAATTCCAACATAATTAGCTCACTTATGGATGCAGTGAAAAACGGCAAAAAAGTCACAGTTATCGTTGAACTTAAAGCCCGATTTGATGAATCTAACAACATTGAATGGGCTAAAATCATGACAGAAGCCGGAATACGCGTTGTGTTTACCAACCCAACACTAAAAGTGCATTCCAAGCTTTGCTTGATAAACCGTATGGAAGAGACCGGCTTAATACGTTATGCCCACTTAGGCACAGGTAACTTCCATGAAAAAACGGCGCGTATTTATACCGACTTTAGTTTATTCACTTGCCATAAAGAGATATGCGATGAAGCAGCGAATGTTTTCGATTTTATCGAAAATATGTACAAGCATCATGACTATCAGCATTTAATGGTATCACCCATCTATTCCCGTATTCCGCTAACCAATTTAATCGACAATGAAATCGTTAATGCGCGTGCGGGAAAACAAGCGGCCATTACGGTGAAGGTTAATAACCTAGTTGATAAGCCATTAATTCTCAAACTATACGAAGCGAGTCAAGCTGGGGTGAAAATTCGCATGATCATTCGTGGTATGTGTGAACTAGTTCCTGGTGCGAAAGGCTTGAGTGAAAATATCGAAATCATCAGTATTGTCGATCGCTTTTTAGAACATCCGCGTGTGATGATTTTCCATAATGGTGGCAACGAGAAAGTATATATCTCGTCAGCTGACTGGATGACCCGCAATATTGACCATAGAGTCGAAGTCGCGTGCCCTATTTATGATGAAGAATTAAAAAAACGCATAAAAGACATCATTGCATTACAATTTAATGATACAACCAAAGCACGTGTCATAGACGCTGAGCAAAAAAATCAGTATGTTAAGCGTGGTAATCGCAAAAAAATACGCTCACAAGTTGCCATATACAACTACTTAAAAGCAACAGAAGAAAGTGAGTTAGTTAAGTGATAGTGGTTAGGTTTCCTACCTTACCCAATTGAACAAATTACGGAGGTAGAGGTGGAACAAAAACAAAATCAAACGATTCCCGAACCCGGCACTGTGTACGCTGCGTTAGATATTGGTTCAAATAGTTTCCACCTAATTGTCGCTCGAATAGTTGACGGCACGTTGCAAACCTTACATAAAGTCAAACAACGTGTCAGATTAGCTGATGGCTTAGCCCGAGATAAGTCCCTTTCTGAAGATGCTATGGTGCGTGGGCTAGAAACCCTCACGCAAATGGCACAAGCACTTGAGGGGATCCCACAAGAAAACGTGAGAGTTGTCGCTACCTACACTTTACGTTCGGCCATAAACGCGAAATTATTTTTACAACGAGCTAAGCAAGTATTTCCTTACCCTATAGAAGTGATAAGCGGCCAAGAAGAAGCCCGTCTTATCTACCAAGGTGTGGCGCATACCGTCAGTGAACAAGGTAATAGATTAGTTATTGATATTGGTGGTGGTAGTACTGAATTTATTATTGGCCAACAATTTGCGCCTATCGCGTTAAGCTCTCGCTCAATGGGTTGTGTTAGCTACACCCAGACGTTTTTCAAAAATGGTAAAATTACAGAGTTAGCCTTCCAAAAAGCCATCATTCAAGCCGAGCAAGAACTAGAAGAAATTATCGAACAATACAAAAATATGGGCTGGCAAGCTTGTTTTGGCACATCAGGAACGATTAAAGCCATCCGAGAAGTTATTGTACGAGCCGGTTGGAGTCAAAGTGAAATTAAAGCCACACACCTCGAAAAGCTCAAGCAAATGCTGCTTAGCTTTGGACATGTTAACGACATCAATATAGCGGGTGTTTCAGAACATCGTAGCCCCGTATTACCTGGTGGGCTGGCTGTGTTAATTGCCGCATTCGAAGTACTCAACATCAAATCGCTGACCTATTCTGACGCAGCGCTACGAGAAGGAGTGTTATACGAAATGGAAGAACGATTAAAACACCATGATATTCGTGAACGCACCATCGAAAGTTTGATGACACGCTACTACATAGACGCGAATCAAGCTAACCGAGTGCAGCGCACTGCACTTGAAATCGTTCAGCAATCAAACTCTGAATGGAACTTATCGCGTAAATTCCGACAAATATTAGTTTGGGCGTGTCAAATTCACGAAATTGGCCTGCATATCAACTCAACTGGCTTTCACAAGCATTCGGCTTATATTGCTAGCCATTCGTCATTACCTGGATTCGTTCAAGAAGAACAGCTATTGATTGCCAGTTTATTACGATTTCAGCGTAAAAAGCTGCGATTAGAAGAGCTACCTAGCTTTACCTTGTATAAAGTATCTAAAGTGGTTCGTGCAATACGAATATTGCGTATCGCCCTAGTCATTAATTTACGCCGTCGCGATAATTTAGTGCCTGATTTTAGTGTAACCGTGGAAGATGAATCCATCACCATTCAATTTCCTGAGGGCTTTTTGGCCCAAGAAAAGCTTCTTGAAGCCGACTTAGAGCAAGAGAAACTCATGCAACTGGATGCAGGTTTTAATTTCTTTTTTTCGTGATTATAAACACTTATTAAATATTCGGGGTTGAGGTTTCAAATTTCAGCCCCATTTGCCTAAACAACCCATTTTTAGTCAAAGCGATCGGGTTTTAGGGGAAGCCGTCAAGCTTCGAGACCCCATGAGCATATGCTTTATTATGTGATTGGGGCCGCCTAAATGGATTTAGGTGTTAGAACGACGCAGGAGCCAAAGTCGAGAGTAAGCGCTGACAATGAACCATAAAATCAGAGCGGGAAGACTATCTTTCGCAACCCATTCAGGTTGAAAATTACAGGAGCTATCATGGCAATTAAGCTTGGCATCGTAATGGATCCCATATCCGACATCAATATCAAAAAAGACACCAGCTTCGCCATGTTGCTTGAAGCCCAACAACGCGGCTATGAGATTTATTACCTAGAAATGCAGGATCTCTACATAGAAACAGGCCGCGCATACGGTAACGTCACCGCTTTAACCGTTAACAACAATCCAGATAATTGGTACACATTTGGTGAGCAATATGACTGGCCGCTAGCCGAGCTAGACGTAATTTTGATGCGTAAAGATCCGCCTTTTGATACCGAATATATTTACGCCACCTACATGCTTGAGCAGGCAGAGCGCGAAGGAACATTGATCGTCAACAAACCGCAAAGCTTACGTGATGCTAACGAAAAGCTTTATACCGCATGGTTTCCTGAGTGTTGTCCAACCACCTTGGTATCCCGTGATGCTAAACGTATTCGTGAATTTTACAATCAACATCAAGATGTCATTTTAAAACCGCTGGATGGCATGGGCGGCGCTTCTATTTTTAGGTTAAAACCAGACGATGCAAACGTCGGTGTCATTTTAGAAACGTTAACCGAGCATGGTACACGCTACGCAATGGCGCAAACTTTCATCCCTGAAATCAAAGATGGCGATAAACGAATATTAATGATCAACGGCGAGCCCATAGATTATTGCCTAGCGCGTATTCCAGCGAAAGGTGAAACCCGAGGTAATTTAGCGGCTGGCGGCAGAGGTGAAGCTCGCCCATTGTCTGATTCAGACCGCTGGATCGCGGAGCAAGTGGGCCCAACATTGAAGGAAAAAGGCTTAATCTTTGTTGGTTTAGATGTGATAGGCGATAAATTAACTGAAATTAATGTCACCAGCCCCACCTGTGTTCAAGAGATCAGCAAGGCATATGATGTTGATATTACAGGAAAACTATTTGACTGCATTGAAGAAAAGCTTCAAGGCAGATAAAGCCATTACGCTAATTCGTATGGTTGATAAAAATTAACTAAAAAGCCCGCTTGAAGCGGGCTTTTTTATGCTTGAATACTACTGGTAACAACTGATGCTATAGTCAAAGCGATCGGGTTTTAGGGGCAGGTTTCTAGTTCCAGACGAAACCTAAGTACCTACATCCATATAGGCAAAGCCGTCAAGCTTCGAGACCCCATGAGCATATGCTCTACTATGTGATTGGGGCCGCCTAAATGGATTTAGGTGTTAGAACGACGCAGGAGCCAAAGTCGAGAGTTAGCGCTGACAATGAACCATAAGACCTAAGCGAGAAGACTATATCTCTGTAATTAACAAACTATTTAACTTTAAGAATTAAAGGTTGAGATTTCACCGTTCCAACCTTAGCCACAACACGAATATCACCCGCTTGCGTGCTACTTTGGATCAATATTCCCGCACGACCTTTATGGCTTGTCACTGAATCGGCAAGTACATCACCCACATTGAACTCAGAACCATTATCAACAAATGTCTGACCAAAAGAACCTGTTACCTCAAACTCAACCTTTTGCTCATCATCAAATAGTCGATTGCCTTTTGCATCCAACAAAGTTACATGTAATTGAATTGCATCGTAGCTATCAGCCTGCATTTCAGGTTTGTCTGCGACTAAATCGATTGACGCCAATTGACCATGCGTATTAATCATATCTTCAGTTACCGCTTTACCTTGATTGTAACCTACCACCTTAAGCTCACCGGCTTGATAAGGCACTAGCCACTTGATCACACGATCTTCATCAAACGCCTTTAATGACTTTCGACCTAGCGATTGGCCATTTAAAAACAGTTCGGCTTCTTCAGTATTGGTATAGCTTTGAACAACAATTGACTCGCCATCAGCGTACTTCCATTTTTCTTCAATATCGTACCATTCCCAATTACGGATCGGCGCCCACACACCTTTAGGATACTTACGCGCTGTAAATGTCCAACCGTCAGTTTCTGAATAACTAAACTCTGATTGGCTTGCGGCCGTCGTACCTAAATAAATTTTAGGCTCGCTACGCCAGATGGTTTCAAAGAAATGACCTCGTGGGGTTTTATTGCCTAAGAAGTCAAACAACGAAATCTCTAACCCCATCTTAGGTAACGGACCCGATTCACCTTTATAAGCAAAACCTGTCCAAATAAAGATACCTGCCACATAGTCTTTGTCTTTTACATCGCGCCATTCGCGCCATGCACCCCAGTTTTCAGAGCCGTAAATAATGGCATCTGGGTTAGTCTTATGGGCTACTTCATATTCAGGCGCGCGATAATTAAAGCCAACAACATCTAATGTATCAGTGTAACCCGAGGTGAATCCAACCGAGGGTTGCACTAAACCTGCAGTGACTGGGCGGGTTGTATCAATTTCTTTAACAAAGCCACGCAGCATATTAGAAACGATAGGTAAGTTATCTATGCTATCTGGGTTGTGTTTCTTTAAGTTTTTGCGAATTCGCTCAGGCGTGTAATCTGGTGCTTCAGTATAATAATCAGTACCATCTTCGGCATGCGTAGCTGACTTAGGATAGTATGGATAAGTCCACTCAATTTCATTACCTATACTCCACATAATCACTGACGGATGGTTAAAATCACGACGTACAGCATCTTTAGCGTCACGCTCGGCCCATTGCTTAAAATACTCATCGTATGAGCGACCCGCATCGCCAGAAACCGCATTATCTCCTAAACGAATTTTGCTCTTTTTCTTGGTTCTGTCCCAGTCGTCAAAAATTTCAGCATTCACTAAAAAGCCCATTTCGTCACACAGCTCCATTAGTTCAGGAGAATGTGGATTGTGCGACATACGAATGGCATTAACCCCCACGCTTTTTAATTTATTTAAACGATAGCGCCACATCTCTTTAGTCACTGCCACACCAACAGCGCCCGCATCATGATGTAAGTTAACACCTTTAATTTTAGTTTGCTTACCATTTAGCAAAAAGCCTTTGTTCGCATCGAACTTAATTGTGCGAATACCGAATCTTGTTTTGTCGTCACCGATTAATTTATACGACGAAAAGAATCCATCATTTTTGTAAATCGACACTTTAGCGTGGTACAAAGTCGGTGATTCAAGCGCCCATAACTGCGGATCACGCACTTCAACTTCAGTAACAACATTGGTTTGATGCGCTAAATCAACATAAGCTGTTTGTTGTGCGACTCGTTGATTTTGTTCATCAAAAATTTCAATGTGTAACTTAGCTTCCTGTCCTTGATGCGCTTGTGCGTTAATTGTTGTTTGAACTTTAACCTTAGCCAAGTCATCGTAAATATTGGGTGTTGAAACTTGAATACCCCACTGCGGAATATAAATTTTATCTGCTTTAACTAAGCGCACATTTCGATAAATACCCGAGCCTGTATACCAACGAGAATCGGCATAACTCGTACGATTAACGCGAACAGACACTACATTAGGTTGGCCGTCAAATAACAAATATGGAGTTAACTCTGCCGAAAAACTCGAATAACCGTAAGGTCTTTCAGCCACATGATGACCGTTAATCCAAACATCTGAATTATTGTAAATACCGTCAAACTCTAACCACACAACCTTATTTTGGTTTTCTTTACCCAATACAAACGACTTACGATACCAGCCTACACCGCCAGCTTTAAAACCAGAACTCGCCGCGCCTTTTTCATCGGTATAAGGTAATGGTACTGCCCAATCATGTGGTACTTGCACAACAGACCAATTTGAATCGTCATAATTATGCTGATACGCAGCTTGCTGCTTGGTGTCATAAATATTCTCATACAACTGAAAACGCCAATCAAAATTAAAGTCAGATATGTCTTTTGCAATAGCCTGACCACAGACAATAGAGAAGCTGGAAATCAGCAACACGCATAAATAACTACGCAACTTTGTTATAACACCCAAGCGCATAAGATTCACCTATAGTTAATGTTTTTTATATTTCAACAACAAGTAGCATTATAGTTAAGTTTAGCCAAAGCTGTGATGAATGCTTGTCAGAAAATATCGTTTGATTGTCATTTACTAAAAAATATAGCGCAAAAATACAATTGTTTTGTCCTATATGTGCTTGTCCGCTTTAACCACCTTCGATGATTATTTAGTAAAATCTGTAGTATTACTCTTTCGGACTGAAAGGTTTGCAGGCTCTGCAAGCATAAATGCTCGCCCACAAAAGGACCATCTGTGAAGATATGAAATGGCCTATGGCTTATCAGTTTCATTACGCTGAATAATTACAACAAATTAAACATATCGTTTCAGCGCTTTAAAAATCTTTAACGACAATTAATTATCGAAAAACGATAAATTATTATTGACTAAAATAAAAAGATAATTATAGTAAACACAACATAAATCAAAACTAGAGATCACTTAATGGAACCTATAGGTAAAGTAGAATACGCAAAGATTGAAAAAGTCAGTCGGTTATTGATCCCTATTATGTACATGGTACTAGTGAGTGTGGTGGTTATCTTAGTCGGTTTAAGTATCAGCTTATTCACTAGCCCCACAGTCAATAGCAGTGAATTTAGTTTACTGACCGACAAACACCTAGGTGAGCTTAATATCAATTTTAGTCATGACGACTTGCAAGCCGGCTTAGCCACATGGGCTGATAAAATAGCGATATTCTCAGTATTGTGCTTTGTAGCTGCGTTTATTTTGCCAGGAGCATGGAGTTGTATCAGTTTGTTAAGGCTGTTTAACCAACAACAAGTGTTTTGCCAAGCCGCTGTGAAACTTGCCAGAAAAATAGCTCAGCTTTATTTAAGCTTTTTAGTAGTGAGCTATATCACCAGTTTGCTTGCCAGTACCGTATTACTTAATGACCTAAATATAAGAATTAGCTTACCAACGCATTTAGTCATACTCGGGTTGCTTTGGATGTTTGTTTGGATACTAGAAATAGGTACCACGTTACATGAAGACAACAAACTTACGGTATAAGAGTTAGAGGTTAACTATGCCAATCATAGTCAATTTAGATGTCATGTTGGCCAAACGAAAAATGCGTTCCAACGAGTTAGCAAAATTAATTGATATTACACCGCAAAACTTGTCCGTTTTAAAAAGTGGCCGTGCTAAAGCGATCCGCTTTGAAACACTAAACAAAATTTGTCAGGTATTAGATTGCCAACCAGGGGATATTTTAGCGTTTGAAGAAGGTGAAGACTAAAACAGACCAACCACCGCTATTGGTTTAATAGCTGGTGGTTAACATGCCATTTCAAATGGCGCTTTAAAATCAGACATTTCACCAACACCTTGCCAATCTTGCAGGATAATAACGGCTCCAGCACCCGTCGCGAAAATGGGGCCAAATGATTGAGTAAAACGCTCAACTAAATAACTCACCAAGGGTAAGTGAGAAACCACCAGCACTTTTTCAGCACCATCAGCATAAGCGCGAATAACCGATTCGGCCAGCTCTGGATCAGACTCTGGGGTGATATCTGCTAAGGTATGCACCTGTTTCGCCGTAATATTAGAGGATTGCATTTGCTGCCAAGTTTGCTGCGCACGGATAAATGGGCTGACCAAGGCAACATCAAAATTAGCGCCAAAGGTGTTTAACCACTTGCCAGTGCAACTGGCTTCGTGAATGCCACGAACGGTAAGCTGGCGACTAGAATCATCTTGGCAAAATGGTTCGGCTTCACCATGTCGAACAATAACTAACTGCATACTATTGTTGTTTAACCCAAATCAATGTTGATTAAACATAAAGCAGGTTGAACAAAATTCCTAGTTAAAATCGCAAATAATAAACAGATATCGCGAAAAGCAACACACAGTATACACAAGGGCTACAGGTTATTTTCATATCCCCTCAGATACAAAGCCAATAAAATAAATTAGTTTACAATATGACCCATATTCAACTTAAAAACGAGACAAGCTTAACGAGGTAGGCATTAAGGATGTAAGCATTAATTTAAAGCTGTGTTATCTTTACAATTAATAAACCAAAAAGGAACAACCACCTTGATCACAAAAAGTCCAAATGACACGCGTCAATACCGTCATATTCGACTGCAAAACCACCTGGATGTGGTTCTGATCCATGACAAGCAAAGTCATAAATCAGCTGCTTCCATGGTGGTAAATGCCGGCCATTTTGATGACCCCAAAAACTGTTTGGGTTTAGCTCACTTTATTGAGCACATGCTATTTTTAGGCACAGAGTCCTTTCCAGAAGCAGATGCTTACCAAAACTATATTAGCCAACACGGTGGCCATCACAATGCGTGGACAGGCAGTGAACACACAAACTTTTACCTAGACATTAACAGCGATGCTTTTGCCGGTGCGCTTGAACGCTTTAGTCAATTTTTTATCTGTCCGTTATTCAACCCCGAATATATCAATAAAGAACGCAACGCGATCGAATCAGAATTTGAACTAAAACGAAAAGACGATTTACGGCGATTATACGAAGTTCATAAAGAAACCAGTAACCCCGAGCATCCATTCAGCCGGTTTTCAGTGGGTAATTTACAAACTTTAGTTGACCGGCCAGAAATCAGCTTACGCCAACAGCTACAACAATTTTTCGATAAAAATTACCTCGCTAACCGCATGAAACTCGTGCTCGCGGGTAAGCAATCGCTGGATGAGTTAGCCGAATTAGCGCAACGCTATTTTGACAAGATCAAAACCAGTGGCGAAACCAAACCACCTATAAGTTCACCTATCTACCAAGCTGAACATCAGCAATGTGGTATTCAGGTACAAACGTTACGCGAAGCAAACCAAATTATTTTATCCTTTGCCTTCGAACCCATCCAACATAGATACCGAGACAAAAGTATCTCCTATCTTGGATACATTTTAGGTCGAGAGGACAAAGGCAGTTTATTTGCCTATTTACGAGAACAAGGTCTTGTCAATGGGTTATCGGCAGGTAGTGGTGTCGATGCTTCTAACTTTAAAGATTTTAATATCAGCATTCAGTTAACCCAATTGGGTAAACATAATATTGAACAGATCTGCTATGTTGTGTTTGCTTATATTAAGTTTGCTCAAAGCCAACCCGTAGCTAACTATATTTACCATGAAAAACAGCAATTGGCGGCACTTGCTTTTAATTATCAAGAACAAACTAAGCTATTAGATGCTGTAAGCGCAATAGCGCAAAAAATGCATTACGTCGCTATTGAAGACTTATTGGTTAGCGATTATTTAATGCAAGGGCTAGATACCGATTGGCTTACCGAGCATTGGCAAAAGCTCACGCCAACCAATATGCGACTGATTCAATTGTCTGATCAAACCCTTGAGCAGGCCCAAATTAGTCAATGGTACAACGCCCCCTATCAACACAGGGCCTTTGACAGTGAACTAGTCGAAGTTTGGCAACAAGCCGATTACCAACAATTGCCAGATTGTAACTTCCAAATGCCCTCACCTAACCCCTACGTTCCTGAACGCACAGAGCCGCTAGAGGTTGAACACGACTTTGCCAGCATCAACCCAATAAAGCTAGTTGACGAAACCGGCTTAAAGCTATGGTACAAACAGGATGAGCGCTTTGCTACCCCGAAAAGCCATATTTACGTATCGCTAGATATGCAACAAGCCCAAGGCAGTATTTACAATGTCGCGATGACCCGCTTATACATTGAAGTATTGTTAGATAAAATCGATACCGATTTATATCACGCTGCGGCGGCTGGCATGAGCTATCACATCTATCCACATCAAGCTGGGCTTACGCTACACATATCGGGTTTTGCCGACAAACAACAAGCATTGCTGGGCGATATATTATCGGCCCTACAAATCAACTCATTTTCAGTTAAACGCTTTAACGAGGTCAAACGGCAGTTGCAACAAAGCTGGCGTAATAGCAATAAAGGAAAACCCGTATCTAAACTGTTCAGCCGATTAAATGCCCTACTGCAAAACAACCAATATATGTCGGTCGACATGGCGCAAGCCATTGACCCAATAACACAACAAGACTTTAGTCACTTTGCTCAAACCCTGTTTGACTCTGTTCACTGTGAAGCCTTTATATACGGTGATGTGCAAATGAGCAGCGCTCATAAAATACATGCTTTGCTGAATGACTTCATTTTAGCTAACAAGCACGCAATAGCTGAAGTGCCGCGCAATGTCCACTTATTGCCACAACAACAATGTGAACTCACATGTGAGGATGATCATCCAGACCATAGCCTAATACTTTATTACCAAGCAGCCGATGCCAGCAATTTTTCAGCGGCATTGCTGACACTGGCTAATCACATTATTTCTCCGGCGTTTTTTCATCAACTACGCACAGAAAAGCAACTGGGTTACATGTTAGGAACAGGCTATATGCCCATCAACCAACAACCTGGATTTATTGCCTATGTGCAATCGAACACAACCGAACCACAAGCAATTTGTCAGGCAATAGACGATTTTTTTGCGACATTGCCCGAACAATTAAATAGTATGGAAACGCAACATTTTGCTAGTTTAAAAACCAATTTATCGCAGCAATTGCTAGAAAAAGATTCTAGCCTGCGCATTACAGCCCAGCGATTTTGGTTGGCAATAGGCCTTAAAGATCACGAATTTAATCGTAAACAAGCCATAGCAGAACAAGTTGAAAAAATAGAATTACAACAACTGGTCGAATTTGTGACCCACAGCCTGATTTGCCAAGCAAACTGCGCTAGACTGGTACTCAGTTCAAGCCCTATGGCACATAGCAATAACGACAACTCAGTCGTTGTGTTGCAAAACGACAATCACTTTAAAGAAATAACAAAAAGTATCACATTTTAACTATGTACGGATATATTGCGCGACAACCCATACTAGACGGCGACCATCAAGTAAGAGCTTACGAGCTTTTATTTCGCAGTGGTTACAACAATACTTTTCCTGTTGCCAATGCGCAGCAGGCCACGCACCGATTAGTTGAACAAAGTGGTTTAGAACAGGATTTCGAAGCCTTCACTAACGGTAAAATTGCCCATATTAATTTTAACCAAGACTCGCTAGGCGACAATTTCCCATCTTGGCTGCCTTCCCATCAGGTGGTGATCGAAGTGTCAGCCAATTTACCGGTCACTTACGAGCTCAGAGAGTCTTTACGTTCACTGCAAGAACAAGGGTTTATCATTGCGTTAGATGACTACAGTTTTCAAGAAGCCGCCGAACCTTTATTAGACGTAGTACGTTTAGTCAAAATTAATATTGCTGAAACCCCGATTAAGCAACTACCGGCACTGATGCCACAACTGCAAAATAGATTATTTAGCTACATTGCTACTCGGGTCGAATCTTACGAACAATTTGAGGCGTTAAAATCTTTAGGCTTTAAGTTTTTTCAGGGGTATTACTTCGCCAAACCCGAAGTCATTCAAACCAAATCACTACCGTCTTCTAAAGCCAATTTAGTTGACCTAATTGCAGAGTCCTCCAAAGCCGAATTAAATCTAGCGCGCATAAATGAAATAATGCAACACGATGTTTCTTTGTCGTACAAGCTACTGCGCTTTGTTAACAGCCCAGTGTTTAGCAACACTCAACCGGTTGGCTCTATTCGCCATGCATTAAATTATCTCGGGCAAAATGAGGTTAAAAAATTTATTGCCCTAGTGGCGATGGCAAATTTAAGCCAAGATAAACCCCAGCAATTACTGGCATTAAGCATTGTTAGAGCCCGTTTTTGTCAAGGTATAAGTGAATTAATGGGCGACCAAGTCAACCCACCTAAAGCATTTTTAACAGGCTTATTTTCGTTGGTAGACGCCATCCTCGACCAGCAATTGATCGACATTATGCGAAAATTACCCATTTTGCATGAGATAAAAATAGCCTTAGTCAAACGTGAAGGCCGCCTAGCCGAGTACGTTCGTTTAGTTGAATATTATGAGCAAGGGCAATGGGACGATATGCTAGATCTAGTCGAAGATGAATTAGATATTGAAATGGACGATGTGCACGAGCACTACACCGCGGCACTAGAATGGGCGAACAACTTCCCTTATCAACAAGCGGGTTAAATTACTATTTTGCCAAGGTCGACTAACCTGTCGACCTTGCTCAGCCATTTTACGCTTACAAGCCCTCTCGTAGGCGAGCATTTATGCTTGCAAAGCCTGCAAACCCAGCCCCCGTAGGCAAGCATTTATGCTTGCGAACCTGCAAAACAAACCCAGCCACCCGCTACTTAACGGGTTAAATAATTACACAATTAATGCAAATATAAATTTTGAAAATCTTTACCCAATACAATGTTACAGGCTTGTTCCTCTGTTATTCCTTGATCTAACAGGCGTTTAATTTCATCGATCATATCTTGCTGAATTTCCACGCAAGGGCGATTAACAACAATAATATCTAACACTTGTTCTACAGTCATTTTTCTATCCATCTAACATTCCTTCTTTTTGTATTGGCAGTACAATTTTATTGAAAGTTATCTCGAACCAACAAACGCCATTTCATTTGTTGTGGTTCGAGTATAGATAAAAAAAACCAACAAAAACAAACATTTTATTAACATATTTATAAAATATTCATTTTTGACACATATTGCGATAAAACAAGGGGTTAAATGCAACAAGACAGGGAAAAATCACTTATTCACCAATATAATGCGTGATCAGATGAGTGACTATTAGTTAAATATATTGCTAAAAAATAGTGCAAGTACAGGCTCATAATGAACTTCATTCAATACACTTAACAATCGACCCAATCCGTCGCTTTAGCACATTTACGTTTAATCAATCTTATTTAATGGTTAATATGCGGTTTTTATCATTGCACAAGGACAATCACATGGACGTTACTCACCCAGCTCGCATAGCCCATCTCGATATACTGCGAGGCATTGCAGTCTTAGGTATTTTATTTATGAATATCACGGCAATGGGGATATTTGAATTAGGATATGTTCACTTTGATCCTGTTTTAACTAGCGACCAGATCATCATTGCATTTAAAGCGTTGCTAATGGATGGCCGATTCAGAAGTCTTTTTTGTTTGCTATTTGGCGTGGGCTTGTACCTGCAATACAGCCGACTAATTAAACAAGGCTTAACAGAAAAACAAGTGCAAGCGATTTTAAAATCACGCCTAAACTGGTTACTACTATTCGGCTTTATCCATTGCACATTCATTTGGCCAGGCGACATTCTTATGTTTTACGCTCTAGGCGGCTGGTTTGTTATCAAACGCTTAAATCGTCCCGCCGAGCAAGTAATAAAATTGGGCATTCAATTATTCGCGATTAGCTTATTCATAATGGCTGCCGACGTACTATTAAACGCCGAATTCACACAAAGCTACAGCCGCCAATCACCTCAATTTTTAGACAACTACGCATTGTGGACCAGTGGCTATCTCAACCAATTCATTGAACAAGTCACACTAGCACTGATCTATTTTATAACCTTTCCCCTACTCAGCTTGTGCTACATTGCCGGTATTATGCTGATTGCCGCCGGTTTATATAAGCAAGGGTTACTAAGCAAAGGCTTTGACAAGATAAGAGTAAAACAATTGCTGGTTATTACCCTTGGTATGTCGAGCATAGACATACTCATTTTACTGCTTGTACCCAGCAGCCAACAAATTTCTGCCTACGTATTAGGCAGTGTTTCTGGGCTTTGCATGGCATTACTCATTTGGCATTGGCTAGCTATACAATCACCGCACTCAAAATTACTCGCCTTTTTATCACCACTAAAATCCGTTGGCCGACTCGCGTTTAGTTTATACATACTGCAATCCATCACCATGGTGATATTGTTTAGGTGGCTAATGCCAGAGTGGAATAAAACCTTTGGCCAGGTTGAATTTATGCTGGTTTGCAGCCTATACACAGCTGTACAAATCTTGGTTGCTAACTGGTATTTACAACACTATAGCGCTGGACCTTTAGAAAAACTATGGCGCCATTTAGCCACTAAAAAGTTGATAAAAGAAACGCAAAAACAACAAGCCGCAACACAAAAAATGCCAGAAACCTTGTAAGTTTGACAGCCCTATTCCATGCTTGCATTAACTATCGTAAATATCGGCAACAATGTTCTGCCTGTGCGGCAGTGAACTTACTTACAGTGTAGGTCGAGATTTATCTCGACAATCCATCTAAGGTAAACATGCCCTATTTTTCTCAATACTGTTCTTTTATGGGATTCATCCATGAAGCTATATTACATCGGTCTTTGCTGGCATGGATGCCAGTACTTAAGTTGCGTCGGGAACACGCAACTTGCCATGACCTCACTTCCTCGGACAGTGCAGTATATGGACATACCAATGTCGTGATGACAAGGATGACATAGAACGACCTAAACTTCGTTTCGGTTCCTCGTTACCTAAGCTGCGATCAACATGGATGTTAGAGAATGCAGAAAATGTCGGGAACAATTTTCTGCCTGTGCGGCAGTGAACCAACCAGCCAAATCAGAGCAAAACGCCAAAAATTTCTAAGCTGCCTGTGCGGCAGTGAACGTGGGTGATACAGCGGGAGCGATTGTTGAGATTTTCTAAGCTGCCTGTGCGGCAGTGAACTTTTTAGGTAGTGCGTTGGCGGGTGATATTAATTTCTAAGCTGCCTGTACGGCAGTGAACTAGAAACTACCGTATTTCTTGGGGATACTCCTTTTCTAAGCTGCCTGTGCGGCAGTGAACTCTCCAAAATCCGCGCTTAGCCTTAAGTATAGTTTCTAAGCTACCTGTGCGGCAGTGAACTCTCGCTTTTCGATGACTCGCACACACTTACTTTTCTAAGCTGCCTGTGCGGCAGTGAACTCAACAATAAATTGATTATAACAACGGCTGAGTTTCTAAGCTGCCTGTGCGGCAGTGAACTTACTTACAGGTCGAGATTTATCTCGACAATCCATTTACGGTAAACATGCCCTATTTTACTCAACACTGTTCTTTTATGGGATTCATCCATGAAGCTATATTACATCGGTCATCCATGACCTCACTTCCTCGGACTGCGAAACTTCGTTTCGGTTCCTCGTCACCTAAGCTGCCTGTACGGCAGTGAACGTATGTACCGACCACGCCAGTGGTGCCATTTGTTTCTAAGCTGCCTGTACGGCAGTGAACTTTCAACAAAACCCGCGCTAATCTATCCATGATTTCTAAGCTGCCTGTACGGCAGTGAACATTCCTCAAGCGAATGCGTTTTGACGATAAACTTTCTAAGCTGCCTGTACGGCAGTGAACGTGAGTATGGCTAGGGTTGTTGCCGCTAGGGCTTTCTAAGCTGCCTGTACGGCAGTGAACGAATCCATTCGTCACCCAGTGATTTAACATTGTTTCTAAGCTGCCTGTACGGCAGTGAACGGTTTCGCTACCGGCATCAAAAGCACTTTGCATTTCTAAGCTGCCTGTACGGCAGTGAACTTATTGGGTTCAAGTGTGCTGAATTCAGCATATTTCTAAGCTGCCTGTACGGCAGTGAACATGGACTGATAAACACTCATACCCAAACAGACTTTCTAAGCTGCCTGTACGGCAGTGAACAGGGCGAATTTAACAAAAAAACGAATAGCGTCAACGCATTAGTCACATTTAGGCTTTTTTACCTAAATTTTCAGCTAGAACATAACCATTTGATTTTAATCAATTTATTAAAGAGCAAAAAACTTGGGTTATTTTAGTATTTAATGGTTTAGCTACTATTTTTGGTATCTACTCAGCGTAATTTGTTTTACGCGCCTTAGTATTGCTAATTACCTCGTCTTTGCCGCGAATGCGGTACTCTAGTGACTTTGTTTAGTAAACGTGAGCTCCGTTTACTTTAATAAAGGCGCTGGATACCTGAATACTCAGGTATGACAGTAATTTTTTATACCAGCGGAAGAAATTCAATTCTATTTATAAACACGCCGAGTAGTTACTATTTTTGTAACTATATAGCATTGCAAACAGCGAGTTTCCAACCATATAAGAAACAATATAATACGCCTTTTGTAGGAGAGACTTGGCTTCTGATCCCCTACTTTTGGTGCCTGCATAGATAGCTGCTACTTAAAATTTGTCTGAAACGCAATCTTGTAGTATTACTCGTTTTGACAGAAAGTTTGCAGGCTCTGCAAGCGTAAATGCTCACCCACAAGAACTTGATACTTTAAAACGGTTATTTTCCACAAAAGTCAGTAGTGTAAGTACCTTATTCAAAGATATTTAACGATCGATCACTTATAAATTTCATTACACTGAGTAATTACCTATTTTTAAACTTTGCTGTATCGGTTATACAATTAGACTTAAAACGATTGTGATCATTAGTACTTACACTGTTCTCATAATTCCTGTTTTACTTTCATTTTTTATCGTGCGGAGTTTGAGTGCTTTTTAACCTGTTAGTCAAACAACACATTTTGAAATGGATGCTGGTTATTCCACCTATATGCGTTGAAGTCTCGTCTGTCTGTCGACAATATTTTCCCCTCCCCTAAATTTTCCGCTAATACCACCAAAGAGGCATCGGTTAAATCCATAGGTAAGTTTTGATATTGTTCCATCAACTGAGAGCATCGTATTAAATGTTTCGGCTCTAGCACAAATAAATCGGCAAATTGCTCTACTTGCTGAATAAATTTAACTTGCGCATGAACACCCATTCGTGAAAGTAATAAATGGCATGTTTCAGTTAACACTGGCCAAGTGGTAATTAAGGTATCGTTCAACGATACGGTTTTGGCTAGCACGATTTGATGGTACTGATCTCTGGTGTTGGCCAAAGCCAGCCAATAACTGCTATCAGCGATTATCATGTTTTTTGGAAAGGTCTGAATTTAAGTAAGATTTATAATGACTCGACAAGTCAGCCTCGGCTTCACCACACCCAACAAAGTCACTATTAAGCAATGCTTGTAATTTTGCTTGTTTCTGATTGAGTTGCGTTTCATATAAATCGTCAATTGCCAATTTTAAAACTTCTGTAGTCGATGTGTGCATTTGGCTTTTTAACCTTTCCAACTTAGCCATGTATTCGTCATCTAACCTTGCATTAATTCTTGCCATGTTAAAAACCACTATGTTTAACTTTTAAACAAATTATAGTTGTATGACCTACGTCATACAACTATTTACTAAATAGTATCGAACAAATAATCAAGCCATAACAGTCAAATTCCAAATTATTAGAAGAAACAGTATCTGCTTTTTCAAATGGGTATCTAAGCTGCCTGTGCGGCAGTGAACCAGAGGTATCGGCTGTACTGCCAGAGTTGGCGTTTCTAAGCTGCCTGTGCGGCAGTGAACGCCTTAATCACGACGGGAGTCGCATTAGCAATTTTCTAAGCTGCCTGTGCGGCAGTGAACATAGCCCCTCTAGCAATTTACAATTGCATTCATTTCTAAGCTGCCTGTGCGGCAGTGAACTTTTAGAATATTTGTCATTACATCGCCATTATTTTCTAAGCTGCCTGTGCGGCAGTGAACGCAAAAGCATGGCGCTCAAAGGCCGCGCCAGTTTTCTAAGCTGCCTGTGCGGCAGTGAACTAAAAAGCCCGTCACAGCATAACGCTCGCCTTTTTCTAAGCTGCCTGTGCGGCAGTGAACACGGCGACAATGTTGTCGCGTTAGCGAGTTAATTTCTAAGCTGCCTGTGCGGCAGTGAACAGGTGTTAAAAAGCAATCACTCGTTAAATCATTTTCTAAGCTGCCTGTGCGGCAGTGAACTTCAAGACAAAATTGGGGATTTTGCTGCGACATTTCTAAGCTGCCTGTGCGGCAGTGAACAATGCAAATTTAGCAAAAAAATAAGTTACAACATAGGGTTAATCAATTTTGGCTATTTTTACCCAAATTTTTAACTATGTAATAAGCTATTGAATTTATAAGTAATTTTTAAAGAGCTATTTTTTTGGTCTTTCTATTAATGTAACGTGCGTTGAAACAATGCTTTACTGATACTTTGTTTTGGATGCAAAATGACAAGAATAAACACTTTGTATTGCGTTTCATTAACTCGGTAGATTATTCGAAAATGCTGGCTTAAAAGTTCATGTAACTGAATTCCAGCCCGCAACAAATCGGCATTAAATTTTGTTCGCTTGGGGTCAAGGTTTAACGAATTAATCGCTTGTTCAAGTTGATCCAATAACTGGTTAGCAATGGTGTTATCCGCAGTTAATAAATAATGTTGGTATATAGTTTCAAGATCTTTAAAGGCATCGTCTGAAAAATGTACAGAATAGGTTTTCATCAAACCGCCTTTACTTACTCATGGCAATTTAATCGAGCACGAATACTTTTAAGCGCTGTTTTTGCGTCATGCGTTTTTTCTTGCTCAACGCTACGCTCACTTTGTGCCACCATTTTTAGCAAGGCTAACGTTTCTTGTGTTTTTTCATACTCGGCAACAGACTGAACAACCATAGCCGCTTCGCCATTTTGGGTAATAATGTAAGCCTCGCCCTCTTGCTTTAATTCTTCTGCAATTTTTGCAGCATTAGCTTTTAAATAACTTATGGGTTTTATGTGTGCAGATAAAGACATGTTATTAGCTCCTACATCAAGGTATTCGCTATTATGGCTCAACCAAAAAAAGAACCAAATTAAGTTTTAATTTGGTTCTTCAAGTTATCACTATGATCAAAACATACGTAAAATTGATTTAATTAAGAACCAAACCATAACAGTCATACATCAAATTCGTAGCTGCTGTTTGATCTGCCTTCTCTATAAATATTTGAAAAAGTCCACGGTCGCCTCGTTGTTTGCTGGTTTGGCTTTCCAGTTGAATAAATGGCAATTTAGTCTGTTCAAAAACATATTTTTCTTTCAGCTCCTTTAAGCATTGATCAAAATCCACATTAAATTTTTCAGCTATATGTTTAGCTTTTTTATTTAATGAATATTCTAGACGTTTAACTCCCTTAATTCGCTTTTGTTTAAAAGCAACAAATTGCGTTTCGTCAGTTACAGTTTGGATTTTCCCTATAGACACATAATCCAATAAACGATTCAGCCATTTATCAATCGCCAACTTTTGCAATTCAGCCTCGGTTTGTGCAAACAAACGTAATTTTGAACCTAATGGATATGGGTGGTTTTGATATTCAGGAAATGACACCGCTATTTTAGAATTTCGTAAAACTTTAGTATCACCATGTTTTAGTTTGCGCTCAGACTCGTAACCATGTTCAACAAGTGCAAAATGCACCTGTTGAAAAAGTTTTTGCCAGATAAAGCCGAAGTTAGCTTCAGCATCTGGTAGCGCTAGCTGAATGTCGAGATAGTAGTTCATAGACACTCCAGATTTTTTACTTAGAAGACTTACTAAACACGCCACCGCGAATTAAATTTGCAGTAACAAACATCTGCTGTTCAGGAGTTAAGTCAATATCATTTACCCAATCAACCATCAATGAATACAAATCGCCTTCTTTTTTATTTTTACGGAAAGCGTCACCAATTTGAGTAACCGCACCGAAAGGTTCAATTGCTATAGGCTGTTTTTGTTCGGCATAACGGTTATACCAAGTATCAATAGTGCGGATAGCGTTGCCTATTTTTACGTTATGGATAGCCGCACAGCCATCAAGTTTAAATAAAACTTTGCCCTTTTCACCCATATTCATTTCTTGTGATGGGAACACGTGTTGCTGATAGCCAAGTTTTACAAACGCGTCAACTTCAATTAGTACAAAGCTTTTCTCGTCGCCTTTTAAACCCTCTGCAATTATTGCTGTTAACTGCTGCAAAAACGAATTGTCGTTGCCTTTTTCAAATTCAGTTAACGAAAAGTCATAAGCACTAAAATTTAAGGTATGGTCTCCTGCCTTAACAACAATGCTTATTTCCTCAGCACCAACACGGTTACGCCATAGAAAACGTCCATTGGCGATGTTATAAGCATAGCGATAAGCTAAATCATTAACACCCTCGCCCTGTTTAAAATCTGCGGTTTTGGTTTTAATTGCTTTACTAAAATCGGGAGAGTTACAGCCAAATGGATTTCCAAGACTGCCAATAACTCGCATACTAAAGCTTACTTTTAGCGTGTCGTGTTTTAACGGAAGGTTGGCATCGTCACTATCCGATGAAACAGGGTTGGGTTTAATTTTGTCAGCATCACTTGTGCCTTCGGCACTTTGGGTAGAGCGATTTTGTCTTTTGGTAATAGGGATTTCCTGCCATTTTTCAGCAGTTGCAATATTTTCCCATACACCTGAAAACATTAGTGCGTCAGAAGTTTCAAGTTTACGTTCGAAAGCTAACATGCTTGGTAATTGAATAGCCATAAATATTTCCCTTATAGATTAATAATAAATTTCATCAGTTGTTGATTCGGTTTGTGCTATTTGTTTATCAGTGCCTCGTTCTTGCTGGCACAAATACCAATCTTGTTCATACGGTGCATAATTCCAAACACTGGCTTGCCAGTGATCGTGACTTTTTAAACGGTGGACACTCTGCCATTCACCAACAGAATGAACGGATTCGACAAAACATAAGTCTGTTTCAGCATCTCTAGCACCATCAATTTCACCCGCTGGATAAACTTTGGTAATAGCTTTATAACCTGTCATTATGGGCACCAAATAACCCGTTTGTGGCTTTTTAACGTATTCCCAATTAGCTGGTGTTTTTTCATTTGGTAATAAGTAACTTTGCCATTGAGTTAACACTTTGGGGTCAATGTTCTCTTGCTGATCAGCAAAGTAATTAACTAGTTCACAGGGTATGTTTTTTTGATCATACGGTTGGCTTTTATGCTCAAGCCAGATGTCGTTTATTGTATAAAATGAATCTGATTTATCTGCTTGCTTAGCCAAATGCTTATCTAATAAATCACATTCAGGTCTAGCTACCTGCTTTAATGCAATAAAATCAAACCAAGCATCCAGCAATCCTACTTTTGGGTTTTGCTCTTTTAGCTTTAAAAAGTGTTCTTCCAAATAGTTAGCTCTATCTTGCAATACAAAGCCAGGCAATAACTTTCTTCTAACACTTCTAAGGTGGTCCTCTTTTGCCAAATCAACAATATCAACATTTGCTACAGACAAAATAGTTCCACCAGCTAAACGCTGTATTTGGCAAGAATTTTTAATAAATTGGATTAGCTCGTCTTGCGCGCCACCTAAATAACCACTAACAGGTATCAATAGAGAAACGGTCATATTCATTTTGGCTTCTTCTATAATTGAAGCGCCCTTTAAAGTCCCATCTTTTTCAAATTTAACCTCTCGCTGGTGAGAAGTTTTATACTGAGTAAACCGAGTAACACCAAAGTCTTTATATGCATGAACATGCTGTTCATGCGCTACCACAACACAACCCTCCAAAGCTAAATAGCTAAATTCGCCATTGGACTTAAGATTTCTATTTAAGTTATGGCTAAAACCTAAAAAATGGGTGATTGCTGGAAAGCCCCAAGTGAAACCCGAAGCTGCATTAGCGTTTTGAACCTTTATTCTTTCAATTAAGATGTATTGGCTCATACTGTGATCTCCTCCTGAGTTAATCCTTCTATATCAAAACCTTCGCTAAAGTTATCTTTGAAAATCGTCCTCCAAAGCTTGGTGTGTGAATCTTGTGGTGTAAATTGCTCATTAACTTTTGTTAACCTGTTATTTAACCAATTTGCGAAGTCTTGAATAACAACCGCCTGCCAATCACTACTATTTTTCATCTCTAAAAATTGTTCGTCTTGGCGATAACAATCTAACAACACTTGGTGAGCCGTTTTTAACTTAACGCCTTCAATAGCAGACCAACCAGAAGGTAAAGCTTGTATAGTTTTTACGTATACCAACACTTCATCCACTAGATTTTCAACCCATTGAACTAACCAGCGCATGCGCTTAGGGTCTTTAATGCTAAGCTGCAAATTTTCAAAGCGAGTTAAAAAATCTGACAAATATTGAATATTTTCTTTTACTTCATAATTTCTTGATAATTCATAGAAAAAACTACCAGTGTAAATCGGTGGTTTTAGCTGAGAGTGCCAAACCGGTGGCTGACAAGAAAAAAGATACTTAGCTCCTTTCCTAATCGCATTTAACTGCGACACGTTACCATGACTCAAAATATTTTTACCTGAAGTAACAAATAATTGTGCAACCTTAGGAAAGCCACTCCTTGTTCCTAGTGTCAAGCTTGCCAATTCCTCGCGCTTCTTTTCGATAAAACAAAATATTTCGATAGATAATGACGAAGATTCCACC
This sequence comes from Saccharobesus litoralis, assembly GCF_003063625.1. Classification (NCBI taxonomy): domain Bacteria; kingdom Pseudomonadati; phylum Pseudomonadota; class Gammaproteobacteria; order Alteromonadales; family Alteromonadaceae; genus Saccharobesus; species Saccharobesus litoralis. The sequence goes on along the minus strand of NZ_CP026604.1, from coordinate 3,610,170 downwards.
TGTGAAAGTAAGTGGTAACTATTTTCTGCTTTAGAGATTGGAAAATACACTTGCTTCAGCAATGGATCAATCACCAAATCCTTAACCTCCAAGGCTTGTAAGAATCCAGAGTTCCACTCCTTTAACTGACATTCATCACATGCAAAACTCCTCAGCACAGAATTTTCTTCGTTTGAAAAAATCTCATAAAGACTTACACCACTTAGTTCTAAACTGAAAAATTCCCTGATTTGACTATATGCATTACTTGCAACGGAGTCATATTTAATAAAAGGTACGCGAGAGGTTGTGATTAACCCAGCCTTATTTTTATTGTTTTTGCTTACGATGGGTTTTGTCTTAATAGCTGAGTGAGTCAGTTTAGGAACGTGCGTTCCGAATGAAATATTTTTTGCATCACCAGAGGATTTAGACAACCATCTGTTTACGTCATATTTTTCATTTAACTCTTTAAAATTGATAAAAACATCCTCCAGCAAGCTTAAAATATCAACGTGCTGAGGTTTATCGTTAAATTCATTAAGGGCTCGAAGCTGAGCAACTATAAAATCATACTGGCTTTGATCATCTAAAGGCTTATTTTTTCTAGCATCAAAAATATATTTTATTTGGTCATTTTTGAAAAAACCTAATTTCTCATAGGACTTTTTAAGATCTTTAAATAATTTATCCAAGTAGCTTTTTAATTCGTTACTGTGCTTACTTCTAAGAAAACTTGAAACAATATCTTCCCACCTGTCTTCATTCATTACATCATCCATCACTTCACCTCTTGGTAAATTCCTAAATTTGAAAAATATTTGTATTCGTTTATGTCATTTTTTTTGTAGCTAACCAACCGCAACTCACCAAACCGCAGCGATGCGTCTTCTTCGCTAATATCAAAATCAGCGGCTAGCTCTGCGTATATATTTAATGGGTTTAAATCAAACCAAAAACTGATCCCTTCAGTTGGGGTAAAGCCCTGCTCTTCTTTTAGAGAAATGCCAGCTCCTGATAGCGCCCCCATTTTCGCTGGATAAGCCGATTCATTCTTCCATTGCCAAACCAACTCACTATTTTTGTATAGCATATATACAGCTTCGTCTTTTTCCGATTTTCTAAACGGCTGTAAATTTTGCAACACTCCACACCAGTGAGCCTGCTCTTTCCACCAGAAAGCTGTAAGGCTTTTTTCGTTAACTTTTCTACTTAGCGCTTCGTGCTCTAGAGCGACTAAGTTACCTGATGACGACAGTTTACTTTTAATCACTCTTTCAGACGCATTAATAGGCTGATACTGGGGCTCAACGAGCACTTTCCGTAACGTGTGTTCATTTAGTTTTAGCTTTAAGTTTTCTACCTCAAAACCCGGCTGATTAAAGCACCGCTCATTACCTTTTAGCTGCTTAATATTTTGGTTAATCAGTAAGATATTCTCATGTTCTGGAACATGGTCTCGGTGTCGTAATACCCGACCAGCAATCTGAATAATTGAACGCATAGAACTAGGTTCAATGATTGCCCAATCGTAGTCGTGATCACGGCCAACTTCCGCGACTGGTGAGGCCAAAACAATAAAAATCTGATTTTTAGCAGCCGTTTTTTCGATTAGACTTTCTAGCTCTCTAGGTGGCCAGTCGTTTTTACGATTAAGTATTTTATCTAGCTTGTTTTCCAAGTAAGAGCGCATAGCTAATGGGTAACGACTATGGTACACGCATAAATGTATGTGCGTATTTTCAGGTACTGGTAAAGTTAACAACGCTTTAGCTACGGCAACCATTGGATTGATATTGGCCATACGTACTAAGCCAATAGAAACCTGATTATTGCCTACCACAACCGTGTTGTTATGATGTAAGGCAAGAGCACCCTGCATAATTGTTTGAGCAAAATTGACATAAATATCGCTTGTGGATGTGAGGTTATCAAGAATGTCAGCTTTATGTTTCGGTGTAGCAGAAATTAAATACTTAACGCGCGTTTCTACAAATTTCTCATGTTGCACTTTAAAATTAGCAAAGTCTTTAATCAGCGTTTGATAAGCACCGCCTTTTTCACGCTCATCAAACCAAGCACAGTTAATTGTTTGGTTCCAATTCGTAATATTCACTTTGGCATATTCTGTCCAACCAGCTTGGTATGCTTGAAACGCTGCAAAAGCTAAATCTGGCGGCATCGTTGCTGTAGAAAGCAAAACTCTGCTACCTAACATGCCAGCCCAATATACCAACCGACATAACGCAGGTAAATCTTCCAAGCCAAAATCATCAGGTTCATCAATGACAAGATCGGAAGTGAGCAACCTTAACATTGGACCGATTTGCTTACCGCCCTTGGTACCATCTGTCGCGGGGATTAAATGATCAATTGTGCAAACCAATACTGGCGCTTGTAGTAGTTTCTCAATTCGCGGATTGGTTTTTGTCCAAGCGTGTAAACTGTGCTCTATGCCTGACAAATCATAATCCACAAATAAATCTGGATCTAAATGCTCTTCAGCGGATTCGCTACCTGTTCCAAAACTATCTTCTGGTGCCCTTTTACTTTGTTCGTTTTCAAACAAGGCTTTTGATGCCGAACCACCTACGGCAATGGCTAATTGCTCTGCTGATAAATCTAACTGAGTTCTATACTCTCTACCAGTTTGCAGCGTTAGCGTTCTTAATCCTAATGCAACAGTGAATCGACAATCTTGTTCTTTATTGGCCAACGCATACATTATTTTGGCATTGGCGAGAGTTTTGCCTTTGCCTGTCGATGCCATATTGATACCAAAGAAGCCTTGCTTTTTAGTAGATTCACCTAGGTCTAACGCCACCTTTTGCGCTGCTACCTGCCAAGCGTATTTGCCATCTACTTTGGTGCTTTTTAAAAAAGCATTGTCTTCTAATGTTTGCAAACTACTTTTCAGTTGTGGCAAAGCACTTACAATATCTACCGCGTGTTTGGCCACACCAATTAAATGCTCGTCAAGCTGTTGTTTACGCTCTCCAGTATCGCTATCAGTATTTGCATAAACTTGATAATTAGGGCTTTGCCATTCTAGAGTAGGCTCTTTTTGTGCTGAGTAATGATGATCTGCAAGCATTAATGCCATTCGTGTAAGGTGGCTGGTAAACAATTCATCATGCAGAAGATTTTTAGCTGTGTTTTGCTTAATTGTTTTTAGTGTTAGATCAGCGGCTTTAATTGCTATTAGTCGCCACTTGGTGCTTTTATACGGCAAGCCTTCACTGTGAAATGTCCAGTTATCTTGTAAAAAGTTACTACTATCTTCGTCTTTAAAATTATAAGAATTCCAGAAAACTTGCAGCTCTTCGGCAAACCAACTGTTTAGTGGACTGACACCATTTTTATGCAGAACGGCTGGTGAAGTTTCTTGAGTTAAGGTTTGCTTCCAGCTAGGTACAAACGGTAGTTTATGATGACTAAGTACTAACCAGCCAACTAGCTGAGCAAACGGAGGCAGGTTAACTAGTGGATTATTCCTGCCACCTCTAATTCCATCTTGATAAATATTATCATGGTGATTTTTATCTATTTCCGTTAAAGCCATTAACCACTGCTCATCAGATTTGTCACCGACGAATGCCTGAAAAACTCTTAACGACACCCATTCATGCCTGACAGGTTCATACTTATTTTTCCCTTCTCCTTTTAATTTTTGCTGAAATAAAATACTCGCCTTACCAAAATCATGAAAAAGCGCAGCAATGGCAACCGCATTTTTCATTAACGTTAAATTCTGCCATTTTTCATTATCCATAAACGGCTCAATATCACTTTCGGTATAATTCACCGCCACATGTCCCTCACTATTAAATTTTCTTCTATTACCCACCACCCACAATAACTGACTGCGACTGCGCGATCGTATCCAGTGGCAGCTTACTGCGGTGCTTTTGGTGGCGGTTTGGCGCAGCATTTTTTTCACTGTAATTAGGCCGTCTTCGGTGATCACAGTTTGCCATGTATTGTCGCCAATGCGGTTAGCGAAGGCGTCTAATACTCGACGGGTTTTCTTTAGTGCGTTTTTTTGGCATTGCGAAACAAAAGTCACCATCATGATTGGGGCTCCTTTTGTTTAATCATCTGGCTAAAGCCACGACTTACAATGTTGCGGTAATTAGTCATCATGCTGTTCCAACGCAATTTGTTTAACGGTATCAAACATGTAGTCGAGCGCTTTGTGGTCGGTAAAGGCTTGTAGTATTTGTTGTCTGAACTCTTGTTCTGTCGCGTTTTCCATCGCACAGATAAATGCCCAAGGCAGCACGAGGGCGTCTTTTATTAAATCGGCAATATCAAACACTAAGGCGCCTCTTCTGGTTTTACCATGCATAACGGCAAAACCGTGTGGTATACCCAGTACCCACAAGGTACAAGCAGCTAAACCATAGGCTAAATAGTTGCCGTGGTTTAAAAAGTCGTTGGCTTTATCGGTATGTTTTTTAGTGGAACCTTGATGCTGACGGGTAAAATTGTCGTGCTTAGTATTGTTGGCTGCAAATTTATAAAGCGCTTTGGTCAATTGTGCTTCGGTCAGTAATAATTCACTTTTTTTGCTGGCTTGACTGTTGCGTTGGGTAAAGGTGGCTAAGGCGTTTTGTATGGTATTGTCGTTAACATTAAAGCCATTTTGCTTTAAGTCTTTGTCTTTTTGCCATACGCGTTGTAAAAATTCGATACGGGCGGTTTGTATTTGTTTACCTGCGTTAAGCCTTTTATCTTCATCAAACCAAAAACTTAACCAGCCTTGTAAGTATTCTGTTGGCCGGTATTCACTTTGGGGTGTCATCCATTCAATAGCGTGTTCTACATTGTTCGCCATGTATAAGGGGGTACCACCGCCACCACAAAACCCTACCAACACACCGGCTTGGCTTAACATGCGCATGGCAGCTTGGGTAATTGAGGTGCCATTACCCAATAAGATCACTGTGGTGTTGGCAATGGGAATATTGTAATACAGGTTCTCTTGCCTTTTATTAGAGAAGGCTTCGGTTAAGTACAATACTCGACCGTCTTTTTGCATTACGCGACAGTATTCTAGGTAAAAGATATTAGCGCGTTTTGAGTGCAAAATAGTTTTGAGATCAGAGGGTGATAAATCATCCATGTTTTTGCCTTATTCCTTGCTGGTTAATGGTTATTTATACCGTTTCCAGCGCTATATCTGCAACGTTTGATTGTAAGTGGCAATAAGTTTTGCGTGTTTTGTTGAATGCTGGCCATGTAAGTAAATGACCTATGGGTAGTGTTTCCCTGCTTTTAAACAAGCTCGACAAGCATAAATGCTCGTCTGGTAGGCGAGACTTTGCCTGCATGGATGCAGGTACTTAAGATTTGTCGGGAACAAAATCTTGCAGTCTTGCTCTTTTGGGTTAGGTTTGCAGGCTTGGTTTGCAGGTTCTACAAGCATTTATGCTCATCTACAAGGGATTGGTTTGCAGGCTCTGCAAGCTTAAAAGCTCGCCTACAAGGGGATTGGTTTGTTGTCTTGCTCTTTGGAGTTACATTTGTAGGATTGGTTTGCGGGCAGTACGGGAGAGTATGAACACTCCCGCACTTGATGTTTTATGGGGTGTCGCAATTATCGACTTCGGCGGCTGCGAGGGCTTTTTGTTCAAGGCTGTTGGCTATGATAATTTTTTGCCAAATTTTGCGACTTAAATTGGTACACAATACTTCAACTTCATTTACCGCTTGGGTCACTGAAGGATCTGGGAAATGCTTAACATACAAAGCGGCTAATTTACCCACTAATGAAAGCATTTCGGAGCAGTAATCAAGATAGCGTTGCAATTCAAAAACGGTCATGGTGCGCTCAGGTGAAGACTCAGTAGATGTACCTTGTCCTGATGCATAGTATGGGTCTTTAGTGAGTTGAAGCATGTCGATTACATGGGCGATCTCTCGCAAGTGATGCAGTGAGCTAATTAATCGTGAGCGTTTAATTCGATTTTCTATCGAAAATAAAAAGAAAATAGCCGCACCGCCTAAAATCACGTTATTGAATACAGATTCGCTTATTTGTACAAACGTAACTTGGTTTAATGTATTCGTTTTAGCGGCATCTAATTGCATCCAACTATACACCATAAACGAGACACCCATTAAAACAACCAGCGCAGCCCCTAACCTTAACCAAATATTAGGGCGATTGATCCATTCAATATCGGCGCTGCTTTTGTCGGCCATTTCATTCAGTTCTTTGGCTATCGTCTTTAACCTTGAACACGGAAACCGTTCATCTATGCGTTGATGTAACTGTTGTATCGTCTCAACTAATTTATCGAAATCGAGTGTGATATACATGTTTTTATATTGTTGGTGTTTTACCCTAGCTTAACAAAATAACGAACCTTGCACATAGTCAATGTAAAGATTACGTAAAAAGGGCAACGGAATCAGGTTTGAACTATCTAAATTTGCTTTAATACTGATCCAAAGTAACACTTAGCTTTTATATCAGTTATAAATCAATAATTTAGTTGTCGCTATATTTTTCAATTTCGGTAATGCAACTTTAGTAACAGAGACAAGATTAACAACCTTACTTTACTTTTGACTTATGAATTTAAGAACATCTTCTTTGGTTGCGGTATTAACCGCAAGCGCGTTAACGGCCTGCAGCCAAACGCCATTAATTGCACCAGATTCGCAAGTCAGGTTAGCGCAAGCAAACTGGCAGAGCTTAGTTAATACCTCACAACCTCAACAAAAATCGTTATTGTTGGCCGATATAGTTGACGAACCACTTTTGCAACAGATACAACGCGCGTTGCAGCATAACCCAGCTATTAATAAGCAAGCGTTAACCGTTGAAAGTGCCAAACAAGATTTAGTTGTAGCCAACGCCGCCATTTGGCCATCTTTGGACGCTACATTCTCGGAGCAACGCGGTAAAACAAACCAGCAAAAAAGCTCTAGTTTGGGGATAACGGCAAATTACGAAATTGATATTTGGCAAAGATTGAGCGATGCCGAGCGTCAAGCTAATTTGAGTTTACTCGCTAAGCAAAACAACTTACAACAGGCAATAGATAGTCTGGCTAGTCAGGTGATCAATGCTTGGTTCAAAGTCAGCGAAGCGGATGCATTACTTGCACTGTATAAAAAACGTGTGGCCAATGCTGAGCAAAATTTACAAACGATTGAGTTTGGCTATCAACGCGGCATTAATAGTGCGCTAGACGTATACTTAGCGCGCAACGAGTTACACTCCGAACGTTCACGTTTGGCTAGCCAACAGCAAACCAAGCAATCTAACGTGCGTCAGTTACAACTTTTACAGGGCCTATACCCAAGCGGTGAATGGAATGCACCTATTGCCCCCCTGCCTAAGGTTTCTGGTTTACCAACTCTACCCTTGCCTAGTGATATGGTTAAATCTAACCCCAATTTAAAAGCCAGTTGGCATAATTTATTAGCCGCTGACGCGAATTTGGCTGTCACTCATAAAAATCGATTTCCATCTTTGTCGTTACGCGCCAATTTAGATCATTCTTTTATCAGTGCCAATACCGGCTGGAGTTTTCTGGCAAGGATCACCCAACCTTTGTTTGACGCCGGTAGATTAAAATCTCAAGCGGTAAAAGCAAGGTTAGCGGTACAGCAAGCTGAGCAACAATATTTAAGTGATTTGCTCGCAACTTTTAATCAAATTGAAAACAGCTTAACCCAAGCAGAAACCTTGCAAACTCGACTCAAAAATACCTTGGCGGCTCGTGATAATGCCGAGCGAGCAGCTACATTGTCGTTTGAACAGTACCAAAAAGGCTTAGTTAGTTTTACCACAGTATTAGACTCGCAGCGTCGGGAGTTTGATGCGCAAAGCTCGGCTATTCAACTGCAATATCAATTAATTGAAAATATGAATCAGGTTTTTCTCAGTTTAGGTGGCGATTATCGCCAAGCACTTAATATTACAGTCAAACCGCAAATGATTAACCCTGATACTTTATCAGCTACAGGAACCGAGAGTTAACTATGTCGTCGTCATTAAATAAATACTTGCTACCAATTATTGTATTAATTGTTGCCGTATTATTGGCCGTCAGCTTGGTCAAGAATCCACCGGAAACAAAGCGCCGACCCGCATCAAGCGCGCCACAAATTAAGGTCGAAACAAAAACGATACAAGCACAAAATTATACCGTTACGCTGCAAAGTTATGGCCGAGTGGCCCCGCGTACGCAAAGTGCTTTGGTTGCCCAAGTTTCAGGTCAAATTACCTATATTAGTCGCAATTTCCACCCTGGCGCATTTTTTGATAAAGGTGAAGTACTCGTTAAAGTTGATGCAAGAGACTATGTCGCGGGAGTTAAAATTGCACAAGCCAGTTTGCTTGACGCGCAACAAAAGTTATTAGAAGAGCAAGCAAAAGCAGAACAAGCCGCGCTAGACTGGCAACGCTTGGGTAATGGTGACACGCCAAGTGATTTAGTATTACGCAAACCCCAATTGGCTGCCGCCGAATCTAAGGTTTTATCCGCGCAAGCGCAACTCGAAAAAGCTGAACTAGCTTTAGAGAGAACCCAAATTATTGCCCCTTACGCAGGACGCATACTCGATAAAAAGGTCGACTTAGGTCAAGTAGTCAACAACAACGCACAGTTAGCCACTATATTTGCGACCGACTATGTTGAAGTTCGCTTGCCGCTTAAAAATCAAGAACTCAGTTTAATCGACTTACCTGAGCAATATCGCGGCCAGCAGTCGCCTACCGATCAGGCCACTACTCATTCGAGTGTGCCTGTTACATTTACCTCAGCCAGTTACGACACAAACCAAAACGTACAATGGTCTGGTCAATTAGTGCGAACCGAAGGTGCCATTGATAGTCAATCACAACAACTTTATGTGGTTGGGCAAATTAATAATCCTTATGCGGCACCGAGTGACTTGCCTGCTATCAAAATTGGCCAATATGTTAACGCGGCTATTCAAGCCAAAACGCTAAATGATGTTATTGTTATTCCTAATCAAGCCATATACCAAGGCAGTTACGTGTTTGTTGTTGAGAATGGTTTACTCAAACGAAAAGATGTTCAAATACGTTGGCAAAACCAACAGGACGCTGTGATCAGTAAAGGTCTAGCGGTGGGCGAGCAATTAGTTACCACCAGTTTAGGCCAAGTTAGCTCAGGCACGCGTGTTGCCATCGCCGGCGAGCGTAAAAAAACAGAAACACCTAAACAAACCTCGCCAGTCAAAACAAACAAGGGAGCAGAGCCCAGCAAACCTCAAGCCAATAGAAGCTTTGCTGATTTGCCACCACATATTCAAGCTAGAATACAAGCCAAAGCCGACGAGCAAGGCAAAACAGTAGAAGCTGTCATGGCAGAGCGTAGAGCAAAAATGCAAGCACGAGGTAATGGCGAATGATAGCTTGGTTTACACGCAATCATGTTGCAGCAAACTTGTTGATGATCAGCTTACTGATTGCAGGTTTTTATTCTCTCAACATGAAAATACCGCTCGAAATTTTTCCGTCTTTCGAAACCGATCGTATTACGGTGAATGTCAGCTTACGCGGCGCAACACCTGAAGATGTAGAAAAAGGCGTGGCAATTCGCATTGAAGAAGCAGTGCAGGATCTTGAAGGGATCGAAAAAATATCAAGTCGTTCATCAGAAGGTTCTGCCAATGTGACCATTGAGGCTGATTCAGGTTATGACGCTCGTGAGTTATTAGCCGATATAAAATCACGAGTCGACGCTATTAATACTTTTCCGGCAGACGCTGAAAAGCCCGTCGTAGCGTTAGCCCAACGCAAGCGTGAAGTGATTAACGTAACCATAGCCGCGCCCTATAGTGAAAAAGAAATTCGTGAATTTGCTGAAACCGTGCGCGATGATTTACTGCGTTTACCCGGTGTAACGCAATTAGAATTAGCTGGCGTACGCAACTATGAAATCGCGATTGAAATATCAAAAGACAAACTACGCCAATTTGATTTAAGCCTCAGCCGCATATCAAACATTATTAGCAACAGCTCGTTAGATATTTCTGCCGGTAACTTACGAACAAACGGCGGAGATATTTTACTGCGCTCAACAGGACAAGCCTATCGCAAAGATGAGTTTGCCAAAATCGTTGTAAAAACCAATCCCGATGGTTCAATTATTACCTTAGGTGATATTGCCAATATAAACGATGGCTTTGAAGAAACGCCAATTCGTACCCGTTTTAATGGCAAACGTGCGGCATTTATTGACGTTTACCGTATTGGTGATCAAAGCGCAATTGACGTAGCTGATCAGGTAAAAGGCTATATTGAACAACGCCAAGCCTCCCTACCCCATGGCTTTGAATTATCGTATTGGGACGACGATTCACAAATCGTCAAAAACCGCTTAGCCACATTAACTAATAACGCCATTCAAGGTGGCATATTGGTTATGGCGCTGCTCACGCTATTCTTACGCCCATCGATCGCCTTTTGGGTATTTATTGGTATTCCGGTTTCGTTTATGGGCGCCTTTATTGCCATGCCGATTTTTGGTATTAGCTTGAATATTATTAGTTTGTTTGGCTTTATTTTAGTACTCGGCATAGTCGTAGACGATGCTATCGTCACCGGAGAAAATGTTTATACCCATATGCGCAAAGCCGAATCGAGCGAACATGCCGCTATAATCGGAACTCAAGAAGTAGCGGTGCCTGTTACCTTTGGTATTCTCACTACCGTTGCCGCATTTATGCCTTTAGCTTTTATTGAAGGTATGCGTGGTGCTTTATTTGCCCAGCTCCCTGTTATTGTCATTCCGGTATTGTTGTTTTCACTGATTGAGTCCAAATTTGTGTTGCCTGCGCATTTAAAATACATCAAATTACGCGATGAAAGTAAACCCGTCAGCGGCTTTACTCGCTTTCAGCAACGCTTTGCTGATGGCTTTGAACGCGCCATTTTAAAGTACTATCAACCTATTCTACGTAAAGCCATCAACAATAGAACGACTACTTTGTCTCTGTTTATTGCCGCGTTTATTATCATATTCGCAATGATCTCCAGTGGTTGGACAAAGTTTGTGTTTTTCCCACGAGTGCCCAGTGAAACCGTACGCATGAATTTAACCATGCCAGCTGGCACACCGTTTGAAGTCACTGACAAACAGATCGAAAAAATTGCTAAGGCAGCCTATCAATTAAAAGAAAAGTACACCAACGACGAAGGTGACAGTTTAGTTTTGAATATTTTGGCGCGCACCGGACGAGCATCCAATACAGGTGCTGTGTATTTTGAGATCCAACCGCCTGAATCAAGAAGTTTTGACATTGACTCACGCCGGTTATTAAGCGAATGGCGACGCATGATAGGCGATATTCCTGGTGCTGAATCTGTCTCGTTCCGCGCAGAAATAGGTCGCTCGTCAGATCCTATCGATGTGCAATTAGTGGGCAATTCACTTGAAACCCTACAATCTGTGGCAGACAAGGTAAAGGTGCGATTAGCCACCTACCCAACGGTTTACGATATTGCCGATACATTGTCCAATGGTAAGCAAGAGTTGCAAATAGAGCTAACTGAGTTGGCCAAAACCTTAGGCTTAACCCGCAACGAAGTGTCTCGGCAAATTCGCAGTGCTTATTTTGGCTCGCAAGTGCAACGTATTCAACGAGGCAGAGACGATGTTAGAGTTATGGTTAGATTACCCTTGGAAGAGCGGCAATCTTTAGCTGATCTGCAATCATTATTAATCAACACCAGTAATGGTGCTATTCCACTCGCGCACCTTGTTACTTTTACACCGGGTCAGAGTCCGTCGACCATTCAACGTATCGACAGATACCGAACCGTTCGCGTTACGGCCGATATAGTCAAAGACGAAACCAATATGACGGTTTTACAAGCCGACTTAAAAGCCTACTTGGACGATCTCGTTGCCCAATACCCTGGGATTTCGCATTCGTTAGAAGGTGAAGCCAAAGAACAACGAGAGTCATTTGCTTCTATTGGCTGGGGATTGTTGATCGTGTTTTTTGTGATTTACTGTTTACTCGCTATTCCATTTAAATCTTACCTGCAACCTCTTGTCGTGATGAGTATTATTCCGTTTGGCATTTTAGGCGCGGTTGTCGGTCACTGGATCATGGCGATGGATTTAACCATAATGAGTGTTTTGGGCATGATGGCCTTAGTTGGCGTTGTCGTGAACGACTCATTAGTATTGGTTGATTTTATTAACAAGCAACGTGAAAAAGGTATTGCTTTGTTAGACGCAGTACTCACCGCAGGCGCAGCCCGTTTTAGACCCGTTATGCTAACCAGCTTAACAACCTTTATTGGTCTAATGCCTTTGCTATTTGAAAAGCAAACTCAAGCGCAGTTTTTAATACCCATGGCGGTATCCTTAGGTTTTGGCATTTTATTCGCCACCTTTATTACCTTGGTATTAGTGCCCGTCAACTACACAGTGATGGAATCAATTAAAGCCAAACTCAGTGGTAAAGCACTAGCTGCGGCTTAAACTCAAAACAATTAAGTGGCGATGTTATTGCGCTATACTGGCATGCGAATACTACTTACAAAAAAGCCTTTTATAGAGATATAAGGAATCTGTATACGGGGCTTGGCTTACAGGCTTTACAAGCATAAATGCTCGTCTACAAGGGTTGTTTTTTGTAGGCGAGACTTGGCTTCCAAGCCCCTACTTTTGGTGCCTGCAAGGATGCTGGAACTTAGAATTTGTCGGGAACAAAATTCTGTAGTCTTGCTTTTGATGTTTTGCTTGCAAGCTCACAAGCATAAATGCTCATCTACAAGGGTGTTTTTTTGTAGGCGAGACTTTAGTCTTGCTCTTTTGGGTTTGTAGGCTTGGCTTGCAGGTTCACAAGCATAAATGCTCGTCTACAGGGTTAGGTTTTGCAAGCTCACAGGCATAAAATACAAACTAACAAACCTGAGCAATTTCTAAAGTTTGTGACTTACCCGCGACCAATATACTGACTTCATCATAAACATATTGCCCCATCACAGCTTGACCTATTGGCGAGTGAGGCGTGACAACCAATATTGACTGCTGTTGGTAACTCAGCTTGTTACCCCCGCCTACTGGCAATAAATAATACCAAGACTCCTGCCCCTCTAACTTAAACAAAGCCGACAAGCCAATCGCGGTATCATCATCAAAGTCACTAATAGATAGGGTTTGCAAGCTTTGTAAATTTGCTTTTAATTCATCAACGCGACGACTTTGCCCTTCAGCTAAATATGCCGCTTCAATCGCCAACGTATCATATTGAGTTTCGGCTACCGACTCATCATCAATTGCTGCTTTATGCGCATTGTCAGCAGCCAATTGCGCCGCTTCAAGCTCTTGATTAAGTAGTAAGTTCAGTTGCTTAATTATCGCTTGTTTATTCATCTTTAAACCAAAAAGTTAAACGCGCTCTAATCTTAATTGTAACAATTGAATTAACTTTTTTGCTTTATCGTCCGCTATGGAACAACTCGTTGTATAGGGATGATGTAAGTCAAACTCTTGCTTAAATTCAGCAGGCTTTACAGAATTACTAAAATTATCATCAGCGACATAAAGCCACTTTACCTCTAGCCGATGCCAATGGTCTTCTGAAATGGGATCTCCCTCTTTTGGGCCTTTCAATAGTTGATAACCACCTGCATCAGCTTTAGCGACTTTAGCCACACCAACTGCGCCAAAACCATTAACGTAAGCAATTAAGATATCGTCTTTAACAAAACTTTCTAATAGTTGAGTCCCTTTATCACCCTCTTGCCCATCAAAACCCGCAGACACAAACGAATTTTCTTTTAAAAAGCGCCACTTTGTAGGAACTGTAGTGCCTATATTGTACCAATGATATTTTGGTTCTCGATTAAGTGCACTAAATTCTAGCGGGAAAGTTGATTCACTTGAGCGGTCAAACACAACTGAAAAATCAATGTAAGGTTGATTATTACTATCTTGAAATACAGCATATTGAATGCACTTAAAGGCGACACCTTTTTCGGACAACCATTCCCCCATAGAAAACAATGTACGATCAAACTTATGAGCAACCAATATGACTCGGCTTTTTGTATTTATTTGGTCGACGGAAATTTCAGCAGAATCAATATATGACTGAATATCATCTGAAAATTGCGGGTTGATCAATTTTTTATTATTTATAAATTTATCGCCTTTAAAGCGGGCAATAGATGCTAGGTATTGCAAAGCTTGTGTATCAACCCCTAAACCACTTAACTCTTTTTTTAACTCAATGATCACGCCATTGCCATTTCTATCTAGCGCGAGTAAATCTGCCCTTTTCGCATTGGCAACTTTAATTTGGTTTTTTAATAAAATTAACTCTTCACCAAAAATACCTTCGTTTAACAAAGGAGAAATATATCCATTAATTTCATTACCTTGCTCTTGATTGGAAAGTAATAATTTTTCCAGATCTAGCTCTGGTATATTTTCCGATTTAACTGCTTTTAACTTTTTTAATCCGTTTTCGTTATTTATTTTAAATAGCACCGATAACTCCTATCAATCAATACTGAATACACCTTGGCCACAATAAACTAGTTTAATCAAAACATCCGAGAGCAAGAATGGAAATGGCGTCCCCTACAGGATTCGAACCTGTGTCTAAGACTTAGGAGGTCCTTGTTCTATCCAGCTGAACTAAGGGGACGCAAGTAAAGGTATAAATTTCAAAAACTTAACGACATGCATATTAATGAAATCTAGTCACCTTTCAAGGTAAATATCGGCTTCGACTATCAGATCATGATATTAACCGTTACAATTCTGTTATGAATAAAAACACCGTTTATCACTATCGTGCGATCCTCGCCAGCTTGCTTTTTCTGGTTTTTATCAGTCCATTAAGTGTTGCGAATGAATCTGAATTGGAACTCAAGCCCTTTACCACTGACGGCTGTAGTGCTTTTCCCGATGGTACGCTCAAGCAAAATCAACTTTGGTTAACATGCTGTACAGCACATGACATGGCCTACTGGCAAGGTGGTAGCTATCAGCAACGTAAAGACGCCGACTACGCGCTACAATCTTGCGTCGAAAATATAGGTGAGCAAGGCGTGGCATTCATTATGCTGGCGGGTGTACGAGTTGGCGGAACACCTTTTTTACCCACAACCTTTCGCTGGGGCTATGGCTGGCCTTACCCTAGATTTTACGGTCTTTTAACGGAGACTGAACAACAGCAAGTTAAAGTCCGACTCGCGCAATTAAACGATCAGGCTAAAACTAAATGACTATTTCGTTGAACTTTTCCTATCAGAAACTCGTAAAACAATAACGCTAAATTTCATTTATCCACTAAAATTATACTGAATAATCCAAAAGGAAATTGACCCGATATGGTATAATTTAAACAACTTTGTATTATCGAGTGACTTATGCAATATCCTTGGGTGCAAACCGCCAACCGTGTTTTTATTGGTGTTTTAACAACACAGCTCATTCTTACTTTTGTGATCGCCTTTTTTACCGATACGTGGAGCGCAGCGCTGACTATCGGTATACCTATGTTTATTTTCCCCATTATCCTAATATTACAAGCGCCCAATAGTCGCTTAACCCATTTTACTGTTGGTATTGGTGTGCAGCTGTTAACAGCCTTGCATATTCAACAAACTTTTGGTTTAACGGAGATCCATTTCGAAATATTTGTCGTCATCGCCTTTTTAAGTTTTTACCGTGACTGGCAAGTCATATTAGGCAGTGTTTTAGTTGTTGCGGTGCATCATGTACTGTTTTTTATTTTGCAAAGTAACGATGCCGGTGTGTATGTATTTGAGGCAAGTCACTTGTCTTTTTCAACATTGGTTATTCATGCTTTATTTGCAGTGGCTGAAGCGGGTGTTTTAATGTTTGTCGCCAAAAACAGTTTTAATGAAGCCCAAGCTTCATTTAAATTAACTAATGCCATTCATCAAATACTCGATAAACCTGACCAGTTTAATTTAACTATAAATTTAGACACAACAAATCCTAAACTAGAGCAGTTCAATCGTCTTATTACTTCATTTAAACATTTGCTCAAAGAAGCGAAAACCGTTAGTCATAACGTATCGCAATTAGCCAACCACGTTTCAACTATTTCTAACAATATTCAAGATACGACACGCAATAGTGATCAGCAAACCCATCTGATCGCAACCGCTACAGAGCAAATGACTGTGACTATTAATGATGTTGCTCATCGCGCTAGTGAAGCAAGTCAACATGCGACTGAATCTCACAAAGCAACCAACGATGCTAAAGAGATTATCGAGCAATCTAGCAAACATGTGGCGTATTTGAAGGATGAAATATCTGGTGCAGCAAGCTCTATCGATACTTTATCAGATAAGTGTAATTACATTGGTGAAGTGATGATGGCTATTAAGTCAGTGTCTGAACAAACAAATTTGTTAGCACTCAACGCGGCTATAGAATCTGCTCGAGCGGGTGAACACGGAAGAGGGTTTGCGGTAGTGGCTGATGAAGTTCGTCAGTTGGCAACTAAAACCAGAGAAAGCGCAGAAGAAATTACAGTTGTCACTAACGAGTTAATTAACGAAGCCGGTTCCTCGGTGAGCAAAATGCATAATTGCTTAAGTGTTGTTAACGATGCTGTTACTTCATCTAATCAAGCTTGTGACGTAATGGATACAGTAGTTAGCGGGATCACTATAGTTAGCGATAATATTGCGTCGGTTGCGACAGCTGCCGAACAACAAACGTCGGTTGCAAACAGTATTGCTACATCTACGCAAGAACTACAGCAATCATCAAATGATCAAGTATCTGAAGTCGGTTCAGCGCAGCGTGAAATTGAATCTCTTCGAGCCAATATTCAAGCGTTAAATGCTGAGCTTGCAAAGTTTACTTTATAAAACACTCTTAAAGTCATGCTTGCCAAACTAGCCAAATATAAATTGCAATTACTACTTGCTGTTTGGCTAGTTGCCATGTTGCTAGCACTTCAATTTCAAGCGAAAAACCAGTTGTCTGAGTTTGATCCAGAGAATAAATTACTTAAACTGACTCAAGCATCGACACAAGGTAACGAGCTTAACAAAATATTAGCAAAGATAGTTGCAGAGTATAAAACTGACGTTATTGGTACAGCCGGCACCGTATTACACTTCAGTACAGACAATTGTTTTTGCTATACTTTAAGCCAACCCCATATCCAATCGGTCAGGCAACTTTCCGAGCTTCATGGTTATACCAATATTGAAATCAATTTAACAAAAAACAAAGTTAACGCTAAATTGTGGCAACTCATTCCTTCTGTTCCAGCTATTGCAGTTATTAATGACGAAAAGCAATTAATCTATTTTGGCCCCTACTCTTCTGGCTATAATTGCTCACCTGATAATGGCCTCGCTGAACCTTTTATCACGACAAAACAACCGCACCAATTGACCACAATAGCCAGTCAAGAAAAAGGTTGTTATTGCAATCTAGCACCTTAACTTAACAGTTTTGCACAGTTGAATTTATAACCATTTGCTAGATTGATAAGGTCTATTATACACCGACAAGCCTTATGCTAGCCGAAATAAACTCGTCCCTTGGAATAATTCACGCCTTTAATCTTGCGTGCCTTTCTAAATATAGTGTTAATGGTCACAAGCTCGACAGGTCATAAACTTTGCGTCTAATTTATTAAATAAAGTGTATTAAACAACAATATCGAGCATTATTGTCATACCAATATTTTAATACACCCTATAAAACTTATTATTGACATAACACTTTGGTAAAAACATAATCTATAAATTATTATTTACACACCAATCTGGTATAACCAATCATGTTAAAAGTTAAACTGTTATCAAAAACATTAGTTTGCACTCTGTCTTTACTTTATATGAGTTCATCTATCGCTGGCGACAATACCATTGGCTCAACCCTGAATAAAAAAGTTGATCTGACCTTAGCTGAAATTCCCGCCAGCATACTCAGCAGCATTGCAAAATCTCATCCTGGCTTTACTGCCAAGCAAGCTGAAAAAGAATTTAAACATGGCAAAACCTATATCGATATCGAAGGCCTTGATGCAAAAGGCAACGAAATCGAATTTGACTTACTGCAAGTTGGTGAGCAATGGCAGATCGTTGAAATTCAACGTGATTTGTCTATCGAACAATGTCCAGCTCAAGTATTAACTCGCTTAAAAGCGGCCCATCCAACTATTGCGCCCAAGCGTATTATTGAAAGTGACCAAGGTGATGGGGTGATTATTTACGAATTTTATACGGTCGACACTCAAGGGAAAGAAGCTAAATACGAGGTTAAATTAGCCAACGGGACAGCACAATTACTTACGCAAGAGTGGCAACACTAAACACAAGCTTTTCTTCTTTCTCCGTTCTTTTTTCTAAGGGTAAAGACCATGAAATTAAAAAATATCACATTTGTAACCATTAGGTTATTAACACTTATCTTCGTTTTTACCCTTAGCGCCTGTGGCAGCTCAAGCAATAAAAATGGTAATAATCCATTACTTAACCAAGGTACGGAGCAAGACACAGAACAAGACAAAGAGCAAACGCCAACAGAGCCAGTAACCCCAACTGAGCCTGATTCGGCCAATTTATCCGACCCCAGCCCTGATTTATCTAAAAAGCCCAACGAATTAGGGATCGAGTTAAATGATTGGTATTTAAGTATTCCTACAGACGAAGACGGCAATGGCAAATCAGATTCCATTAGTGAAACTGAGCTTGTTAATGGCTATAGCAATTCAGCCTATTTTTATGCGTCTGTTGACGGCGGCCTAGTTTTTAAAAGCCCAAGTCAAGGTTATAAAACATCAACCAATACCAAATATGTTCGAGTTGAATTAAGAGAAATGTTACGTCGCGGTAATCGCTCAATTAAAACTCAAGGTGTCAATTTAAACAATTGGGTGTTTTCATCGGCATCAAGTGGTGAACAAGCCAGTGCGGGTGGTGTTGATGGTGAATTAAACGCAACACTGGCGGTTAATCATGTCACCACAACGGGTGAAACCTATCAAATAGGTCGAGTGATTATTGGTCAAATTCATGCTAACGACGACGAGCCCATTCGCCTTTACTATCGCAAATTACCCAATAACGATAAAGGCGCAATTTACTATGCACATGAGCCAATTGGTAAAGACGATGTATACGTTGAAATGATAGGCAGTCGTGCTAATAGTACGTCTAACCCTAGCGACGGGATTGCGTTAAACGAAAAGTTCAGCTATCAAATAAAAGTGATAGGTAATGAATTAAAGGTGACAATTTCTCGCCCAAATAAAGATGACATCATTAGCTATTACGACATGTCAAACAGTGGCTATGATTTAGGTGGTCAATATATGTATTTTAAAGCTGGAGTTTATAATCAAAACAACTCGAGTGACAGTGACGACTATGTACAAGCAACATTTTACCAAATAAAGAATAGTCATGCTGGCTATGCATATAGCGAGACGACCCAAGACTAATATAATCTTCTCGCTCAAGTTTTTATGGTTCGTTGTCAGCGCTTACATATTGTACCTGCAGGATAGCAGGTACTTAGGATTTGTCGGGAATAAAATCCACCCTAAAAGTGGTCAAACAAAATGCGTTTTTAAGTTAGCAAATATTGAAGAAAACAGTGAAAACGAACCGTTTTATTCAAGCGGCTTAAAGCTGGGCTTGTAACTGGTAAATAGCTTGACCACTTAGCACATATTTTTTCTCGAATGGCGTGATAAAAGGCTCAGGTTGAATTTGTTTTACGATCGCTTTATGCCCTGCTATTTCCAAAGCTTTGGCAAACTCCTCGAGATAAATAGGCCAGTTGCTACGCATTTCTAATTGTCCACCCAACGCCACAATACTCGGGAATGCCGCCGAGCCATGCCAACGACGCTGCAAATGAGCTGATTTAGGCCAAGGGTTTGGATACAAAATTTTATGCAACTCAGGTTGCCAGTTAGCCGCCACAGCTAAACGATAAAAGTCATTTAAATCTGCTCGCGCTAAAATTAAATTACTGGCATCCGGCTCTGTGCGCTCACGGTTCAAACGGTCGGCCGATTTGTCTATCCCCACTACCCAGTGGTCTGGATATTGCTTGGCTAAATAACGCGAGCTATCACCCACACCACAGCAAGCATCAAAAATTAAAGGCTTGGGATCCGCTTTAATTTGCTGATCAATCAACTCAAATACTTGCCGTGTATGGTCTGCAATGGGCTTTTTAAATTCATGCGTGAGGTGTTTGTTAACCACCTTTTCTAAACTATCGTGTATTCCCGCTTGATTAGACTCAATACTGCGCGAGTTAGCTTGCATAGAACTCTCTCATCTTAAAATTAGGAACGAATACCAAAGCCTTTACCTAACAGGTAATAAGCAAGGCTAAATAATACAATGACACTTCCCACTAACACACTAAACGCAATGGTTAACGACACATCAGAGTAGCCAATAAAGCCATAACGAAACGCATTAACCATATATAAGATAGGATTAAATTGACTCACTTGCTGACCTATTTCAGGCAACATACTCAGTGAATAAAATACACCGCCTAAATAGGTTAACGGCGCGAGGATAAACGTAGGAATAATACTAATATCGTCAAACGTTTTAGCAAAAATCGCGTTTAATAAGCCGCCAAGGGCGAATAACATTGCGGTTAAAATAGCGGTCACTACCACGATAAAGTAATTATGTATTTGCAGATCAACAAAGCTCAAAGCCACAATTGACACAATAAGGCCAACCAGCATGGCGCGTAGCATACCGCCTGCTATAAAACCAAGAATAATGACAACATTAGGGACAGGCGCGACGAGTAGCTCTTCTACATTGCGCTGAAACTTAGCGCTAAAAAAGGATGAAGCGACGTTTGAATATGAATTATTAATGATAGCTAGCATGACTAAACCAGGCATAATAAATTCAACGTAAGCGAATCCTTCTAATTCACCAACTCGCGAACCAATAAGCTGGCCGAAAATGACAAAATATAATGTCATGGTGATAGCTGGCGGCACTAAAGTTTGTACCCATATTCTTAAAAATCGTGTGCATTCTTTTACCACTAACGCGTTAAATGCAACGCCGTAATTACCCAGCATTATGTTTTGTCCTTACTATTCTTTGTATCATTCGACTGTGTTTTAACTAGTGGTTTCTCAACCATAGAAACAAATAACTCTTCTAAACGATTGGCCTTATTACGCATACTTAACACTTGAACACCTTGTTCAGTCAGCAATTGAAATACCGCATTGAGACCAGCACTTTTTTCTACATCCACTTCTAACGTATGACTATCAGTTAAGCGTGTTTGATAACCTGCTAAATCGATAGTTGATAAATCCTGATCTAAGTCGAGAATAAAAGTTTCCGTATTTAATTGACTCAACAACGCTTTCATTGAGGTATTTTCAACAATACGCCCGCCATTAATAATAGCGATATTGCGGCATAACATTTCAGCTTCTTCTAAATAATGCGTAGTCAAAATGATCGTAATACCTTGCTGATTAATTTCCTTTAAAAACTCCCACATAGAACGACGTATCTCGATGTCGACGCCGGCTGTTGGCTCATCAAGGATCAATAGCTTAGGTTCATGCATTAATGCTCGCGCTATCATTAAGCGCCGCTTCATACCGCCAGACAAAGCACGAGCACGTTCGTCTTTCTTTTCCCACAAACCAATTTGCTTAAGGTATTTTTCAGAGCGCTTTATCGCTTCACCGCGCGGCACACCATAATAGCCAGCTTGATTAACCACAATTTGCTGTACTGTTTCAAACTGATTAAAGTTAAATTCTTGTGGTACTAGGCCAATTTGCTGTTTAGCTTTATTTAACTCATCGTCCAAACAATAGCCGAACACATCAACCTTACCTGAAGACTTATTCACTAAAGAACTAATAATGCCAATAGTCGTAGATTTTCCGGCGCCATTTGGTCCTAGTAAAGCAAAAAAGTCGCCCTGCTCTACCGTAAGATTAATGCCTTTAAGCGCTTCGGTGCCGCCTTTATAGGTTTTTGTTAAATTGCTGATTGCCAACGCTTTAGTCATAAAATGGCTCAAGTTATAGAAAGTAATGGATTAGCGCAATCTACTCAAAATGGGGGTAACCTTATCAATATCAAGTTTTTAAACCTGAATCTTTATAGGGTTATTACTTGGCTTACTAATTGCTTATGCTAATTGCTATTAATTAATTGCACAGCGTCCCGTTGCAAGCCTATTGGCAAGGCTATAATGCGGAACAGCCTTGTTGTTTGATCAAACTTTTTACTGAGTTATAACCCTTGATGAAATACAGATATCTCACCTCTGTTGTCGTGCTAATTATTAGCGCGTGTTCATCTATGGATTATCACCAACACGTTGCCAGCGAGTTTGCCTATCGCGGCTACGGCTATCCTAAAGCCAACTCAACTAATCAATCTATCCCGCTAAACACCCCCGCTAATGTGGCTGTTCCCGTCGATGAAAGGCAGGTCGTCGTCGTAGAATCACCCTCTATTATCAACCCGCTTCCATCACAATATAATCCACAAACGCCTTCGCTAGTGGCCAGTAAAATTCAATTTCAACTGCCGTTTTTCGCCGAACGTATATACTACGAATTACAATCACGCAGCTCACCACAAGTCATGCGGCACCTGCGTATTTTAAACTTGAGCTATCAAGGCCCAAGCCGAGAAATCCAAGGTATACGTGATAAATTACACGGCTTATTAGTAGAGCAAGTGCGTAAAAGCGGCGAGTTTTTGCAGATGACAGCAAGAGACTCGGCAAACAATAACCGTTTTCAGCTCAGCGGCCACATAGAGTTGGTGAATTTACAACTCGAAGTCGTGGTAAAAATAACTGACACCACCTCGGATAAAGCCATTGCCGAATATGTACTTTCAGTTCCGTATGTGTAGGTTGATTAATCTTTGGTGTACACACCCTAATAAATCATTTGGCATTTTTGTCCTGCAGGAATAAGACTATTGGGATTAGCAACTTGCAAGCGTAAACCAAACGTTTCGCTACGAGGATCAATAATAGGGTCAATTGCCACAATACTCGCGCTAACTTTGCTTGCCAATGGGATCCCAAGCTGCAAGTCTACTTGTTGTGCCAGCTTGAACTCGCCAAACAAACTTTGTTTTAATATCACCTCTGCATACAAAGGATCCGTGGCCACCAATCTAAAAACGGGTTTGTTATCGACCAATTCCCCCTTTTCAATAAGACGCTCTACTATATAGCCTGATATTGGGCTAACTATGTCAGTCATGTTTAAATCAACTTCTGCGGCTTTTGCTTCTAACTGAGCAATACGCAAATCAGTTAATAATTCATCCGCTTCTTCTTGCGAAATTAATTCTGCGTCCAATAGCTCTTGATTACGCTGAACTTTACGTTGTAAAAAATCGACTTTTGCTGTTGCTAAATCAAGTTGCGCCTGTTGTATTTTTGCCAGTAAGCTACTCAACTTTTGACCTTTTTGTACTTTATCACCACGTTCAACATGATGCTCAGCGATAACACCTGGCACCGCACTTGCCACTTTTATGTCTTTACTTGGGTTAAGTACACAACTGACATTGGCATTCACTTGCCAAGTCATAAATAGAAAAAACAAAATATAGGATTTAGCTCGGCGTATTGTCATTATTCTTCACCTGCAAAAGTTAATAATTCTTGTTGTTGACGACTATTTTTTTGTAATTTACGCCGTGTATTAAAATGTTGTTGTTCAATTTCAACTTGTGTTTGTCTGATTAACCAAAATAAAAATCGGCTAGTTTGCCACTTTTCAAGTTTTAACCATTTAGTTAATAACCAACGCTTCCAACTTGGCATATATTGAGTTAACAAATCATCTTCTAAAGAGATAAAATAACTGTACGCTCCCGGATCACCTTGGCGAGCACATCGACCAATTAATTGCCTATCAATACGCGAGGCTTCTTGTAACTCTGTCACAATGACAAATAAACCACCCGCTTGGCGACTCAGGTTGTTTAACTTAATATCCGTTCCTCGCCCAGCCATGCTCGTGGCTATAGTCACCTTACCAGCCTGTCCAGCTTGACTAATAATATAAGCCTCTTGTGCATCTTGTTTTGCATTCAAAAGCTGATATTCGACGCCTTGACTTGATAAGTAATCGGCTATTTTTTCCGAATTTTCAACCGAAGAAGTGCCAATTAAAACGGGCTGCCCCGCTTGGCTTAAGCGTTTACTTAACGCCGCAATCGCCAAGTATTTACTGGTTAAATCACAAAATAAATGCTGCCCATGATACTGACGTAAATCGGGTTTGTTTTTCGGGATGCCAACAACTGTTTTTTGATAAGTATTACCAAATTCACTGGCTACTTCTTTAACCGTACCTGACATGCCCCCCCAATAATGAAACCGCGTAAAAAATGCCGGATAATTAATTTTAGCTAAAGTAACGTTAGGAGGTGTTACTTCGCATTGTTCTTTCAATTCAATCAGTTGCTGAATACCTTGACTCCAACTGCGGTCCGGCATGACCCGCCCAGTATGTTCATCGACAATTTGCACCTTACCCTTAATGACAATGTAATCTTTGTTACAAGTAAACAAATGCAATGCAACCAAGGCTTGTTGCACTAAAGCTTCTCTGCGTAATCGTCCCGCCCATATGCCTTGAAATTGATCCACATACTCATTGAGAAACATTGAACCAGCCGCGGTTAACTCAACTTGTTTTGCAGCCGTATGCACAACAAAATGTTCACTTATCTGCATTGTTTTCGCCACTTGCAAAGCTAATTGCCAAGCCGCTAACTCGGCTTGATTCACTTCGCTTTTGCCTGAAATGATTAACGGTGTTCGAGCTTCATCAACCAGAACACTGTCTGCTTCATCAACAATGGCAAAATGTAAACCATCTAACAAAAGCTGCTGCGACACATCTTGTAAGTTTAAAACTGCCGCAGCGCGTTTTATCGCGTGGGTTTGTTGGGCTAATAAAATACGGTCTTTAAGATAATCAAACGTTAACTCAGTATTAGTGCAATAAACAATATCCGTTTGATAAGCCAATTGGCGTTTGGCTTTATTCTGCCCCGCAATAACAATACCCACAGTCAAACCAAAAGAGTGATACAAAGACATCATTTCGCTCGCGTCTCGTTCGGTTAAATAATCATTTACACTAATTACATGAACTTTTATTCCGGCTAGTGCCGCCGTTATTGCGGGTAATGTCGCGACAAGTGTTTTCCCTTCACCGGTCGCCATTTCTGCTACATGCCCAGTCAAAATGGCGAACCCACCCTGTAACTGAGCGGGGTAGTGAGCCATACCTAAAGTACGACGAGCCGATTCGCGAATGAGAGCAAAAACATCTATTACTACCGGCATCGACAACCCATGAGCGACTCGTTTTTTAATATCGACAATCCGTTGCTGCAAAGCGTCATTAGTTAACTTTGATAATCGCTCATCCTGCTGCAATACTTCATTCGCAAACTGATGGAAAGCTGAGTTCTCTGCTTGATAATTACGTTTATATTTTATCTTTAGATAGAGTGAATCCAGCCATGACGGTTCGACTGATTTATTTTCAGAACGATATACCCGACCTTGGGCATGCCGTCTAGGAAATACAAAGCCCATTACAGATCAAACCGCCGAAGTAATAAGCGACGAATATCTCGATACCAGCGATAAATGATGGGCTCAGCAGGATGAGTTATTTTTACATAAACACGCTCATCTATCGTCGCTGGTACAGGTTGCTCTAATGTAAGTGAGATAGTAAAAAAATGGTCGAGGCTTTGCATTTTTTGCGTCTGAGGTAAGCCCGATGTGTCATGTTCTGATGAGGATTTTTTATCAGGTAAAAGTTCAATTTCTCCACCACTTTGTCCAGCCAATACCGGACTTAGTAACGTTTGATGCGCTTGGGGGGTTACCACTGTGATTTTAGCCCTGTGGTTATTAGCCATATTTGAACTAAATCGCACATCGAGGTATTCATTAAGTTTAATTAAATCAATATCATCCTCACTGACACTCGCCTTAAGCGTATCAAAATGACTAGGCAGTATATAACCTAATAGTTGACCACGCTGTACATAAGCTCCCAGCAAACTTTGCTCTGGCAGCCAGACAAGTTGGCCAGATTGCGAAGCTTTTACAACCAAGTCTTGTTGCCGCTGCAATTGCCTTGCTAATACTTTTTGTAAGCCTGCTAATTCAGACTGCACAATTTGCAATTGCACTGAATCTCTAGCAACATCGACTAATCTAGCTTCTAACTCGGCTATTTGTGCCGATGTCACTTGAATATCTTTACTTAATTGCTCTGACTGCAAAAACATTAGTGCTTGATGCTGGGTTACGTTTTTCTGACTTGGTTCAATTATGTCCGTTACTAACCCCGCACTGTGGCTCACGATTCGATTTTTTTCAGGTACCCATGTAACGCCTTGGATCGTTGTGGTCATAGGCATAGGCACCACAAACAATAACAAAATCAAGCTACTTAAAAAAAGTGCACTGGCTCGCAACGCTTTACCACGTAAATGAGGTGCTGAATGTGTTTTTGCCATATTAATTAACGTACGAAATAAAGGAATAAACATTGTCGTTGTGGTGGACCATACTAGCAAAACAACACCCGCAAAAAGGTATTCTTGCGCAACAAATAAGGCAATAGCGACAAATATCAGCATTCGATAAACAAAAGCCGCTATTCCATAACAAAATAACCAAAGCTTACCGGACTGCAGGGCTTCAGGATCTTGCTCGTGTTTTAACCACAAGCCATAGCGCTTAAATATATATCCGACATACTTATTTGCCCGCTGCGCCAAATTAGGTAGTTCTAACCAATCAGACAACACATAATAAGCATCAAATTTGAGTAATGGATTACCATTAAATAGCAATGAAGATAAGCCTGCTGTCATCATGACAAAATAGGCAACAGAGCGGGTATGGCTCGGTTCAACAGTCAACCAAACAATCCCAGCCAATGCGGCTAATGTGAGTTCAGCAATGATGCCGGATGCGGCAACCAACATGCGATGATACTTATTGGAAAAACTAATAGAACTACTGGCGTCAATATAAGGTACAGGAAACAACACTAAAAACAGGATCCCCATTTCATTAACACTTCCACCAAAGCGTTTTACCGCATAACCATGAGCAAACTCATGGATTAGCTTTATGAAAGGATAAACTAAAAGCATCATTAAAATGCCACTGGGTTGCAACAATTTGTCGGCCAAATTTTCAGTTAAAACTTGGCTTTGCTCCGCCAAACCCAAGGCAGAGAATAACCACAGCAACAATATAGTTAGCCCGCAAATCGGATTAAACACCCCCCGAGCCAGCCAAGCTGTTCGCGATATAAAAGAATGAGGGTTTAACAAGGGGACTTTAATACTGAATGGTGAGTTCCATTGCTTGAAGCGTTTTTGCAGCTGTTTTTTTGTTTGCTGTTGGGTGAGTAATGCTAAATCTGGGCAATCGCCCGCATGTAAAACATTGGCACGGTGCAATTTAGCTAACAATTCTATCACTTCATCTTGCGACGGCATATCATCGCCTAATTGTTCACTAACCTGTAGCCAAATTTGCTCTACACTCAGTTTACCATTTAATAAACCAATAACACGCCACGCTTGAGGCGTAAATCGATGAAATTGGCCAGTTGTTTCATCTTGTAATAAATACCAAACTTGCTGGCGATATTCATGGCGATAAATTTGAGCATGCTGACGAAGTTTAGGTTTTAAGTCCCGTACGCGATACCAATTTTCACTAAAAATTGCAGTCATCATGACAATGAATATCTAGCCCCAAAAACGCCATAATTGCAGTTGAAACCACTCGATAACATCACGAGACCAAATACTTAATTGCAACCGTTCATCAATGTAAATTTTAGCTACGCCTTGCATCCCTGGGCGTAAACGTTGCATGAACTCTTGATCTACGTTATTAAACTGACCTTCAAGCAAATAAGTACTTTTACCTTCCCCTGCTTGTGCTACTGGCGTAATACGGCTAACCGTAAACTGTAATTGCGTATTGGGAAGTGACTTAAGAATTAACCGACCGTTTTGGCCCACTTGCGTATCTAAAACACGACTTTCCGGTACCTGAATATGCAGCCGGTATTCACCGGTAGCCGCCAATGTAAATAACGATTCGCCCCTGCGTACTGCATCGCCCAACCTTTGAGACAAATCACCTTGGATTAATGTGCCAGCAAATGGCGCCGCTAAATCCGCACGTTGTAATTGACTGTTTACCAAGTCCAACTCAGCCTGCGCTTGTGCCAATTGCGCTTGCAGTATATTTATTTTAGCGCGATCAAATTCACCTTGAGCTTGATTTAGCTCTCCACGTAATTTACTTAATTGGGATTGCCATTTAATTTTTTCTAAGCCTAAATCTTTTTTATCCAAGCTCGCTAAAATTTGATGTTGTTTAACCCTATCTCCCGCCTTAGCCTGGCTATTTTCGATATAACCATCGTAAGGCGCGCTTATTGTAAATTGTTGCAAACTATAAGTTTGAGCGTCAGCAGCTAACCAATATTCACTGTGCCAAAGACTGAATAGCAAAGAGACACTGGCGAGTGCAGCCACGGCCAACTTTCTATTTGGATAGCCCCTGCCAACTAGTTTTTGCCAGTGCGTCAATCCCCTGTTTTGTAATTGTTTAATGATGGGCTGTTCTGCATTATGCTTATCAAACAACACTTGTGACAATAGAACACATATGGCTTGTATCCAACTTTGTTCCTGCGCGGAAAATGGCATATTACCCGCGCGTTCTAAAATAACCGCAGCAAAAGCAAACTCATCTTGCCCTTGGTTATACAAAGGAATCGACAGCACCGCACTATTACCTTGCATCTGCGACAGTTTGCGTGTTGCATGATTTATCAAATAATGTGCTTTGGTATGCTGTTTGTCGTCAGAAGGTTTACCCTGGTTATCAAGACTTTCGTCGGGCACCGCCAGTAAGCAGTTTTGTTCAACAGACTCTAACATGGCATCTTGTATTTGCGTGGTTAACGCCAGCTTTTTGCTAAAATCAATGCTATTGGACAAACAAACCAATTCAACTTTTTGATTTTTGGCTAATCCTAAAGACACACGATCACAATGAAACTGCGTTGCGAGATCACTACAAAAAGCTTGCCCTGCCGATTCAAAATCCAATTTAGCGATTACGTTAGCAAGAATATTGTGAGCCGAAGTGATTTGTAAGTTTTGCTGGCAAACTCGCTTGTTTTTTTCCTGCTGCAAGTAAAAAGCTAAAAAGCCGCTCCCCCATTCTAAGTGCCCCATAATGGCATTCAATTCAGTTTGATGCTGAATATAGAGCGCCAAACAAACAATAGTCTGAATTTGGTTATCTATAATCAATGGAAAACCAGCAATAACATTGATTTTGCTAACCGGTTGCTCAGCTTCAGTTGCTAACTCGGCTTTAATAGGGATAACCAAGCCGCATTTCTCTTGCTCAATTCGCTGAAGTATATTTGAAAAGCAATCTAGTTCTGTATTTAGCGACGGATAACGGGCAAGCAGTTGCTTCTGGTTATCATCTGTATAACTCAGCAAAGCGGCTTTTATTACTTTCTGGCGACCAATTAACATCACTTGTGTTTTAAGAAAATCTATATAGAAATTAGCTGTGCCAGAAGCGGGGAAATGTTGCCAAAGCTCTGCACCATCTGTAGTGGTGTTATTCATTTATGTTGCATTCTTATTATGAGTATATAAAAGCTATAGCTGATGCTAGCGCGATACGCCAGCATAACTAATTAAGTTAATTCTAAACTGATGATATAGTCTTCTCGCTCAGGTTTTATGGTTCATTGTCAGCGCTTACTCTCGACTTTGGCTCCTGCGTCGTCCTAACACCTAAATCCATTTAGGCGGCCCCAATCACATAATAGAGCATATGCTCATGGGGTCTCAAAGCTTGCCTACACGGATGTAGGTAAGGAGCGTGAGCAAGGATGCGGAAGCTGCCCCTAAAACCCGATCGCTTTGACTATACAATAACTTTAAATTGTCATTTCCTTCTCAAACCGGCCTATGCTAATGGATCAAACGACCCTTACTCCATTTTAGTTCAGGCTCAATTAACGCAGACGTTTCATCGGTTTGCACTTTGCGTTTTTGCTGCTGTAAGGGTATTAAACCTAATGCGGCGAAAGCCAAGGCTGATTTATCAAGTATAATTTCATCAACCATTAGCGAACTATTACCTCGTGCTTTTGCTGCTTCCCGCTCCATCATACGCGTACCTTCATCCATTTCTCGCTGTTCTTTTTGCTGTTTTAGCTGCTGCAATTTTTCTGGGGATGTATTAGGGTCAACACCAAGTTCATAAGGTAAAGTAGCGGCTTTTATTTTAGCTTCAAGGTTTTGAATATCCTGTAAATTCAGCGTACTTTTACCTTTTATTTGGCTCGCAAACTCTTTAAAAACCGCCTGCAAATCAAGTTGAGGATATTTTAGGCTTTCTTCAAAACTACCTGAGAGCATCTCTATAAATGAGCCTGCCGTTGTTATCGGCAACACCCCACTGCGAGTAGTACCATCAGGTAACGACACTTTATCATTCATGTCACCTGTGTTGATCAAGAAACCTTTACCATTCATGCCAGAACCATCATCTAAAACATTAAACACCTCATTTAATGAACTTACATAAGATAAACGTTTGGTTTGCTGAGCTTTTTTAGTTTGTACTTCAGCTTCAGACAGTTCCCCCGTCAATACTTTTATTGCGTCTTTTTGCGTTAACCCCGAAGTATTAGCCGGATCGTATAATGCTTTTGCTTCAAGTAACGTCAGTTCATTGGTTACTCCAACGGAAGAATCAAAATAATCCTGACTCTCCTGCTCGGTTAAACCGTCTTTAACTGAGCCATCTGTATTTTCATAATCTGAAGCGGTAAACTGACTGACACTATCTGAAAAATCACCGGAATACGCGCTTTGTTTTAACTTTTCAGCATTTGAAAAATGACCACTTTCGTCACGTTCAAAACCTGAATTATCGCGATAGCCTGATTGCTCTAAGGTTTTCAAGCGTTCTTCGGCAGTTGTATTGGCAAATTGGCTTTTCTTAGCTTGCTCTTGTTCCTTTTTAAGCTTTTCAAGGCGCTGTTGCTGTTCTTTTTGCTGCTGTTCCTGTTGCTGTTTTTGCTGCTCTAATTCCAGTAAGCGTTGTTGCTCAACTTGAACTTCAGTATTAAAACCTGCATTTTTAAATCCGGTAAAGTTATATTGTTGTACTCTATCAGCCATCAACCTCACGGTATTGTTGTTTGATTGATCCAACGGCACACCAGAATCAGAGGTAAAAGAAAATTCTATCTTGAAAGGATAGTTATGCGTTTCATCGAATGACCTGACAGAATACTCGTCACCGTAAACAGTCAAAGCGTCCATTGATTCCTTCTCAAACAAAATGCTGTCATCTTGACCACCTGCGATAATCAGGTTGGTTTTATCGCCATATAACTCAATGGTATCTTTACCGCCATCGGTTTGAAGTGAATGAAACTCGTGCACATATAAACGATTAGCTGAAAAGTTTGAACCATGGAATGAGTTTTCCCCCCTTTCACTACCACTTATATTTCTAAAATAACCTTCTTGCACGGCGATATTAAGCACGCCAGAATCACTATTGATCGCATTATTAAATTGGCTAGATTTAATCAGGTCGTTACCTTCGCCACCAAATATAATGCTTGACGTATTTAATGTAGCCGCAATACTTTGACCTTGTGCGCCGCCTGGTGATATCGACTGAACACTGGTTAAATCTATGGTGTCACTACCGGCATGACTGCCTGTTTGCCATTTAACATCGGTAAAATTATTACCTTGCGACGAAGCGCCAAAGCTATATTGATAATCGTCACCAAAGACGATGGCCTGGCGATTTAATATTATGGAATCATCACCTTCTTCACCAGCGACAAAATCAGTAAAGTGTGTACGGATTAACCCCAAACCGTGGCGTAAATCATTAGCTTTTCGTATGAAACCAGTTTGATTTGGATTGAAACCTTGAGGGTCTGTTTTACTTAAAAATACGCCTTGCTTAGCACTTTGCCACTGACTATATATTTCATCATCGCCAGAACCACCCAATAATACATCTACCCCTTCACCACCCATAATAATGTCATAACCAGCACCGCCATCAATCACATTTAAACCAACCTTGCCGGCGTTTAAAACATCAATAACAGAGAATATATTTTGATAAACTGGCTCATTAAAGTTTGGATATTCGCTATCGGCACCGCCATATAAATTGTCATTCCCTAAACCACCAGAAATCGAATCAAAGCCATCACCACCATCAACAGTATCATTGCCCGATCCAGCTAAAATAATATCGTTACCCGCTTCACCATAAATAACATCATTGCCATCACCAGTATTAATAGTATCGTCACCAGCACCCGATCTTATAGTATCAACACCATTGCCAGTCGATATAGAGTCTTTGCCTGCCCCAGTGTTAATTACATGAATCCCATTACCCGATTGAATGGTATTGTCACCACCGCTAATGGTTATGTTTTTATCGCCATTAGCCAAATTGAAGGTGTCATTACCATTACCCGATTCAACCGTTAAGCTACCGTCCTGCGCGGTCAAGGTATTATTACCGTGTCCAAGGTTAAGCGTGTTATTGCCTTGACCAAGCGTAATAGTATCGGCTCCGTTGCCTGTTGTTATTGTGTTATTTCCGTTACCAACAACAATCGTATTATTACCATTACCTAAGGTAATTGTGTGTTGACCATCTCCAAGCGTAATATTGTTGTTGCCGTTGGCTCCGGTAATAATGTCATTACCATCCTTCGCAGTCAGCGTATTATGACTGTCACCCAAAGAAATTTGGTCTGCACCTTGCAACGTATTAATATTATTAACACCGCCTGACACCTCAATAACATCATCGGCATTACTACCGGTTATTGTGTCATTGCCATTTAACGCTTTAATCGTTAATTGAGTATCAGTATTGGTTAGCTTGGAAGCATCTATCGTATTATCACCACCAAACGCATTAATGTGAATATTTGCCAATTCAAGCTCACCAACAACTGAAATATTATCGGCTTTGTCAGTGAGGTTAATCACCACATCGTCAAATCCACTAAAGCGAATATTATTTTCTAGCTCATTACCAAAGCCAGAGAAAACATCAAAACCTCTGGTAGTCGCGGCACCCTCTGCATTAATAGGTGCATGATCAAGTGTGTATAACCATTCGCCAATGTAAGTTGAAGAATTAATTTCATGCTTAATGAAAGACTGATAACCATTCACTTGAACAAAATGAGTTGGGTCTATTTTAATCGTCACTTCACCTATCATTTCGGCAACCCGCACTTTCTGTGCGTTAGACAAGGTGCTATTACTATTGGGATCAATTGGCGCGGGCTTATCATAAACAACTAAATGATCAGCGAACGATTGATTCTCTAGCTGTACCGTTTGACCATGCAGAGTCGTTAACGTGGTGATGCCCGTTGGATCACTGCGCAGGTTTTGTTTCTTGATGTAAAATTCAGCATCTGCTGGGAATAAACTCACGCCAGATAAAGACGCTTTGCTGAATCCTTCAGCCGGTCGATATTGACTAATATTGATTTGGTCTTTATCTAAGGTCGAAACCTTATTGGTTGTACCATTATTAAATTCGTACAACACGTATTGAGTTAATTGCGAGCGCCCATCAACCAAATCATAAATTTCATGTAAGTAATAATAATGATCACCCAAGGTATCTGCAGTGGCACTTTGATTAACATAAACATGATAGCCTGCGCTTGAATCTGTCGGCATCGTGGTTTTGACATACATAGTGTCTATCATGTTTTGTAAAACCGTATTATTGTCACTCACCACCCCTAATATGCGATGGCTATCATTTAAGGTTAATTCAATTTTTTCACCCGCTGGGATAGATGCTATAGAGCCAGGAATTAAAACTTCTTTTAATAATAAAGACTGTATCACTTCGTTACGATATTCAGCTGCTGCCGAGCCTTCCTCAGCCCAAATACTGTAGTTTGCAAGGATCTCTTGGTAATAAGTGTTCTGCTCTTCGTTGGTGAAAACACTTTCAAATTGTTGTAGCCATTCAAAACTTTGCTTAGGCGATACTTGTTTTAACATGAGGTACAGCATTTGCTGTTCAGGCTTAGACAAACCATGTAAGCCATTTTCTGAATCAATAGAAAAGGACTTACCACTACGAATATCTACTCTTGGATCAAAATCGCTAATGTAATAACCATCGATTGCTGAATAACGAGATAATACCTGTTGAGGCGAAGTATTTTCTGATAGCAAAGCTAAACTATATTGCTGCTGTACATGTTGTTGAAAATCATCGACAGGAAAAGTCCAATTTCGCATAACCTCATCTGGCAGATTAAACGATAATGCCTCAATCAGTAGCGCTTCTTTGGCTCTATCAATATCATTGCCGTAG
The DNA here is from genome assembly GCF_003063625.1 of Saccharobesus litoralis. NCBI lineage: Bacteria > Pseudomonadati > Pseudomonadota > Gammaproteobacteria > Alteromonadales > Alteromonadaceae > Saccharobesus > Saccharobesus litoralis. The sequence continues at coordinate 3,575,671 of NZ_CP026604.1, read as the reverse complement.
ATAGCAAGATACGCATCACCCGGATCACTCGCCTGTGCTATGTAGCTTTCAAGCTCGGCTTGACTAAAATGTGGCTCGTAGTTTTTTCTCAGGGTTTGCAAGCTGTCCAAACTTTGCTTAGGTAGATAGCCATGACGAAATTGACCATTTTTACTAATATAATGATCACGCAATAAAGTTTGCTTTTGTTCGTCGGAAAGCTCTGCTTTATCAACATACTCACGAAACTCTGCCGATGAATACCAATAATGCAGCATGGCAAAATAAATTGTATCAGCAGAAAATGCCGCACCTTTGGCCAATTCATCATTTACATTGAGCATAAATGCATGAATAAACTTATCCGGTGCATTAGGGGTTTCCAGATCGGGTAAATCAAAAAAGGCATGTTCAACGTAAGGAACTGTGGTTAGCTCTTTATGGGCGATTTCACCCGCATGTTCTGTTCCAGCGACATTAATCGTGTCATCACCACCACCATCGCGTAGAATTAACAACCCTTTGACATCGGCAATAGTAGACTTAGGTAAGCGTTTTTTAACTCGGTTAATTTCGTTGAAGGTTTGTAAGTTGAGTTCAATTGATAAACCCAATGCATGAGCAATAGCTGATTTATGTTCCGTGCCTTGTAATACACTAATATCAATATCGCGCGCTTCACCACCAATATTAACGACATCGTTGCCTGTACCCGTATATATTTCAAACCATGTGCCCTCTGGCGTACCATGCACATTAATAATATCATCGCCATCTCCTGTCACTAATACCAAGCGTTCGACATTAACGACATTGTCTAATGGTGTACTTCCACCATATACACGTAGCACTTGTTCTGTTTTACCACTCGCATGGGTAATTGTCTCAGACACTATATTGAATTCATCATCACCTGGTGTGCCACCAATAGCTAGGGCATCTAACCCTGACCCACCGTCAATGTTGACTCGGCCATTTTTGATCGGCGCGATAACCGTATCAGCCCCCCCCTCAGAGCCTGTGTTTTCTTCCTGAGATTTATCGGATTGAGTCGACTCAGATAGGTCAATATTGATATTAGGTGCATCATCACCTTCATGTTTTACGGCTACTTTGCCATTTACTTCATGCAGTAAGGTAGGCACATAAAATAAATCATTGCCGCCTTCACCAAATAAGTGTGTGGTAGTTAACGTATGGTTTACTTCAAAGTAGTCATCGCCAAACCCGCCAAAGAACTCAGATTCGACCGATAAGCCATTGCTGATACTTTCAACAATTGTGGTGTCACCATAAATAGGATCATCTTTAATATCTTTGGTCTTTGTAATAACACCCAGAATAAATATGTCGTCACCTATATCGCCGTGCACTTCTAATTTTTTGGTATTGTCATTAGCGACGAAGAAATCTGAACCCGCTAAACCATGTACAGAAATGGTCTCTGCCCCATAACTATTATTGGCTTCGCGGCCATATACCACGGTTTGTCTATGCCCTGAAAACTGGCCATCTTGCTGTGCAGCATCTAATGAATGATTATCAGCATTGTCGATATCTGGTTTGTTAATTTGAAAATCATGCTGAGCGAAGGATTCAACCACACCATATTGAATAGTATTACCACTGTTGTCTGTTGCTGGCATATCCGCAAATAATTCGCTGCCAACCCGCGCATCGGTAATAGTTTGTAGTTGAGCTTTCGTTTGGATATCAAACACAAAGTTATCAGCCCGTTTGTTACCCAAAATGATCAGCTCATCCTGGTCATCACCGCCTGTGCCTGTATCACGCACATTAACTAGGGTATTGGCTTCTAGCGTTGGATGAGTTTGAATAGAGTATGTATCATCACCATTAAAGCCATCAAGCAAAGCACTCCATGACCAGCCCGCTAACGTAAAGCGATCGGCTTTTTCACTACCAAATAACTCAACATATTCAAGGTTAGCTAGGGTGTCTTCCTCAAATGGATCGTTACCATCAACGACATTATTATCGTCTGCATCGGTATCGTAGGTCATTTTAAAATGGCTATCCGACAACTGATAAGCAACCGCTAATAATTCACGAGGGACTATAATTTGATCAAAGTCAGCGCCACCGTCTACGTGATCAAGTCCTAAGCCTGAAATCAAAGTATCGTCCCCAGCTTCGCCATATAAGCTATCAGCACCAGAGCCACCTTTTATCGTATCATTACCCGCTCCTGCACGTATCGTATCATTGCCGATCCCCCCTTCAATGTCATCGTTTCCGGCTCCTGAAGTTATCGTATCGTTACCGTCTTGTCCTTTTATAACATCAGTTCCTGCGCCAGTAGTGATAGTGTCGTTACCTGCGCCACCATACAATTTATCATCACCGTCACTAGAAGTAATGGTGTCATGGCCGTCATTACCATATACCGTATTATTACCATTACCCGCATTTAAGGTATCGTCTCCTTCGTTACCTTCTATCGTATCGGCACCTGCACCAGTTGTGATGATATCATCACCTAAACCACCAAAAATTGTGTTATTACCACCAACGACGGTTATAATGTCGTTGCCTTGTTCACCGTAAATGGTATTGTCACCCACTCCAGCTGTGACGATCTCGTTGCCTAATCCACCGTGTAAAATATTGTTGCCGTTACCAAGGTCAAACGTCTCATCAAATATCGATCCTTTGACCGTATCATTACCCTCACCGGTATGTGCAACAATCTCGGTAAACAATTCATGAGTAATACCAGAAAGATCAAGTGTATCGTCACCACCAGCGGTATTAATATGTAGTTTATCTTGCTCGAAGTGATGTATTTCCAAATGCGCAATATTCGCATTGGCATGATTGTCGATATCTAAAGTTTGAACGGTTATTTCTAATTTTTTCGACGTAGTAATTAGGATATGGCCTTGGTCATCAACCTCTAAAATACGCTTTTCGAGTACTTCTTCATTGTTACCATTCGAATCGACTTTACTCACGCGCATATCATAGATACCGGCGGCTAACGGTTGATCTAATGTTAAACTCCAATAACCAAATGTTTCACTTAATTGTGATTCATATTCTTTGTATACATGATCACCTATCGTCACATGCAGCCTATCGGTATTGGCTAAAGTTGGAGCTACCCCTCTAAACAACTGGCCGTTGTAGCTGCTTGAAAAATTGGCACTTCCTTGCATGGCAATTTCATTTAAACCATCAATGGTACCGGTATCATCTATTAATGAATGCTTAGCAAGAATATCAACTGTCCAACTATGCGGCTCCGTGAAAGTTTGCTTTTTATCGCTAGCTTCTTGACGTTTCTTAACCAAAACAGAAGCTAGGCTAACCTCTTCGCCATCAATTTTAGCTGTCGCATCAAACAAGCTATCATCTGCATCTAAATCTACTTGCCAAGTCAGATCATCATTAATTGTCAATTCAACGTCTGTCCCGTCTTTATCACTTTTGTAATGCTTTTGATATATGACACCCGCATAGGTAATACTCGCGGTCACTTCTAGCTTTTCACCTTTTTCAAGATTAAGCGCTTTTGATATTCCACCTGTCACTTTAATGACATTTTCATGGCCAACCGTATTGTTAAGGTAAGACGTTTTAATAATTTGATCTTTGGTCGATAGGGTTAAATTGTCATTATTATCTGCGCTATGAATGGTGATTTTATCGCCGTCGCCATCCAAATCTTTGTCATTACCAACTTTAACTTCGTGACCATCAAATTGAACGAAGCTACTTAAATCAATCGAAATAGCCCCTAGTACAGATTTAGAATTAACTAAATTGCCAATAAAAACCGAATCTTCTCCTTGCCCTGTTTGAATATCCAAGATATCCACGCCGCTACCAGCGGCTAGGTCTAAAAAGTGCTTAGGTACGCCATCTTGGGCTTCTGTCCCAAGCTTTAATACACCTCCCTCCATACCTAACGAAATATGATGAGAAGTTGGTTCAACATCGTTACGCCCATCAAAATAAAGGTGATCACCATCACCCTCACCCATGACTAACTGATGAATATATGAAGAGTCTGTTTTGAGTTGCTCAGTGCGTAGATTAATATTGTCGTCACCCGCACCGGTATCTATATCACTATGAGTACCTAACAAATCATCGATAAATATTCTGTCGTCGCCCGCACCAGTATATAACTTAGAGGTTTCGGCACCGTGATTAATATGAACAACGTCATGACCGTCCCCCATATCAATACTACTAACGCCGGCATTTAAATAAACAATATCATTACCTAAACCCGCGTTTACTGTGGCACCTTGCGGGAAGTAAATAGAGTCATTGCCATAACCGCTGCTAATTGAAAGAGATTGAGTTAAAGCTGACACAACAATTCTGTCATCGTCATTCAGTGTCGACACGACATTTTGCCCAGAAACAATAGTCACATCTAAGTTGCTGGAATCGGCATGACGTTGATCAGTGCGCACATAAATAGTGTCCGCCCCGTCTCCTGAAGTTATATTTATTTTGTTTAAGGTTCCGTTAATTTGGCTGGTGTTTACATCAAGCCGGTCACCACCACCCTTACCGTCAATATGAATTTCGGTTAGATTGGTGGCCACCTCAGGGTCGATATCAACTAAAACTTTTTCCGCTCCGGTTGTACCAACCCATTCAATTTTATGCACATCTTCTGCTTTAAAATGTTGAATAAACCCTTTGCCAGAAACTGATATCCAATCCCCTGTGATACCGTCATGAGTCGTACCTGTTTCGGTGCGCACTGAATAGTCGATCCCAGACAACACAACATTGCCATCATCATCTTTAACTGGGTTACCATCTTTATCTTTAACTACCTTACCCGGAGCTCCGTAGTTAAGCACTTGTCCTGCATCAATGTATTTTAGTTGCAGCGTATTACCACTGAGGTTAGCCACTTGCTCGGGTTGATTATTAACTTCACAATGATGGCTGACGTGCAGTAATTCAGCCGTTAAAAAATTGATCGACTTTTCAAATAAGGTAGCCTCAAAAAAGCCCAAATCAATACCCACCCAAATGTAAGCATCAAGCGCGACTGATACGATTAAATCTAAATCCATTAAACATAGCGGCCCATGATCTGACACAATGTTTATAATTTCATCGACATGTAGTTTACCGTCGTACTGTAAGTCGCTCAGTTCATTTCCAGGCTCAGCAGGATCATTCAAATTAGCGGAAAATTCCGTTTTAATTCCGCCTGAAACCCCAACTCTAACTAATCCTCCTATATCAAGCGCAGCGCCAGCACTTATTTTGATTCCGACATCTAATTCATCTCTGTCATCTATACCTGGGTCACCAATCCGGTAAGTCGCACCATTTGCCAACAATTCATCGTTTAAATAAACGTTGTCGCTCATGTAAAAGCCATCTTTCAACGCATTTAGGAAGTCTTCAGGGGCTGGAAAGCCATCAGCTTCGGTTAGATTATGTAAACCACGCGTATCTAAGCCGAACATTAACCTTGCTTGAAACTCACCTAATGCTTTCAGTTCAGCAAACAATATAGGCTGAATAACTGGGATCTTAGTACCCGCTTCAAATGTCAAAGGCTCTTCACCTTCGGGATCGAGATCGGGTATACCAAAGGTGACAATATCGACAACTTTACCTTGCAGTAATGCGATGACAGGCTCAATACCGTCTAAAATAGGCAAGTTAAATTCAAATAACTTACTTTTAGTCGATAGTTTAGGTTTACTCTTTTCGGCTAATGCAACGGTACTGCCTGTGGCTGGTCGGGCTTCGCTGTCATCGTCGTCACCACCTATAGTGTAATCCCCTAAAGGAATAATACCGTCGCCATCTATTTGCTCGATTTTTTCGATGATGTCTGTCATTTCGTTGTAGGCTTCAACGAAATTCTGAATAGCATGAGTTTGCTTGCCTGTTCTTAAGAAAATCATTAAATCTAAGAACTTGGCTAGATTGTTCATTTGCTCAGGTAAAAAATCAATTTCTTCACCTAATACGTCCACAATAGGCTCAATAGGGCCAAGGATGGTATCGAGAATATCTGCTAATGGTTTAAGTACATCAGTGCCTAATTTACCAAGGTCTAAGCCTACATTTTTGAGTTCAATAACAGGCGATTCGTATTCGTTTTGGGCTCCTTCGCCTTGCTTCCAACTCACTCCCGCTTGCATACTCGCGTGAACTTCTGTCTGAACGCCTAAATAACCACCGGCATCGACTTCAGCCATAAAATCAGCGGCTAATGCTAATATTAATTTGCCGGCTGGGGTTAAGGTTTCTTTATCTTTACCCGTTGCGATCCATGTTCCGTCCTGCCCTTCATCTTCTAAATCAAAGGCTAGCAATACATCAAGTTGAGCCGGATGTTTTTCATCATCGTCTATGTCATCGATCGAACCGTGTAACGGTCCCAATGTAACGTTTATCTCAGCTTCATTTTGTACATGGGCGTCTAATAGCAAGACAATGTCTTCACCACCTTGAAGAATACCGTCATCCTGCGCTTGAGTTACGCCTGACACGTCCAAATAAATACCGTCTTTAGTATTAAAACCAAAGCCCAATCCGGCAACAAAGTCTAAATTAACTTCAAACGGTAAAGTGGCGTCTAACGCCAGTACGTCACCTAAACCAGCACCAAAATCAATCTCAAAGGTTTCTGCATCTAATATGCTTTCACGAAAGACAAAATCAAAGCTAAAACCAAATACTTTAGAAGCGTTATCTTTGTCGTCTTCTAAGCCATTATCTTGCTCGATAAATCCAAAAGTGAGTGGCACATCATCGGCAGAAGTGGCTTTAATCGTTTCCACTAACCCACTGTCACTGTACTCTACTTCGCCGCTGTCATTGGTTTTTTTGATCTGCAGTTTGTCACCCAAGATGGCAAAAACGCCCTCTTTCATCAAATCTTCTGGGGTGATGTTATTGGCCACAGCATTTTGAATGTCTTTACCTAAGCCGCTGGTATATATGCCATCGACTCCTTTAACCCCGATAAAGGTTTCTTTAAGCGATTCAATAACATTAGCTGCGTGTTCTTCAATAACATCGTCAATAAATGGAATGTCTAGTGACCCGATCTCGTCAACAATCAGATCATTCATGCCATCAAACATACCTTCTAAGCCACTGAGAATGGCATTAAATACTTTGTTATAAACAAAGCTGTCAGCATTTGTTACGCCAATAGCCCATTCTATAGCATTGTCTTCGTTAAGGTTTGCTGTGAAATCTATATCGATAGTGTTGGTCAAATCATGCGGATCGCTCAGAGTAATGCCAGCGGTTCCAGATAACGATTTATCAAAATTGATATCATCACTATCCAGCTCATTTACCAGCACATCGTCGCCGTCTTCAGCTAAACCGACAAACGCCGAGGCCGTTAGCAAAATATCATCTTTGACGATATCAACATCAATATCGAGAAGGTCGGAGAAAAGATCTATGCTGAGTAAATCAACATCCTTAGTATTCTTTAATTCGGCTTCTAATTTTGCACCAGAGCCTGCTTTCAACGTTGCGCTAGGCGCGGTAAGATCAGTTGTGTCTATGTTAAAATCTAAATCCAAATCGAAACTAAGCAACGCTTGTAAACTTAAATTTTCTAAAACACTAGTGAGTTGATTTAATCCCCAGTTAGCGGCATCGCCTAGCTCAGTAACTAAATCTTGCAGATCCGCCCCTAGATTATCTCGAACTATCGCTGCACCAAAATCAATCGCAACATCGTAACCATCGGTAATAGAGGTAAAATCGATAAAGTTTATTGGATTATTATCTTCATCTACCGTCGCAATCAGTTGCTCGCCATCGATAAGCACTTTGGCAAATTCATTGCGCAGCGCTTTATTGAGTTCATCTTCTAACTGGGCTATATCATTGCCTAACCCTTCAATATCGGCTTTTACATCATCGACGGCTTGTTTTACTGAATCATATAACTCAGAAAGCTTATTATCGAATAACGCATCCAAACCTTCGGTTAGCAAAGGTACTGTTTCAGACAAAGCGCTATAAGTGGCCTGAGCTTGTCCATCCGAGCCACTTACTTGATCAATACCACTTAATAGTGCATTGAGAATTTTATCTAAATCTAGTTCGCCAACATTGGTCACGTTGACCGTAACTTGAATAATTTCTAAGTTGTTATTTTCATCCGTAATGTCTAAATCAAAAGTGTAGGTATTAGTGTTACTTTTCGAATTTGGCGTTTCAAAATCTGCCGCCTGTTTAAACACTAATACCCCTGTAGTGGCATCAATATCAAACAATACTGAATCATCTATATCCGTATCAGCATTAGGCAAAGAATAAGTTAAATTTCCGGTTAAATTAGAGTTTTGTGGCGGCTCAATAGTCGTCACTGTCGTTTGGTTTTCTTGCACCTCAATCGTGACTGAATTATCCGCAACCGTATCGTCAACCTCACTAGAGTCTCCGCTACTATCCTCACTAGCATCATTGGTTACAGTCACGTCTACATTGATAAGCTCCTCTCCACCAGCCATGTTGCTTGCCTTAACCTGCAAGCTATATACGTTGTTTTGATCGGTATCTAATGGCGACTCAAAATCTGCACCAAAACTAAAGCTTAACTCGCCACTGCTAGCATCCATGATAAACATAGCCGAATCATTATCTTGGTTCGATACCACCTCAAAGCTTAATCCCTCGCCAGTTAGCGTTGTCGTAACTGTACCCACAATTTGGCTACTTGATGCCTCTTCAACGCTAGCTTCTAGTACACTGAAAGTTTGATCAGCCAATGAATAGGCGTATTGCTTAGCCTGTAAGCTAGCGACATCTATGTCGCCCTGACTCACTTCTAACTTCCAATTCCCCAATCCATTGCCCCCCGTGGTGTCATTGGAAGCAGCAACATCTGCGGCGGTAAGAGACGCGATAAGGTTTAACAGTTGTTTTCCATTTGGTCCTTGAGCTAAATCACAGCCATAAAATAAGATATCGCCATTTGCACTTAGCTGCTCACCCAGTTTTGCCAGTTGCTTTTTGTTCGCCGCGTTATTAACTAAATTAGTGCTGGAATAGGTTGTATTACCCAAACGCAGTTGGCCTTGGCTCGCATGAGATAACACATGTAGTGCTGCTATCGGTTGTTCAATTTGTTCAAGTACAGTATTGAGTTGCATGATCCCGTCATCATGCTCATGCAGTTCAACAACAATTGAAGGCGTGTGATGACCTAAACTGTCTAAGTAGCTATGCAACTCGCTAACGTTTAACGACTCTTGTGTTTCAGTTTGATGCTGCTCTTTGTCTGATACTAGGCTTATGCGCTGAATGTTTAAGTTGTTATGCGCATCTTGCTTAATACTGATATAGGTCTGTTCTGAGTGAATATCAGCTATTAATTGGTGCTTATCATTCACACTGGCGTCAACCACGACTACTTGCAAGCTGGCTTGCGCTTGAGCGTGGGCATTTTGTAAAGCGAGTAATTGTTCTGAGCTTAATTCGGCCGTAAGTTGCTGGGTTTGCGAGTGAGTGAGATCTGATGTTGGAGTTTGTTCGCTATTTGAGCTATTTGATTGGTTTGTTTCAGCCTCTGTAGGGTGTTCAGGCTCACCACTGTTAAAATCATCGTCTGCCGAGGTCGATGGGGGACTCACCTCGTTGTCGATCCATTCTTGGACAATAACTGTTTCATCTATAGCGGCTTTGCCGAGCTCAGCTGCACCACCAATATAACCCGACAATAATATTCTAGGTTCAACCTGTTCAAATACTAAACTATTGCGACGCTTGGCTAACTTTTGTTTCGACTTTACACTGCCCATGATCTACCTACCAATTATATGACGATATACCTATAACTTACCCTTCTCACTTTTATACTTAGCGCTACATCTGGGTTAGGTATTAATACGTATTAGATCTTCCGCACTTAATTCTCCCAATGCTTTTTTCAATTCAAAAAAACTAAGAATTAAGTCATATTTAGCTTCAGCAAGATCCTTTTGTGCAAAACTTAGGTCTTTCTTGGCATTGAGTACATCGACTTGGGTAAATACACCAGAGCGGCTACCGGTTTGTTTAGCTTGTAATGCTGTCGCATAGGCTTCAACAGATAAACTCATCGATTCTATGCGCGACTGTTGAGTTTGGATCCGCGAATAAGCGCGGCGCACATCGCGCATCACTTCGCGTTTTTTTTGTTCTAATTCAAAGCTACTGCGTTGTAATTCTTGGCTTGCTCGCATAATACTTGCGCTACCCGCCCCACCTGAGTATATGGGAACATTAAGTAATACTGACGCAGAAACCGTGTCTATTTTTGTGGCTCCGCCAAACAATGAACCACCTGAATCATCACGATTAGCTTGTATTTGAAAGGTAACATTGGGTTCGTATCGACCGGATTCAGTATCGATACTTTGCTCTGCACTTTGCCTATCAACAATTGCTTTACGAATTGCAGGGTTACTTTGTAATGCGCTTTGAATGTAAGTGGTCAAGTCGGCCTGTAAAACGGAGGCATAGTTAAATTGCCCGCTAATTGGCTGAATACCGTTAGCTACTACGCCAGTAAGCATGACTATGGTATCTTCAGCGTCTCTTTTTTGCTGCTCTGCGTCTGCGACTTGCGCTTGAGTTTCAGCATAGCGCGCTTTAACTTCAGTAAACTCAACTCTATTATTTATTCCTCGTTCACGCTGCTTTGCCGCTTTTTTAAGTTCAGCTTCTGACGCCAATTGCAACGCGCCAACATACGCTAAATTATCGTAAGACTTGAGCAATTCAACATATGCCTCAGCGATTTCGTATGCGAGCGCTTGCTGTTCCGCCTTCAATTGTAACTGCGCACTGGTTACGTCAAGTTCAGCCACTTTTGATTCAGCAAATAATGCGCCGTCGTATATCACTTGATTGACGTTAAGTGACGTATTATTCGCCCGATAATCATTTTCTTCAATGGGATACACTGTCGTTTCGGAGCGGATAACATTCTGATACTGTCGCCCTATTTTCGCTTGAACACTCACTGTGGGATAATAACCAGCGTCTGTTACTGCTTGAGCCGATTTGGCTATCGCTTCTTCCATTTTTGAAACTTGAAATTTTGGCGAGCTATCCAGTGCTTTTTCATACAAGAAATATAGCGATGGTTGATTAGATGCTAGACTTATAAAACTAAAACTGCATACCACGCAGACGGCTAAAACTTTGCATACCGACATTGAAGTCACCCTTTATGGTTATTGTGCTTAGCCTGTTAGACTGGAGCGAGCAATTAGACTAAAGCATTAGTATCCGGTACAGCTGGACAAATTTTATTTTAATGGAACAATTCTGAGTCTTACTACATCACCCAATTCCGGCATCGCAAGCGCGTGTTTATATTCATAAACTCAGCACAGTATTTTGGAAATAGGACGACCTTTCGACTACCCAAATCGTTACAGACATAGGCTAAATAACTACAGTTTAGTATAAAAATGAAAGGTTAATTAGAAAACACTGAATTACCTTTATCAACTTAACCCGTTATAAAACTCTAGCAATAAAAGTAAACAACAAAATTAATATAAATCAATAACATATCAACTAAACAGAACTGACATTAAATAATGTGGCAAACCTTATCCGGCTTTTGCCGCTTGAGGTCAACTTTTGCGGCTGATTAACCAACCACAATAGAACACTTAAGAATAAAACCCATAAAAATCAACACATTAAAGCCACACCGACGTTTTGGCATGTTTATTGATTATTGCCATCTTGATAGACCGTTTTGCCGTTTTTTTGACGGTACAAACCTATTTATATATTTACCCGCTCCTGTTTTAGCCAAGTTGCTAAAACGAGCTATAAAAACAAACTGTTATAGGGAGTTCCTATGAAAATGCGTTCCGTCTTAAGTTCAGCTGCTATTACAGCTGCACTTGCTCATGGCAGCATGGCTTTTGCTGCCGCAATCGACTTTGATGTGGGTTTTGTCACCCTGCAAGATATTAGTATTAGCCAAGTCAGTTCACTGTCTTTTGGGCAAAATGTATTTGGTACCGCCGACTCTACCTGTACCGTAACCCCAACATTAGCCACAGGCACAGACACTGGTGCGGTTGCCGATGCTGATGTTACAGATGGTATTTCAGGTGCCGGTTGCTTATCCGTATCGACAGGAACATCTAATAATTTTTCTGGTATCTATGTGGTTACAGGTGAGCCTGGGCAAAGTATTAACCTAACCATTGCCTCGGTTGATGGTACAGATTTCGACTTTTCACCTACCGTTATCGCAGTCGATGATACTGCGACTTATTCAACTGCATCGTCGATTCCACAGGATTCACCAACCGCGATCACATTAGATTCAACGTCGGGTAATTTAAACTTAGTCATTGGCGGAACTATTACCATAGGTTCAACGACCTTGACCCCAAATACGTCATATACAGAGCAATTTACCATTACTGCAACCTATTAGTATGGCTATCGTTCGCTCTCTATTCAGTTTGATATTGTTTGGATTAGTCGGTGTATTGACTAATCCAACAATGTCGCTGGCGCAACCTAAAATGCATTTAACCGAACATAGGATCTTGCTAACTGATCGCCAACCGAAATATGACTATCAGTTTTATAATCAAGGAAAATCCGCGGCACAATGCACTACATCCATCATTGATTTTAATGTCAATGAAGTCGGCCAACTGTCGTTAGTTAAAACCCCAAGTCAACAACCAAAAAGCTCTGCTAAATCATTTTTAAGAGCCTCACCTCGCAGTGTGCTCATTGGCGCTGAACAAACGCAAAGGATCAAAGTGATTGCTCGCAAATTGCGCAGCCAACGCGATGGTGAATGGGTGTCTTACTTAAGCTTAAACTGTAAGCAACAGCAAAAAGTCAAAAAAGGCATGAACTTATCGCCTAATTTTGTATTTAACATTCCAATTGTGGTGCGCAAAGGCCAATTAGCCGCTAATGCTACCTTTGAAAATGTCAAAATTAGCCACTTGGACCAACACTACTCAGTGCAATTTGAATTAGCCCGCCACGGCCAGCGTTCACTCTACGGCAGAATTGATGTTAAAGACCAAGCGGACAATTTATTAGGGTTTGTTAAAGGTTTTTCGGTTTATCAACAAACCAAAGCCAGGCCGTTAAAAATCGCATTAAACAACACGCCACAAGGTAAGCTGAAATTGATATTTAATGAGCATGAAAAGTTTGGTGATATTCAAACCACATGGCAGCAACCTTAGTTTTGCGCTGTGCTATCAACTGTTTCGTTTACTCAAGCCTAACCTCGGTTTGCCGCTAACGCTTACATTAATATTCACGTCATTAACGACGTTTACAGCCAACGCTAATACTCTTTCGCAGCCCTTCTCGACAAAAACAGCGACGACAGCAACAACAAGGGCAACACTCGCTAAAGAGCCGGAATTTGAACTGTTTGATATTATCCTGCAGGACGGATTACAACTGTTTGAAAGTACGGATGTTTACTCGTATCAATCAGCTTTTTTACTGCCGGTTAATCGCTTAAGCCAAGCATTAGAAATTAACTTGCATTTCGATGCCACAAGCCAAAGTATTGCAGGTAAAGTACAAGATCGTCAGGTCCAGTTAACCTTACAACAACTCAGTGGCTATTATTATATAGATGAAGACGATTTATGGTTAGACAGCCAACAACTGGCAAGCATTTATGGTGCGCAAGCTAAAGTTAACTTTAGCCAGTTGAAAATAACCTTAGCACGGGAACAGCCTTTCCCGCTGCAAAAGCGCATTGCCCGTGGCAATAAAAAACTGACTGAACTTGACCTAGACAACAAAACCGCGCAAACCAGTTTAATTATTCACGATACCTATCGTTTATTTACACCGCCAAAAGGCGCAGTACGATTAGATATTAATCGTGACAATAACAGCACAACAGATTACGGCTTAAATATACAAACCTTTAACGATATTTTATTTCATTCAGCCAATATCAATCTAAATCATGAAAAAGGCGGTGAGTTAAAAACCCGCGCTACCTTTTCTCGCCACAAATCTAGCCCAACCACCCCACTTTTTGCTGGCCTAAGCCAATACCAGTTTGGCGATGTGTCGGTAGCCAATACGCGAGCAGGTACAGGTTATAGTGGTGTTGGCTTGAGCTTTACCAGTAAGGACAATAAATACAACAACTACTACGGTAAAATTACCATTGAGGAATACGCGCCAGCCAATTGGCAAGCTGAACTTTATAATAACGGTTACCTTATTCAAACAGGAACCGCCAATGTTGATGGGCGTATTATCTTTAATAATGTCGAAACGACTTACGGTATTAACCGCTTTGAAATTGTTTTATATGGCGAGTTTGGCGAAGAACAAACCATCACCCGCGAGATCAATATTGGCAATAACCAACTCAAACCCGGCGAATTTAACTATTCAGGCGGGCTAATCGATACCCAACACAGTTTATTTAACGATACGAGTATTTTCTCAAGTGATAAAGACAGCCAGCTTGGCGCTTATATTCAAACTGAGGTTGGCATCAGTGCTGATACCACATTAGGCTTTTCAGCTTATCAACAAGATAACTCAGCAGTAGATGCGGCCAACGCTGAATATATATTATCTGTCACTCAGCAATTACCCAATGCTTTGCTCGACATTAACTATTGGCAGCAAGATAACTCAGGAACGAAAACCGAAGTTGATTTATATGGCCGGATAGGTTCAAGTAGCTTACGCTATCAATTGACGGCTAGCCAAAATAAACAATACCAAAACTTACATGCCAGCAATGATACCAGTAACGATACGCGTTACTTTGCTAGTTTAAGTGGTCGCGTTGATAAATTAAGCTATCAGTTCAATGGCGGCCGCACGACGACTAAGGTGACCGATCCCACTACACAAATAACAAATAAAAGCCATCAAGACCGGCTTGGTAATCGTCTTTCATGGCGCTTGCATAAATTTAACTTTACCAACACCCTCAATTACAGCCGAATTGATGAGCAAACCACATTAACCGATGAATTCGCTATATCCAGTCGTATTAACAAATCTCTGAACCTACGCGCATCAGCATTATTTGATTTAGAAAATGAAGAGCAAGACAAATTACAATCGGCCAATTTAAACATTAATTGGCGGCCAACCGCGGGATTAAATAACCAAACCAACCTGCGTTTTTTACCCAATGATGTTTACAGCATTAATAACTTTTTAAGCTGGCGCCAAAATGCTTATGCCCTAACTTTTAGCGCAGCAGCCGACAATAACCATAACTGGCAAATTGGCTTAGGTTTAACCTTTAATTTAGACTGGGACTACCACCAAAATAACCTAAACATGAGTTACGGCTATTCGCCCGCCTCAACTACGTTAGATGTATTTAATTTTATTGATCACAACCAAAATGCAATTTATGACGGTTTTGATCAACCATTACAAGGTGTGCGTTTTGGTCCCAAAAAACACTGGCAAGAAACAGTATCACAACAAAATGGCGCCAGTTATTTATCGGGTATTAGCGCCTATCAGCCAGCCAGTGTTTACGTTGATACGCTAGACACAGCCGCACAGCACTTACGACCAATATTTACTGACTTTAAAGTATATGGCCACCCAGGTGGTATCATAGCGTTAGATTTACCCTTTAATTACGCAATTGAAATATTAGGCGATATTCAATTTGATTTGCCTGATGAAGATTTTCAGCCACAATTTATCCCTGTGGAACTACGCCGCGATCAACAAGTTATACAAACGGTGAATAGTGAGTTTGACAATAGTTACCTGTTTGAAAAAATTTGGCCGGGACAATACACCATTCGCATTAACCCTGAATTTTTAAATAAGCGTAATTTGTTTGCCTTTCCGGAATATTTCGCCCTAACCATTAACGGCAAACAGGATTTAATTGAACCCAATAGTTTTATTATTCGCAAACGAATCAATCAACAAAATCCTAGTATTAGTCCTGGCCCAAGTCCAAGTAAAAGTGAAACAATTCAAACACCATCGCTAACTAGCACCCAGCCAGCAGCTTTACCTAAAAGTGCAAGTCGCGCTATAGCCGATAATACCCTTAAGCAGGCATCTAAAACCAAGGCGACAAATATACAACCAAGCGCTTTAGCTAGTGTTACACCTTTAACTGAACCCAACAGCCATCCTAACCAAGAACCCAACAAAGTAAAATCGGTATACGCCATTCAACATGCCGCTTATAAAAGTAACTCGTTGTGTGATGAAAAATTTGCCACACTAAAGCAAACCGTCAACGGCCTAAAACGTGTGCAACATCAAGGGTACTGTCGGCTGGTAAGCGGTGAATATCCATCGCTAACAGCCGCTAAACAGGCCGCACCCAATCAATACATTATTCAATTAACGGCTTCTACATCAGATCCAAATAGCAGCGAGCAAAAACCAACCCAGCACAAGCCCCAAAAAGCCAACTACAGTATTCAACTGGCTGCCTACACTGACAACACTATTTGCCAACAAACACTAACACGCTTCAAAAATAGCGGTTTGTTTAAGCCCAAGGTTGCACTATTTACGCTCCAACAAAATAGCTGGTGTCGAATATTCGTGGGTCAATTTGCTACACAACCGCAAGCGCGAGCTTATTTAAATACCCTGCTAAACGCCCAGCCATCACTCAAACAACGAGGTGCTTATGTTAAACGCCTTCGTTAAACTGGGGATAATTAAACGGCAGGCTAAATACCTTGTCTATTGTCTAATCGCAGTCATTACTGCAATACCCTATAAAAGTTATGCAGCAACGGTTACCCAAGTCAATAGTTTATCATTTGGCCAAGTGGTGACTCGGACTGGCAGTTGTGAAATGGATCCAACAAATGGCAATATTGTTATTGGCACTAGCTTATGTTTGGGCGCAACCCAGCGTGGTCATTATCAAGTCAGTGCCGCTGCCAATACCCGAGTGAGAATTCGATTACATCGGGCTGATGATGATGTCTACACTGTGAGCTTTGAACAGAAGTTTATTCTACAAAATGATTACGGAACCAGTATTACTGGTCAAGCCGACATAGCGGAAGAGATAATTACCGGCAGTGATGGGATCATTAATATCTATGTCGGAGGTATACTCAATATCAATCAAACACTGCCCAGCGCAACGGCTATTCAGGTTAGTTTTACTATTGAGCACGATGAAATTTAAATAAGACTCTCATTTAAATGAGATCAGAACAATTTTGCATACGAGTCTCAATTTGCACAATATTTGACTCAGCCTCAAATTGATCCGTACTCGGTATATACTGTTGTGCGAACAAAGCACCGGGTTCAATATTACGAAAAACAAAAGGCTGCTCAAAAAAACGAGCCAAGTTGTTTACATGAAAATAACTTAATACTTTGCCTGTTAAAAAATCATTCAATTGCTGCTCAGTTAGCGACTGCAAGGTCATTTCAGCCAACGTATCATCCAGCTCCTCGATACTTTCAACATTGGCGACAACACATTGATAATGGCAACGAATAAACAACTCAAGTTCTTTTACCAATTCATCCATGCCATGCTTTGCAATATACTGGTTAACAAACAAGCGCAGCGTATTATCTAAACGCAAAATATAATGGTTGGGTAGCATGTGTAAATTATCAACATGCTGTTTGGCAACCACGACATTGGCCACAGTGGCGGGTAAATCAGGTCGAAATAACCGCGCAGGGTTAAAATCAGTTAGGTCAAACTGCACCTCAAAATAATTTGCTAAGCTGTTCAGGTGCTGAAAACTAATATCACCACTTTGGGCAAAGGCTTTTAATTGAGCTGCATCAGGTATCCAAACATTCATAGCTGCTTGGTATTGCGGGCGCTTAGCACCACAACCATGCACTGCAATAGCAAAGTTTGACTGCACAAAATAAGCTATTTTTTTCTGCACTAACTCGACCGATTGTTCCGTCGTGACATGACACACTTTCTGACGGATGGTATGGATTAATTCATAAATAGTTAGGATATTTTCATCTCGGCGCATACATCCCTCACAACCAGTAAACCACTTAATATTACAATTATAATATTATTAGGGGTTTATCGCTTGTTGTTTTTCAGGTTGAATCGCTCTAATGGCAAACCAATCGCTATAATTGCGAGTAATGGATAAATTGCGAGATGAAATAATGCGTAATGAAATGAAGGATGGTAAATGACAAGTAGCCCGTTTCTCCCCCCAGAGTCTGGAGCTACTTGTCGGCCGCATGCGTAGGAATACATGCCGCAACATCAATATTCATTCGGTACTTGCTAGGCCGCCGTTGGTAAGCGTTCTTGACTGAATACTGAATTCTTTGTGCTAATTATTTTGTTAACCATATAGTAAAAAAATAATTAGCGTAATTGTTAGCGAGCACTGACTTGAAAGGTCCCCATCAACTGCTGTAGACGGTTAGCTGTCGTGTTAACTTGTTCTGAGCTAGAGGTTAATTGTTGAATTGACGTCGCCATGGCTTCTGTCACTTGTGTTACCCTCTGAGCTGTTTCGCCATTACGTGCGCTATTTTGCTCTATTACGCTAATAGTCTCAAACATTTTTTCAACTATTGCGTGTAACTCACTATTTTCTCCTGAAGCGGCTTCAGTCAATTTTAAACTTTGATCAACGTCTTTAACGCCCGACTCCATAAAACTTACCGCTTGCAAGGTTTCTTGTTGCAAGCCTTGGATCATAGTTTGAATATCTTTTGCGGCATCTGCTGTTCTACCCGCTAAACCTCGCACCTCATCAGCCACCACAGAAAAACCACGACCATGTTCACCGGCACGTGCCGCTTCTATCGCTGCATTTAACGCAAGTAAATTAGTTTGATTGGTAATTTCAGTGATGACGTCAATTATATTGCCAATCTCTCCCATTCTGGAATCAATAGACTGTACACTTGAAGCCGTATTATCAACGATATCACGAATAGCTTGGGTTCCTGCTCTGGCGTCTTCATAATCAGATTTGGCTTTTTCTACCACATTAGCCATAGATTGCTTCATGTTTTGTGCGGTATGTGATGCCTCTAATATGACTTCCCGTTGCTTCTGGATCAGGCTCTGCATATGTAGCATAGATTCATGCACTTGATTCGAGCTAGAAAATGCCTCTGCGTTTTTATGCAGCATGGTGTCATTGGTTTTACGCACATCATCCGATGCATTAATGACTTGCCCGACGACACTGTCTAAATTATCGATAAAACTGTTGATCCAACGACTCATGTCACCCGTTTCATCTTGCTTGATGCGTGACTGCTCTAACCTTTGAGTAAGATTCCCTTCACCTTCGGCAATGGTGCGTATCACCGAAGTCATATCATTTAAACGGTTTGACAGTTTATTAGTACTAAAAATCGAAAAGCAAAGCCCACTGGCAAGTACACCTAGCCCAGTTAAAACATTGCTGGTCAGCATAGACAAATCAGTAAACTGATTTAAACCAATATTCAAGCCAACTACACACGCTGTCATGGCAAAATAGGTTTTGAGTAAGCCAAAGTTAATCGAACGACGACGGTAAACTTCTTCCAAATCACCTTCGCACATCATGCCCCAAGTATCTAAAGAGCCATGCAACTTAAAAGTCACGCCTTTACCTATAACCGGTATATGCCGATAATCAGAATATGCGGGATAGGTAACAAATACATTTTGACCGTTTTGAATAGTTTCTCGTACCCCTGGGTGTAACTCACCTGTCGCGGGATCAGTAAAACGCACCTCAAACTCAGTATGTTTCGCGACTTTAACCACGCCGTAATCGGTATGAATACCTTCTTTTAAATTTTCCCCGTGGCTAAAGGTATTATCTTCAAAGCGCGAACGCGACAAAGCAATTCCCGGTTTGATACTCGGGTCAAACTGCGAATTGACCATAAACAAATAATTATCACCTGATTCGCGATAAACATGGCCAGCTTCTCGTTGGATTAAATCACCCAATACATCATTAGGTACCCTGCCGCACAGTAACCCCAAAGTCTCGTTACCAATCACGATAGGTTGATAAAACATCAATGTGACTTCGTCGTGAAACTTAGAACTTGAGCGGCCAATAGTTAAGGTATCAGGATCAATATAAGGGCCATGTAAAAACTGACCGTTTAATGCTTGGTCTATCGCTTTTTGTTCGTGATGACGTCGATTAATGCGTTTTGTATAAGTCGATGTCAGCACTTTACCTTGCGGATCAAGAATGAATAATTCAGAAAAATCTGCTGCGGTTTTGAGCTTTTCTTGCAATAACCCTGTACAAGCATTGAGATCTTGCAAGTTAATATTATTAACCGCAGAAATTAAATGTTGCCATTGATTGTCGGTCCAATTCTGTAAAAGCTTTACCCGCGTAGCGGCTATACCTTCAAACGTTTGTTCAACTGCCGGATACATAGAGCGGTTAACAAAACATGACCAACCCAGTGCAAGCTTACCGTTTTTGCCAAACCAAGGTAGCCAACGGCGCTCCTTTGCAGACAACTGCATAGAGTGACTTTTTAAATGCATAGTTCCTCCCCAAAAACATGCAAATAAATTTATTGAACTTTAGTCACTGCAACATTCTTGCCGATTTTATATTTTAGCGAACAATGTACAAAATACGCTAACTTCAGTGAAATGGTCGGTAAAAACCACAAACATTTAAAGTCATGTGTTTACCAATTCTAGTCAACTCGTTATTTTTGCTTAATTAACAACCAACAAACCAGAAAGTGTCTAGCTCAAGGTATCTCTGTGGTTATCAACTATAAACAGAACAATTGCACCAAGGTGGATCCACATAGACAACCAAAATAATGCAACGCACCAAAATGGTGGAAATCGCTTAAAATGCACGCACTTAATAAACATAAGTGCTGTGTCAGAATACCGTTCAGTGAAAGATAAAACAGCAGTTCCGGCTGCTCCAAGCTTAGTAGCAAAGCTAAAATTTTAACGACTTAAATAGCTTCTAACGCTTCATTTAAAGTTGAAACAGCAATTAACTCCATACCCTCAATGCCGCCTTTGGGAATATTATTTTTAGGGACTATCGCCTTTTTAAACCCATGCTTAGCTGCTTCTTTTAAACGTTCAATACCATTGGGGACAGGACGAATTTCGCCAGATAAGCCAACTTCGCCAAAAGAGACAAGATCTTGTGGCAAAGTGTTGTTACGAAAGCTTGAGTACAAAGCGAGCAATAACGCTAAATCAGCCGAAGTTTCGGTAATTTTCACCCCGCCAACCACATTAATAAACACGTCTTGATCCCCCATTTGTACGCCACAATGTCTGTGTACTACAGCCAGTAACATGGCTAAGCGGTTTTGTTCAAGACCCACGGTCACACGACGAGGATTAGCCAGTTGTGAAGTGTCAGCTAACGCTTGCACCTCCACCATTAATGGTCGAGTCCCTTCCCAAATCACCATAACAATACTACCAGGTGAAGGGTTATCCGCTTGCGATAAAAAGATAGCGCTTGGATTTTTTACCTCGCGTAAACCTTTTTCCGTCATCGCAAACACACCAAGCTCATTCACTGCGCCAAAACGGTTTTTGTTGCCGCGCAAAGTGCGATAACGACTATCGGCTGAGCCATCCAACATAATAGAACAATCAATACAATGCTCTAGTACTTTGGGTCCGGCTAAGGTGCCATCTTTAGTGACATGGCCAACCATAAAAATAGCGACATTATTTTGCTTAGCGTAACGGGTTAAAAACGCAGCAGACTCCCTCACCTGCGACACACTGCCGGGTGCCGATGATATCTCAGGCATGTGCATAACCTGAATCGAGTCGATAACCATAATTTGTGGTGTAACTTGCTGCGCCATATGGCAAATGGTTTCGACATTGGTTTCAGACAGCAGTTTTAACTTATCCTTGGCTAAACCCAAACGATCCGCTCGCATGGCAACTTGCTGTAGTGACTCTTCCCCAGTAACGTAAAGTGTGCTCATGGTTTCAGCAAGGCGAACCATGGTCTGCAATAACAAGGTACTTTTACCCGCACCTGGCGAACCGCCTATTAATACTGCCGACCCCGGTACTATTCCGCCGCCTAGTACACGGTCAAACTCAACTAGCCCTGTACTAAATCGAGGCAGCTCGGTTAATTCAATCGACTCTAAGGTTTCAATTTTTGCCTCTGTAGCGCCGGCATAGCCACCTAATCGCGCAGAAGAGGCTTTACTACTGGCTGCAATTTTAAACTCAGTAACCGAGTTCCACGCTTTACAATCTGAACACTGACCTTGCCACTTCGCAAACTCCGCGCCACACTCAGAGCAAACCCAAGCTGTTTTCGCTTTTGCCATATTAAATTAATCCGTCTTAGCCATGTTGGCCTAATATTTGATACTAATACTTGATATTAACTAAAATGTTATCGCATTTAACGTGATAGCAGGTTGTACAACCGCAAACCAGCTTGTTTTTTAACCAAAAACAGTGTTTTTAGTCAATTTTTTGACTGACTTGTGGTTTTGTCACAGCTAAAACATAAATTTAGCTAAATTTTTTGCCAAAAAACACGATAACTCTTTGATAGAGGATTATAATTTAGTCTTTAGATTTAATTAATTGTTATCGTCACTTTGTTGATTAATTGTGTTTTCCAACAAAGACTTGCGTAAATTTTAGCCTTAACTAACTGTAGTATAATTATCTGAACACTTTATGAAGCCAGATCCTGCAATTGCTGAATACAAAGATGTAATTGATAAACTTAAGCCTATTTATGGTCAGCCCGACTTTGACCAGATGATGGATACCATTGCAGGTAATATTCCTAAACCCAAGAAATTCTTGATCAAAATGGAGCTTAATCGATTAGCCGCACCTTGTAGTCGCCGCATCGATTTAAGAGGCCATGTTGATGGTAACGTGCGTGATTTCACGCATGGTGGTACAACACACTACTTAGATGATGTCGCCATTCGCATATTTAATCGAGGTTTAAAAACCTACGGCAGTTATGCACAAGGTACTTACGAAGACATCATGAATGCCGATAACAATTATCGTGTGATGCACCACAGGCAAAATAAAGAACGCCTAAAATCTTCAGCTCCTGAATCAAATATTGATTCGTCTGAACTCACTAAGTATCAAGCTAAACCTGTTATGTTTGGCGAGCGCGGATTCAGACTAGAAGAGCGTATGATTTACGCCATGCCAATCAATGTCGAGATCCCACTGGCGGGAAAAATTGCCGCATCCACCACTGATTTATCCGTTAGTGGCTGTAAAATTAAACTACCCAGTAGTTACAAAGTCATGCCCGGTCAGACCATTGGCATTGAATATAAAGGCCTAGAAGAAGAATACGAACTCGGGTTAAAAAAACCAGTTGAATATGAAGTCGTTGGTTTGGATAACAAAGGCGGGAATCTATATGCACGCTGTAAACGCACTAACAATATTGACACCCCAACCTTTGACGCATTTTTGAATCGCTTTATAAATGGTAATAAACGGCGCTACAAACTCAACTTAGATAACACCATTGAAGCCGTAGTCACTAAAGGATACGAGCAATTTTATTTACCGCGAGTCACTTCATTACCAGTATTTTTAAAACCACGTGAAGATGGCGCATTAGAGCCCGTCGCGACACTCACTAATGACAACAACCGCGGTATAATCCGCCAATGGATAGACGAAAACAACAAACCACGGTTAGGTTATTTATTTGGACCTAAACGTATGGCGGCACTCATGCGTAAACCAGGCCGCGTCAAAGAAACCATTATTTACGGCTTTACCCATGTAGCTAAAGGTCGCGTTTACTTTTATTCAGCAACTGATGAAGAGCTCAATTTAAAACCCGAGTTACGTAATGTTTTTCTTGGTTTTGGGTCTGCCAAAAGTGTTTGGTTCATATATAAAATAGCCTTAATCGACTGCCATAAAGAATTAGCCAATTTACCACTAACCTTACCTGACTCAGCAAGCCGCGAGGCCCAAAAACTAAATAAGCCTCCTTCAGCGCGTGTTATGCAGTACTTAGAACCCATTCAACACGTCGCATTTATCACCGACATTAGTAGTGAAATTGCGCGCGAAACATACAATAAAATAGAGTTTGACATGGCAAAGGTGGCGCAACTAAAAGTATTTGCCCATCATAAAAATTCGCCACCACCGCATATTGAAGAACTGATGATTAAATTCGTCAATCTTAGATCAGAAACTCGGTTTATTTATCGCACGACAATTGAAGCAACCGGTAATCAATTCTCGCAAGCCGCGGTCACCCGTGACTTCTCAACGAAAGGAATGCAGTTAGAGTTTGAAAATCCGATAGAAGTCAGTAAGGAAGAAATTCTTGAGCTAACAATGCCTGACTTACAAAAAATCACCAGTCGCTATAAGCTCAAAGGCCTACCTTACGAAGTCGTTAGCTTTAATAAAGAAAAAACCATTGTTAACTTACGCGTTTATGAAGAACGCGGTATTGTTCATCAAGGTAAATCCTTTATGAACGAACTAATTGAAAAAAACCGAGCCAAGCTAAAAGCCGCAGCACAAGCGGGAGCTGGGCTTCCAGGATTAGCTGAAGCATTACGTAATATTATTGCGCAGCGCACATTAAATACGGCCATTTATATTCATAAAAATGGTATTAAACACACGGTTGATACTTTAGGCTTTGCCAATGTACCCAATCCTTTGTTAGATATTCTTAATGATGAAGACAGTGGCGATACCTACAACCTGTATCCACTGCTGTGTAATAATTACCTTAACACTTTGTTTGTTGCCACCTTGCGTAAAATGCAACGCCATTCACGTCCTATTCAGCAAGATGTTTATATTAAATACCGTAAAGATGCACCTAGCTTAAGTGATAAATTTGAAGTTCAGTTGGTTGATGATTTTAGAAACGAAGCCGCGCAAAAAATATTTGTGCAAAAATCATTACAACCCAATGTACTGTTTTTCGCGCTGAGGATTTACACGTCTCGCACGGGTCGGCCTGACACAGACTTTATAGCAAAAGAACTGGCTTATGTTAGCCAATATGCCATTCATAAAGCTAAAGTTTTAGAGGAAGAATTGTGGAGTGTCGCAGGTGTTGTCGACTTAATTGATATTAGCCAAGAAGTCATGAGCCGCTTTGGCTTTCCCGTTAAGTTAATCAACCAACAAATGCAAAAACGTCAAACTAACTAACCTCCACTTTGGCAAATAAACCCTTGAATGGTGAGCTATTTAGCCAAGCACCAAATAGCCCTCCAATTACTAATTTAATACATCAAACACAATATTATTTTGCTTTTCAATTAAACTTTTAAATTGCTCTAACGGCTTGTTGTATCGCAAACACACCTCTTGAGAAATGTCAGTAACTTGTAATGTTAAACGTACCCCTTTTGCTAATTTCTCAAGCATTTTTTGCGCTGCAGGCTGATAAGTACTGAGGTAACTGTTTTCTAATTCAATATGTCGAAAATCGGCTGGGCACGCTATAGCCACGTCAACTCTCAGCACCCAAATGACCTTGTCTTTCAACCAATCAGTTAGCGCATTTTTACGATCACTTTCACTTGTCATTTCAGACAACCAACCTAAAAACTCAATTTTATTAGCATTAACAGCAATGACCATCTCTGCAAAATCAGTTTGCTCATCCGCAGGATAAAAACTGGCGAACTTATCGAGTAATGCTAACTCAATTAATTGCGAATTAAGTTCTCGGCAACGGTCAATTAATGCGTTCAATCGAGTCGCTACCGGCGCACAAGCTAAAAAGCATTGGCTATCGTCGTCGACTTGACTAATGTAAGCACAACACTGCGAAGTACTATAGATAAATAAATTATGCAGAGCATCTTCCAAACCGATAATGCGTTTATCATTACCTTGATTGAGAGCTTCTTTACGCTGACTAAGCTTAGTGAAAAATTTACGGCCCTGATGCTTACCCGGTTTCGCTTTAAAATTAAACACGGTTTTCGCTTTATTGGTAGCCACCACAATATAAGGAAGATGAGTTAATTTATAGTCACAGGTGGTTAATTGCAGCTCAGGAAAATCCAGATAAATGACTTGACCCGCATCTAGCTTGGCGCTTTCTTCAAACTCAATTTGTAATCCATTGGCCGAGATATTTTTAGTTAAACCACTAATAAACTGCTGTCCTGTATCTACTTCAACCACAGTTCTGTAGTTGTACCTTGGCTCCTTACGCTGCCCTAACAAAGAAAATTCAACTTCTTGCGCTGGGTTGTCTATTTCACGCTTTACATGAAATTGATTAAGTTGATTGAGTAAACTTTTATCAAAAGGTCGTGCATGATAGCTGGGTTTAGCCAGCTCGTTAGTTACGTCAATCAACAACGCATAGTAATTCGACTCAAATAACTTATTCTGTAATGTTGTGCTTAATGGCCGATTGCGCTTTTGTATTTCTCGCCCAGCTTCTTCTGGAATAGCTACGGGGTTCCAAGCTTTAGCATGTTCCAATTCAGCGAATTGTAATTTGAAGACTCGCCAACTGGGTTTTGTTGCGCCGAAGTGATAAAACAGATCGGTCATCTTGGCTTCAGCTAACTCTTCAGGTGTAGAGGTAAAAAAGTGGTGTTGCTGGTTTTGGTCATGAGTAAAGCTATATAAATACAAAGTCTTAACTTGGCCAACGTTATCCGTAGCTTGTAATAAGCGCTCAGCCGTTAATACTTCACTCAGTTGCGAGTGCCTTTGCTCATTCAACCAATATTGCCTTATAGCTTGATTAGCTTTTTGCGCACATAAATAGTTAACCTCCACTTGCATGCCTTGCACATTAAGCAACATGGGTAAAGCTTGACTGCCATAAAAATAAAACTGCTCAAACAATTTATTGCGAGCAGCATCTAACGTATTACATGCATCCAATCGATATTTACGGCGATAACCTTTGACAAACTTAGTTAAAAATTCAATTAGCGCTGGATTTTGTTTTTCGTTATCAACCGCTAGTCCTGCAAAGTTTTCGCCTTTTTCTTGGCGTTGCCAACAAACTTTATAAGTTAACTTAAACGCGAAATCACGCTGATATTGTTTAGCAAACTCCAAAAAGTTCACTTCTATTAAACCATTAGTTTCTAAAATGGCCGTTTTGGGTAATTTTATTTGCAAACCACTTGCAGAAATATCTCGCGTTTTGGCTTTAAATGCCCCTGCTCGAGTATGAAACCCTAAGTCAGTAACATAATGCATACGCTCGTCACGTCGAGTAATACGCCGACCAAATATAATAGGTAAAGCTAGCGTTTGTTCTACTTCTGTTTGTTGCGCTTTGCTTTCAAATACGGTTTGGGGTTTTAGTTTGAATTGGCGCATGATGCTTTCGTACGCAGCAAAATTATAAACGCCTTGATAAGATTGAATTAATGCTTTGAGCTGTTCTGCTGCGCTAGATGGTAAGTAGTGATTTACCTTAGCGATGGATACCAATTGA
Organism: Saccharobesus litoralis; assembly: GCF_003063625.1. Taxonomy (NCBI): domain Bacteria; kingdom Pseudomonadati; phylum Pseudomonadota; class Gammaproteobacteria; order Alteromonadales; family Alteromonadaceae; genus Saccharobesus; species Saccharobesus litoralis. The sequence continues at coordinate 3,548,267 of NZ_CP026604.1, read as the reverse complement.
CAAGGTTCAGGGCTTTTGTCCCGTAAATCGATGGGCCGCAAGCAAGGTTTAGCAAGGCGACTCAGCTCCATTTTCAACAAGAAACGGTCTGAATCACTGAGCTCTTGCGACACTTGCTTTAGCAGTAGATTAAACTTGGGGTGACCTAATTTGGGGGTTAACTGTTCAAGCAGTTCGCCAACGACTCGGGGTAAACTCATCTAATATGCTAGCTCTTATCGTTATCTATTTATTTATATTTATTGCATACCTAAAACGATTCAAAATTACTTAATAAAGTACTGAATCGTAGAACCTGATTTAGCCTATCTTCGAAACAAATAAAATGATAGCCGCTTAACGCTTAGTTTGCGCAATAAGCTGTTTCATCACCCCTAATCTGTGGTGTGGTTCTCCAATTTCAGGCTGTTTACAGGCGCGTGCCGCTAAATAATGTTGCGTAAATACCGCAAACATATCACTCAAAGCTTGTCCCTGCTCGACTTGACCCGCTTCACAAGCTACACAAGCCGCAGCTTCAGCCGTTGCCAGTTGCCCTTCAATTAACGGTTTACGTAAACCATATTGCCCTAACTGATTTAATTGCAAACTAAGCACAGGTACACATTTTAACCAATGGCTTAATGTCATCATTCTTCGTGCTTGTTTCCATGTGCCATCTAATACAACAATGGTTAAACGCTTATCGCTATATTGCTGCCTGACCAAAGTTAAATCAGTAAAAACAGTACGGTCATTGTTTTGCTCTTCTGGATATAAAATCATCACATGTCGAGTTGGATCCTGCAACAGCTGTAGTAACTGCGGATCAGGTTCAGTGCGCGACCATTCAAAACAAACTGTATTGTCATAAAAAAGATCGGAAATCAGGCGCCCAGTATTAGTCGGCTTTAAAATTTCGTTACGATGCAATAACACGACAAAATCAAAGTCTAGTGGTAAACGCAGTCGCCACTGACACGCGCATAAATAAGTTGCTAATGAACAACTTTCGCAACGAGTTTGTAATTTACCTCTAGCATTAAACGGCTTTGTCGCCGTTAATAAACGCCTTGATTTAAGCGCTGCAAACGAATGTGAATTGTCAGACATGGCGTAAAATACTAAAATTAATCATGAAAAATAGTTATAGCTAAAAGCACCAACTAATCAAATTGTAATAAAAACAAAGATTTAACAAACAAGCTATTTATTGTTGGGTATACTCAATGAATAAATTGGCAAAAAAAGACGCTAGTGCCAGCAGTATCAGTGACTATTGCTTCTACCCCCCGCAGCAACCCAAGACAAAACATATGAAAAATACTGAATTACTCAATACCTTATACAAAGATATTAAACAAATCATCTTGAACCGCCAAAACCCTGTTACCGGGTTACTGCCGGCCAGTACCGCCATCACCACACACGGCGATTATACCGATGCATGGGTGCGCGACAATGTTTATTCGATATTGAGTGTTTGGGGTTTAAGCATGGCATATAAACGCCATGGCGAAACCGAGCGCAAAGACCAGCTAGAACAAGCCACCATTAAACTCATGCGAGGCCTGTTACAGTCAATGATGCGTCAAGCCGACAAGGTAGAAACATTCAAACATACCTTGGACTCAATGGACTGCTTGCATGCCAAATACGACACACATACGGGTTTACCTGTCGTAGGTGACGCAGAATGGGGACATTTACAAATTGATGCGACGTCTATCTTTTTATTAATGATAGCGCAAATGACGGCGTCAGGATTACGCATTATCAACACCTTAGATGAAGTCGATTTTGTGCAAAACCTTATCTACTACATCGCCTTTGCCTATCGTATTCCAGATTATGGCATTTGGGAGCGCGGCAACAAAATCAATAATGGTAAAACTGAAATAAATGCCAGCTCAGTCGGTATGGCGAAAGCGGCACTGCAAGCATTAGATGGTTTTAACCTATTTGGCCCTAATGGCTCTCCGCGTGCAGTGGTACACACAATCCCAGATGCTGTCTCGCGTGCACGAAATACGCTAGCGCGTTTATTGCCTCGTGAATCACTTTCTAAAGAAGTCGATAGTGCAATTTTAAGTATTATTGGTTATCCGGCATTTGCAGTGGGTGATGAAGCCTTAGTACAAAAAACCCGCAATAAAATTTTAACTGAACTGGGCGGCGAATACGGTTGTAAACGCTTTTTATGGGATGGCCACCAAGCGGCAAATGAAGATCACAGCCGTATTCATTATGAGCATTCAGAGTTAGCTAACTTTGAAAGTATTGAATGTGAATGGCCACTATTTTATACCTATTTATACATTCAATCTTTATTTGAAGATGATAAACAACAAGCTCAAGCTTATCGTGATAAGTTGGAATCCGTTATGGTACATATCGACGGTAAAGGATTGTTACCCGAGCTTTATATTGTGCCTGAAGATAAAATTGAAGCTGAACGCAAAAAACCGGGTTCGCAACAACGTATTCCGAACGAAAATCTACCTCTTGTTTGGGCACAAAGCCTATATTATACCGGCTTAATGCTTGATACAGGTTTAATCGAAAAAGACGATTTAGACCCATTGCAATTGCGTAACCGCTCAACCGCTAAAAATAAAACACAAATTGCCTTAGTGGTTCTGGCTGAAAACGATAAAGTGAAAAAAGAGCTGGCGGCTAATGGTGTTGTCGCAGAATCAATTGACGATATCCATCCGTTAAAAGTCATGTCTGCCGCTAGCTTGGTCGACACTTATCAAATTGTGGGTAAAAATAGTTCGTTAAACCTGACAGGTCGCCCCAAGCGCCGCTTCCAAGGGCTAGCAACCGCGCAAACCTACAACATAAATAAACAAGAGTATTTATGCTTGTCTAGCTTGCAACACGAAGCTAAAGACTACCAGTTATTTGATGCTCAATTGGCCAGTGCTAATTTAACCAGCGAGCTAAACCATATTGCTCGCCATTGGATAAATGAAGAAGCGGCTGTATTCACTTATATGGTTGACCAAGCCATGTGTGACGCCAAAGACGCTAATGTATTATTCAGTACATTAAAAGACTTACAATTACGCAGTACCGCCAGCAACGTTGGTTACGCTTCGGCTGCACTGGCTTTCCGTGCGTCACGTGTTAATCATTTATGGGTTAACAACCGTCAAGTCACTCCAATAGCCAGCTCTGAACCTTGTGAACAAACTCAGCATTACAGCTTTGATTTAAGTCTATTAAACAAGGATATCGCCACGGCATTAAATAAACTAGATACAGATCAAGCCAGTGCACAACAGCTGGATGCTTGGCTAAGCGAATTTACCATGGAACAACAAATGGGTACGGGTATTACGTTCCAACAGTTGGTTGAAGGTATTTATAGTGAGGCTGAATATCAACAAAACTGGTTAACGGCTCGGCAGTGTTTCTCTGTATTGAACTATGCTCATCGTGATATATCAGAAGATCTATCCTTGTTGTGTGCACGACACATTGCGATCACAATTGGTGCTAATCAGCATATCACTTTTGACCATGCCAACATCGACCTTGACGAATTAATTACGGCTATTGATAAGGTTACGCAATCACCACTAGAGCGAAGCTTAGTGCAAGAATTGTTGGTCATTTTAGGCTATACCATTCGAACCAATACCAGCCTGTTTAATGGTTTACGTTCTATTGATTTACACAATTTATTAGCCGTATGCGCCAATCATGCAGAATGCAGCGACATGACCTATCAAGTATTAGGTTCACTTGCGCCATTTGAGTTAATGAGTAAAGTACAAGCGACACTTGAAATTCAATACCAAGAGTACAATTTAGATGTAGCGGCCAGTATTGCCCAACATAGCACGCAAAAAGGATTACATGCGTTAGATACTGACTGGTTAGAGTGGCGCTCAGCACGTGGCCTTATTACGCGCTTTGATGATGAGTTTCTTAGCGATATTTACCAAAGCTTAGACAACACCAATAAACTCATTTTTGCAGAGCATGTAGATGCAGAAGAAGTATTAGATTGCGAATTAATTCGTAGCTCCATGACATCGCGTGAAGAAAGTTTTGCCTCTTTACTCGATAAGTTGATCCAACACTTCCACCCGATTTACTTTAAAGCCGCCATTATTGAAACACTTTATGCCTATAGCCAATATTGTAAAGCTAACCCAAGCGTTAGATTTGAACAGCCTATTGTTCTAGGTGAGTTGTTAGAAAAAGCGGCGGTAAACTTTGTGCAATCAAAAGGCAAAGTGAAATCAGGTGATCGTAACCTCGACTGTTTACTGCAAGAATCAACCGAAGTATTACAATCACAAGTGCAGGAGTACTTAGCATCTATTGCTAAATAAGCGTTACTAACGCAAATTTTAGAATCAACACAAGCTAGGTAACAAATGCCTAGCTTGTGGGTTTATTCAAGCAGTTGCATATTTAAAGAACAAATAACAAGACAGCCAATATAGTCTTCTCGCTCAGGTCTTATGGTTCATTGTCAGCGCTTACTCGCCCCAATCACATAATAGAGCATATGCTCATGGGGTCTCGAAGCTTGACGGCTTCCCCTAAAACCTGATCGCTTTGACTATAGTTGACCGACTTCTCAGCCCTAACTAGCCTAACTTAACTCTCCTAACTTAACTATCCTACCAACTTCTAAGCCGATCTATCGCCTATCCTGTAAAGAGGGATATCAAGCTGTACTGTATAATTGTTTAAACTTGAGAGTTAATCACCATTTTTGATTAGAATTTAAACATTTTTTTAGCTAAACTAGTTGTGTAGTAGGTAAACTTTGAGTAACGCCCCATGGCTATCGGTAGTGTACAAAACAGTATAAACAGTGCGATTATTAGCTCCACTTTTGGTAATAGTGGCGGTCAAAATCGTGACTTACTCAGTACTGCGTTAAACAAAGAGCAAGAAAATAAAGCCTTAACCACGCAAGACTTATTAGCCAATACTGCCAGTCAACAGATCGGATTAACCAGTAAATTCTTAAATTCGTTAGACGGTGGGGATTCACTCACCAATGAGTTGGTCGGCTTACAAACCTTTGCTAAAAATCAACAAGCCACTGATGCCTTACCTGATAACGTAGGTAATGTTGTCGGAACGATTATTAACGAGTTAGTATAGTCTTCTCGCTCAGGCCTTATGGTTCATTGTCAGCGCTTACTCACCCCAATCACATAGTAGGGCATATGCTCATGGGGTCTCGAAGCTTGACGGCTTCCCCTAAAACCTGATCGCTTTGACTATATAGTCTTTTCGCTCGGATTTTATGGTTCATTGTCTGCGCTTACTCTCAACTTTGGCTACACGGATGTAGGTCTGTCTCTTCTACACAAATATTAATTATCACAAGCTAACCAAAAGTCGAATAAAATTACGGATTAATAGGTAGTAATTAATGGTTAAAAAAGTACCGCCTTTCCTGCACTAAAACCCGATCGCTTTGGCTATACTTTGTATTTAACTGTAGAAATGATGTGCTGGGGTTTTGATGTAGTCAACGCTTAAGCGCCGACTACTCTATTAGCGATTAGGTTAGGCACTTAATGCCTAACCGAAGAGAGATAAATTTAAGTCTAGCTTACTACCTTAGCTCCATGCCTTGAATAATTTCATGGGCAATTTCAGGTGTAGTCACTTCTGGTTTTTTATGTAAGTCCCCTTTCAAATGGCCTTTACGATGCTTAAGTGCAGCATCTAATTTTTTACAAGCTTTATTGATTGCAGGATACATGACTGCATCATGACCTGACGCCGCAATACGTACACTTTCGTAGTTGGTAACGGCTTCAACCACATATTCACCGTGCTCTTGAGTAATGATGACATCAATTGATAACAAAGAAGGAAAATGGCTGGCTAACTTGGAAAATTTTTCATCAACATGCTGTTTAATATTGTCGGTAACATCGACGTGATGGCCAGAAAGTTCTATTCTCATAGCTATTCCTTTTCAGTTGTTTTAGCTTATTTGTTTAGAAATACTTACTATGCGCCTAAAAATAATAAAATTAATCTAAGCACATAATAGAGCTTGGGTCATCTGGCTAAAAACACAAGGTTTAATCTGTAAAAAAATCGTAATAGTCAAAAAAATTACGATTTAGATCATAAATTGGTTGTTAATTGACCTAAAAAATCAACATAAAAAATAAACAAAAAGTAAAAGGGCTAGCCCTACGTGATTGAAAATCAATAATTTATCTAAGCAATGTATGCTAGGTTATCCAACTTAACCGTCGAAAATACTCATAGATGGGCACACAAATCACTTTAAGTTTAAACCTCTTTCTTACTGTCACTTATTGCCTACGACTTAAACCACCTATTGCGGATTCCGTTGTTCCATTAACCAATGGCAGCAATTTTACCCATGCCTTAAATATGCGCGCTTAACACCTAATTAGCGTTAACTTCAACAGAAACGGTTTTCGCTGTTTTTCTGTATAACCACTAATTTTAGCGGATTTATTGCCTACGTAATCTTCACCGGAATAACAAAAAGATCGTTATCTACACACCTCATCCAGTCACTTTCAACACTTGGATTCTCAATATCACGCGGCTGTATTAGCCACTATGACTAAACTCGTACTTAACCCTAATGCACTAAGTATTGCTATGTATAGTCTTCTCGCTCAGGTTTTATGGTTCATTGTCAGCGCTTACTCTCGACTTTGGCTACACGGATGTAGGTACTTAGGTTTCGTCTGGAACAGGAAAACTGTGGTTCCTGCGTCGTCCTAATACCTAAATCCACTTTCTTCCATTAAGAGCGGCAGCCCCAATCACATAGTAGAGCATATGCTCATGGGGTCTCGAAGCTTGCCTACATGGATGTAGGTCTGTCTCTTCTACACAAATATTAATTAGTACAAATTGACCAAAAGTAGATAGAAAAACTTTACTAGGCGGTAGTACTCAGTACTTAAAAAAGTATCGTCTTTCCTGCGAAGGCAGGAACCCAGTGTCTTTTGCTTTAACCTTACTATGTTTATCCAACAAAAGTCGCTGGATCCCCGCATGCGCGAGGATGACGAGGGTATTTTCCTAAGCCTAGGTGGTAAAACTTCACCTCCATTGACCGAAAAAAGCGCTTCTGAAACTTGTGATCAAGAGACAGGGATGTAGGTAAGGAGCGCGAGCACGGATGCGGTAGCTTTGACGGCTTTGCTTACATGGATGTAAGTACTTAGGTTTCGTCTGGAACTAGAAACCTGCCCCTAAAACCTGATCGCTTTGACTATAACCTAGTAAAACCAAATGCAGGCTAAATGCATTGTGATCAAATAAATTAGCCCAGCCGTACAACAGTTAAAAATCCATTAGCGCTAAAATATAGCGAAGGATATAGGCGAAAGACATGATCAGAAATGATGTAACTTGGCAGATGGTTTTACTGAGCTTACTGGGATTTAAACTCGTTTGGGGGCTATGCGTTCTTTTTGCTAACACACTACTGGGGGTTGTTATTGGGTTAATTGCGCTACATTGTTACTGGCTTAATTTAACAATGTCTTCATTGCGCTTGTATTTACTGTTTGCCGCATTTGGCTTTTGCTTAGACTGGCTTTTAAGTGTTTTAGGTGTATTTGTTTTTCCAACCGAGGCTAAACACTTTCCCGCTAACACATCAACCATGCCACCAATTTGGCTATTCGTGCTGTGGTTCGGATTTGTTACAACACTAAGTTCTGGACTCAAATTTTTATCAGGCCAATACAAACTCTGTGTCGCGCTTGGCGCACTGGGAGGCACATTATCTTACTATTCTGCGGTAAAACTAGAGGCTGTTACTTTTGGTATACCTACTAGCCTAGCAAGCCTAATAATCGCATTACTTTGGGCACTAATAATGCCCGCATTTGTCTGGCTCAACGACAATCAAACTCAAACGACGATGACAACTCTGGAAGATAGAAAATGTTAAAGGCTTATATTCACCCAATACTACTAGCTATATTTTGCTTAGGTTTAGCGACAAATACGCTGGCAAATTCAACTAAACCAGAATTACCGCAAAATTATAGATTGGTCGGCGAAGCTCAATTAAAAGTGCTGTGGTTTAAAGTATACAAGGCCTATTTATATGCCGACGCTCAGCCTAATAATGAACCCAATGGTTTACATAGAAATTTATACCTAACCCTGCAATATCAACGCGACATTGAAAAACAAGATCTACTGGATGAAACTGCTAATCAATGGCAAAAACAAAGTTTTGATAAAAACAAGATAAGTAAATGGATTGTAGAGCTAGACAACAGTTGGCCAAATGTAAAACAAGGTGATCAAATTAGCTTTTTTATCGACCAAAATGGTCTTGGTCATTTCTATTTTAACAAGGCTTACTATGCCTTGTTTAGTGATAGTCAAGGTTGCCAAGCTTTTATCAACATTTGGCTTGGTGCCAACAGCCAATACCCACAACAACGAGATCAATTGTTAGGATTGGATCATGATTAAATCTAAAACTAAAGCCTTGTTTACTCTCGGCGCCATGACTTGTTTAACATCTTGTACTGCTAATTTAGAAGAATACGTCAACCACAAGCCTCAATTACAATTAGAACGTTTTTTCCAAGGTGAACGATAGTCAAAGCGATCAGGTTTTAGGGGAAGCCGTCAAGCTTCGAGCCCCATGAGCATATGCTTTACTATGTGATTGGGGCGAGTAAGCGCTGACAATGAACCATAAGACCTGAGCGAGAAGACTATATTTGCATCAGGCATAGTGCAAGATCACCGAAACAAGGTTACTAGACGCTTTACTGCGACGATTATTGGCGATTGGCAAGATAACCAAGGTGTATTAGACGAAACATTTTACTTTGCTGATGGTAAGGTTGAAAAGCGCTGCTGGCGCTTAACTAAACAAGGTGACAAATTAACAGGCACCGCAGGAGATGTCATCGGCACGGCTAAAGGGCAAGTTCAAGGTAATACCTTGAATTGGCAATACACATTAAAGGCACAAACAGATAATGGCCAAGTCAAACTTAAGTTAGATGACTGGTTGTATTTAGTGGATGAATACAACCTGATCAACCGCACAAAAATGTTTTTTTGGTCGTTCCCAGTTGGCGAAGTCACTTTACACATAGCCAAACTAAAAAAACCAAAAACCACGCAAACGTCAGCTGATTGCCGCTTAAAATAGGCGTAACACCATAAATATAGTCATAAAAATTGCTGGGCTTTTACACGAAAAACTAGCGAATTTTATAAAGTTGAGCTTAAGTTTAAGCGGTAGCACACAAAAATTTGGAGTAATTAAATGAAATGTATGTTCTGTGACGGCGACGTTATTTTAAATGACCGCTCAAAAGGACTCCCGATAACCCTGCCAGGGCGCGGCATTGCACATACCTACTGCGCGGAAGACGACTTAGCGAAAAGGCGCATATTTGGCAATATCCATATTGCTGATTTAGATGACGACGATCTACTCGAATTAAAAGAAATGGTATTAGCCGAAGTCAATATTAGACACGGCGTTGACCAAGAAGCTGAAATAATCTAGCGCTATTAACAAAACACACAAGAGCCAGCTTAGCGCCTAGCTAAATTGGCCTTTAATGTTTACCAACGACTACTCCTTTCATATGTTCTATTTGGTAATTATCCAGCCTAATTTTCAAGCTAATTTGCATATAGGTTTAACCCAAAGCATCAAAGAATTTATCACTTAAAAAGTGATCATCGCCAATTAAAAACACGTAAAACAAACTAAGACAAACAACCCAATGTAACAATAAATTGAACGCAACTAACGCAACTTCACCACTTAGCACAACTAACACAGGTGCAACCGATACAGCTTCAACCAATACTAGTCAACCTGTGCTGGCGCTTTTTCCGCTGAATATATTCTTGTTACCAGGCGGTATTAGCCAATTGCGTATATTTGAACAACGCTACATACGCATGGTCAAACAAGCGGTTTCAGGTGAAGGGTTTGTTTTGTGTTTACATAAAAAAGACCGCCCTTTCAACGTACCCAAGTGGGGTGCAAAAGTCACGATCACTGATTTTGAACAAAAAAAAGATGGTCTGCTATACATCACTATTTTCGCGGAAAAACTAGTAAAAATAGACAATGTTTATATGGAGGATGACGGTTTACGCATGGCAGCAATAGCTTCACTTAACCACTGGCGCAGGCAAGCACACAATGCACAAACCTTAGCGCTTGCCGACAAACTGCAGGCCGTGTTTATTAGCCATCCTCAACTACAGCGACTGTATAGTGAAACCCATTTTGATAACCCCAACTGGGTTTGCAAACGTTGGTTAGAAATTTTGCCGATTGAGATTAGCACCAAGCAAAACTTTGTTAGCCCAACTAGCTTTGATTCTACTGTTCAAATGCTAGATAAAATTATTATCGGCTAACTTATTTTTTAAAAATTCAATGACCGCCCTAACTCTATTCGGAACGTAGTGCCGTGATGGATAAAGCAGCCATGCCGCCGTGTGAAAATCTGTTGCGGTTACTTTGTACTCAGGTAATACATCAACTAAATTACCTTGCTTAATTTCGTCCTTAATCAGCCAATCGGCCAACAAACAAACACCTAAACCTTGTTTAGTACATTCTTTTAAAGCCAAAGCACTCGAAAGCGCCAGTTGACTGTTAATATTAATTTTCGTTTGCTGCCCGTCGTTATTTATAAACATCCAAGCGGTTCGATACTGAGCCATGCTAAATACTAAGCACTTATGGTGCTCTAAATCGTCTGGGGATTGAATACTTGAGTGATTGTTCAAATACTCAGGACTAGCCACCACCTTGTAATGCGTGTTAAATAACTTGTAACCGATCAAATCCGATTCAAAAGCAGGTGTTAAACGGATCGCCAAGTCGATATTTTCTTCCAATAAATCTAAATTGCTGTCCGTCAGTTTAAGATCCAAATCAATTAAAGGAAAAGTCGCCATCAACTCTGCCATTAATGGCAAAAGACACATTTGGCCAAATGCTACAGAAGCCGTTAACGTTACCCGCCCTGATACCTTGCCAGATTCCACTCTCAGTTCATCTTCAGCTTCCGACAATGCGTCAAGTATCGGTTTGATTCTTGCCAAATAACGGGCACCACTATCAGTAAGCGACAAGACGCGTGTCGAACGCTGAAACAGCCTTACACCCAAATGTGCTTCTAAACTGGCAATTGAACGCGAAATCAATGATGGATCGCGATCTAATATCCGCGCGGCTTTTGCAAAGCTACCAGCATTTACCACTTCGACAAAGATGTGTAATTGTTGAACATCCATTAATGCACTTTTTACATCACAAACATGACTAATAGCGAGTTTAATGCAAATTAATCCACAGTCATACTGTTTTGCGACATTATTCACTATCAATAAAAGGTAAGTATCATGGCAAATATCGCATTTTTAGGAATGGGCGCAATGGGCAGTCGCATGGTGTTGCATTTAATTAACGCAGGACATCAGGTAACCGTTTGGAACCGAGATTTAAGTATGGCTGATCGCTTAAAGGATAAAGGAGCTATCATTGCAAAAACGCCTGCTCAGGCAGCAATTGGACAGGATTACGTTATTAGTATGGTTCGCGACGACCAAGCTTCTCGGCAAGTCTGGCTTGATGAAAATAATGGCGCATTATCAACCATTAATCAGCAAACTGTCGCCATTGAAAGCTCAACATTATCCATAGAATGGACTAATACCCTTGCACAACACTGCCAAGCGCATGGGGTTGCTTTTGCAGATGCGCCCGTAGCAGGCTCAAGGCCGCAAGCAGAGGCGGGACAGCTGATTTATTTTGTTGGATCTAATTCAGCCACGTTTGAAAGAATAAGTCCTATATTGTCTTTAATGGCTAGCAAAATTTTCCAAATGGGTAATATTTCGGCCGGAGCGACGGTAAAGCTACTAGTTAATACCCTATTTAGTAGCCAAATTGCTCTGATGGCCGAACTCATCCACTGGCTGAAAATTCAGAACACCGATATAGATAAAATGCTTAATACATTAACGGAATTACCGGTCTGTAGTGCGGCCTTAGCTGGGGCAACTAAAGCGATACAAGCAGACAACTATGCCCCCGCTTTTCCGATTGAATTAGTCGAAAAGGACTTAGCGTATTTTTTACAGGCAAATGATAAAAACTTACCAATCACATCACTTATCCATAAACATTATGAGAATGCGATTAAACAAGACTTAGCTCATTTGAATATCAATGCAGTAGCAAAATTAGCTCGTTGCTGACTTAACGAAGTGACTAAAGTGTATTGATACGATATAGGGAAATTAAACTTTACTTGTACAATGACATTAGGATTGTGAAGCGAAACTCATCGTTTCACAATCTATCAAGCGAACTAATAATACTGCTTAGCTAGAATCAATCCGTTTCTTTAGCACGCAAAGGGTTAACTCGCCCACCTGTCACTTTATCAGCTCGGCCTTCTTGTTTTGCTTTTTCAGCGCGGCGACGTCTAACTTCTTTAGGATCAGCAATCAGGGGGCGATAAATTTCAATTCTATCGCCTTCGCGCACAGTATCACTTAACTTTTTATTGCGACTCCAAATACCCACTTTGTTAACGCTTAAATCTATTTCGGGGTATTCACGTAAAATCCCAGATTGCAAAATACAATTTTCAATAGTCTCGCCATCGTTAACGGAAATAGCCAATAATGTTTGTTTGTGAGGTAGTGCAAACGTAACTTCTATGGTGATTTGTGACATATTCATTAGCTCGCTTGTAAACTATTGGCGCGATCGACAAAAGCTTTAACCATATTGTTGGCCACATGACTAAACACCTTGCCAAAAGCTAATGCAACCAACTGATTAGAAAATTCAAAATCTAAATCTAAGCTCACTTTACACGCGTGCTCATCCAGCGCTTCAAAATGCCATACCCCAGACAATTTTTTAAATGGGCCGTCAACTAAACTCATTTCAATTTTATTTGCCGCGCATAAATGATTACGCGTGGTAAACCACTTACTCATTCCACCTTTAGCAATTTTAATAGCGCCTGTCATATATCGTTCTGATTGCTCTTCTACCTTAGCATCTGCACAGTTGGGTAAAAATTGCGGATAGGCGGCAACGTCATTGACAAGATCATACATAGTTTTGGCACTGTGCATAACTAATGCGCTGCGATGAAGAGTGGCCATGAAAATTTAAGCTCCGGATAGTGAAAACCGGCAAATGCTACCACAATAGTGTCTGATGTTAAGGATTCGGCAGCTATAATGCAGAATTTAACGCTATATTTCGTTTTTATGATAGCGCCAATGTACGCAATGCGTATAATAGCTGACCTACTGACAACCAGTGCAACTCAAGATAAATTATTAAATAATACAAGTAGATAAATGGCTAAAAAGAACGCTAAAAAAACCAACAATTCCAATACGATTGCTTTAAACCGCAAGGCTAAGCATGAGTACTTTTTAGAAGACAAAACCGAAGCCGGTATCGAGCTGCAAGGTTGGGAAGTAAAGAGCATTCGTGATGGTAGGGTTAATTTATCGGATGCTTATGTCATTATTCAAAACAATGAAGCCTATTTATTGGGTGCGAAAATTCAGCCTCTGAACAGCGCTTCAACCCATGTGGTGGCGGATCCTGATCGTACCCGAAAACTCCTGTTAAACCGTCGAGAAATAGACCGTTTAATCGGTGCTCGTGATCGTCAAGGCTATTCAATTGTGGCAACAGCCATGTATTGGAAAAAATGCTGGGTTAAAGTAGAAATTTACCTAGCAAAAGGTAAACAAAGCCATGACAAACGTTCGGACATAAAAGATAAAGACTGGTCGCGTCAAAAAGAACGTTTAATGAAACACTCTAATTAGCCCCCTTTAGTCACGAGTATTCATCAACATGAGCCAACCTGACAATATTTACTCGCAACCGCTTGAACAAGTTAGAGATTTTGTTTTTGATAAAGCCGTGGTCGACGTATTTTCAGACATGATTTTACGCTCCGTTCCCGGTTATCAAACCATTATTTCAACCATTGGCCATTTAGCTCAGGTGCATTGTCAAGATAACTCCAATGTATATGATTTAGGTTGTTCTTTAGGCACGGCAACTCTAGCGATGCGGCGCACCATAAAAGCCAACAATGTTGAGATAATCGCGGTTGATAAATCAGCCGATATGGTTGAAAAATGCCGCTTACACTTACAAGGTTACAAAAGCCCGTTCCCTACCCAAGTCTTATGTGACGATATATTAAATATCGACATTAACAACGCCAGTATTGTTATTCTTAACTTTACCTTGCAGTTTCTGCAACCAGCAGACAGGCAACAACTAATCAACCGTATTTATCAAGGCTTAAAGCCTGGTGGTCTTTTGGTTTTGTCTGAGAAGCTCAAATTTGTTGACCAACCCTGTCACGATCTCATTGACGAATTACATTTGGATTTTAAACGCGCCCACGGCTATAGCGAGTTAGAAATTAGCCAAAAACGCGCCGCCATAGAAAATGTCATGCGGATCGATGATTTATCGGCACACTATCAACGTTTTAAAAATGCCGGATTCAACCACTACCAACAGTGGTACCAATGCTTTAATTTTGCCTCCATGGTTGCTATAAAATAATTTCACTAGGTTTTTTATGTTTAACGCCTTTTACCAACGTATATTGAACTCAAAGTTACAGGGGCTTATTCACTCCTTACCTGCTCTATTAGATGCTTGGTACAAAGATGCCTTGCATGGTGAATTTCATCAATGGCAAAAAACTTTAAAAAATTTACCTGATGCCCAGCCAAGCGTGCTCGAACTAAAAGATAAAGTCGCTTTTGGTAGTGCAGATGATATAAACCAAGGACAACAAAAACGCTTAATCGCCCTGTTAAAAAACTTTATGCCTTGGCGTAAAGGGCCATACGAATTATTAGGTGTCGACTTAAACACAGAGTGGCGCAGCGATTGGAAATGGGATCGTTTGCTACCTCATATTAGTGAGCTAAAAGACCGCACTATTTTAGACGTGGGTTGCGGCAATGGTTACCATATGTGGCGCATGTTAGGTGAAGGAGCTGATATAGTCGTCGGTGCCGACCCCTCTCAACTATTTTTGGCGCAATTTCAAGCCATTCATAAATATAACCCAAGTCCCGATATTCATTTACTGCCATTAGGCATTGAGCAACTACCCAAATCAGAAGCTTTTGATACGGTATTTTCAATGGGGGTTTTATACCACCGACGATCACCACTGGACTTTTTAGCACAACTAAAAGACCAATTACGCAACGGTGGTGAATTAGTACTAGAAACCATCGTCATTGACGGCGATCAAAATCAAGTATTAGTGCCGGGTGAAAGATACGCCAAAATGCGCAACGTTTGGTTTATTCCAAGCTGTGACGCACTCGTTCATTGGTTGCATCGAGTCGGTTTTAGCAATGTCAAAGTCGTTGATAAATGTGTTACCAGTTTAGATGAACAACGTAAAACTGAGTGGATGGAAAATGAGTCGCTAGTTGACTTTTTAGACCCAGCCGATCCCACTAAGACTATTGAAGGTTATCCGGCTCCACAACGGGCTGTTATTATTGCTACAAAATAAATTAGGCTAATCGCTTGATTAAATTGCCTAAACTGCCGATATTAGGGTAACAATTATAACGATTAACAAAGGCGCAATATGAAACAAGTCGAAATTGCACAATTAATGGCCGATAGCGCGCAAGATGCTATTAAATTTGCTAATGATGAATTCCAAGTAAAATTAGACGAAACCATTGAAAGTATCGCAATAATTGATGAGCTTATTCTTAACTGTTTACCGCTACTCAATAACGAATCAGAAAAAGACAAAATTATTTTTACCGTCTGTAATATGTTTGGTGCCTATTTAGGTGAAGTGTTTATTAAATATATTGGTGGACAATGGATTTACGACGATTCAAACCCCGATGCCCCTTCTACCTACTTAAGTTTTAATGGTAAAACATTTGCGTTTGCCGGTATTTGTTACCAGCGTTTAATTAACGACCAAACCGTGAGTGTCAGAAAATACTTTGAGCTCGCCCAAGGCAAAGTGACACAATAAGTTTATCGTAAGAATACGGCTTAACGTATTCTTACACCTATCTAGGTCATATTCTTGACACTAAGCACAGCACGCTTGAAATTGCCCCGATAAACACAACGAACAGCAAAACCTGATCATTCCGTTCTTTATTTTTAGTTTCTCATTATTAATTTATCGACAATGCGTATTCACCCGCATAATGACTACTTACCTATTGGTTACGCCGTAGGATGTTGACGCTTTTCTTCTTCTTTTTGTTTTTCTTGTTGAATACTTAAATAATAAGAGCTCATCACTAAGCCTTCTTCAAGCATTTTTAATGTTCGCGAATAAAACTCACGCCGATACAACACATACACAACAGCTAAGCCTAAACCGATAAAAACAAAAGGATTAATAAACCAACCTAAAGCAGCCAGAGCAAAATAATAGGCGCGCAGCCCGTTATTAAAATTGTGCATTGCCTGATCAATAATTTTACCCGCATTTCTCGCAAAGGCTCGCTTCATTTGGATAGTTGCATTAGGATCATTGTGGTTTGGCGCAGCTCCTATCATCACGCCGGCAAAGCCATATTGGCGTAAGGCCCAAGTAAATTTAAAAAAGGTAAAAACCAAAATTGCACAAATAAATAATAATTTGAATTGGATCTCGGCTTCCGTTTGTCTATCCACCCAATCGACAGTTTGGGTCATTTGTTGCAATGTATCGGCAGATGCCATCGCCGTTAATGCACCGGCAATAATCAGTAATGTAGTTGAAGCAAAAAAGTTAATGTTCTTTTCAATATTACCCATTAACGCCGCATCTAAAATACGATTGTCACGCTCTAATAAATGGCGCATCCAATCTATTCGATAAATAATAAGGACACTCGATAAACAAGTCGTTCGTTTAGCTCGGCCACGGGCAAAAATAGTGTAGCCATACCAAACAAACATAAATACGGCTAAGCTAATAACATCTAATAAATCTAAACCCATTATTATTCACCTACCTGCTGTTGGCCAATATCATCGGCAATTGCCATAGTCGCAACCTCTAATCTCGCTTGCTCGCACCAGTATTTTACATCGACGTCATTCATCACAATACGCATATATTCATCAATAACCTGACGTTGACTATTTTGCGCACTGATACCATAGGTTAAAAAGCGGGTCACAATAGGAGCATACATAGCGTCAGCTATGCTGAACCGACCAAATAACCAAGGCTGATCACTACTTTTTTGCAGCAAGCATTGCTGCCATAAAGTAAAAATGCGTTCTATTTCCTTTAAGCACTGATTAGAAAGCAAAATTGTCTTGTTGGCGCGAATATTCATTGGCATTTCACGGCGAATATTGACAAAACCAGAGTGCATTTCGGCACTCACCGCCCGTGCTTTAGCCCGTATCAAGGGATCACTCGGCCATAAATTTGGCTGCATTTCAGCTATTGTTTCAACAATAGCGAGTGAATCATGAATAGGTATACCCTTAAGTATCAAGCAAGGTACAAGGCCTGTTGGCGAATAAGATTGAATATCTTGTTTAAACTGTGGATAGTCAGAAAGGTCAAGCAAGGTTTCGGTAAATGTAAGGCCCGACTTGCGAACAGCAAGCCAGGCACGCATGGACCAAGAAGAGTAATTACGATTGGCTAGGATTAGTTGCATGTGTTGGGTTAGTTTTAAGCTTTGGCAGTACTGCATTCAATACCAAGTATCCTAAAACACCCGAAACTAGAGAGCCAGCAATAATTCCTAAGCGCTCATCAAAAATTAGGTTTTCGCCAGTATCTTCAAAAGCTAACGAGCCAATAAACATACTCATAGTGAAGCCAACACCACAGAGTAAAGACGCGCCATACAACATAGGTAGATTGACGTTTTTCGGTAATTCAGCCCATCCCAATTTTATCATTGCCCAACAAAAGCCAAATATACCAACTTGCTTACCGACAATAAGACCTAGTGCAATACCCACGGGCACATCATGCAACAACTGGGCGATCCCCACACCGCCTAACGGAATACCTGAATTAACAAACGCAAATAAAGGTAAAACAACAACCGCGACAACTGAATGAAGGTCATGCTCTAATTCATGTAACGGTGAGCGGTTTGGATTCCTTGGGTCGCGCATCGGAATGAACATAGCTAAAATAACTCCGGCTAACGTTGCATGAACCCCACTCTTTAACACAGCTACCCACATAACCACACCAACCAGAATAAACGGGGTTAAATTGCCGGTTTTACCCCGGTTAATAACAAACAATACCCCGATACAAACTGCGGCAATAATTAATGCCGTCACTGATATTTTCGATGTATAAAACAAGGCAATAATGACAATTGCACCTATATCATCAAAAATAGCCAAAGAAACAAGAAACACTTTTAATGCCAACGGTACACGTTTACCTAACAGCATTAATATACCTAAAGCGAACGCAATATCCGTTGCTGCTGGAATAGCCCAACCATTTACCGCGGTTGGATCATCGTGATTAAAATAAAAATAAATTAAACTCGGTATAGCCATACCGCCAATCGCACCGACAGCAGGCAACACAACATGGCTAATTTCTGATAATTCGCCCTCTAGCACTTCTCTTTTTAATTCAAGTCCAACCAAAAAGAAGAAGACAGCCATAAGACCATCGTTTATCCATAATAAAAGAGGTTTATCAATAATGAAGTTGCCAAATTGAATAACTACAGGTAATTCAATAAATGATGCATATAACGTTGACAAGGGTGAATTGGCAGCCACCATTGCTAATACCGCTGCTGCCATTAAAAGTATGCCACCAGCACTTTCACTTTTTAAGAACTTAGTAATATCGTCACTCATGCCTTTTCCTAATACATTGATTTCCTAGACATAATATGTCAATAGAATGCATTTAAGACTAGCAAAACTATATAACTAATTAATACTAGTTCGATAGACTAGTTATATGAAATAAAGATAAGGGCCGAACTAAAATTACAGATCGGCTACTATTTGAGATTTAGGGTTGGCTTTCTAGGCCAAACAAAAGCTGGGCAAAAACGACAGCACATTACAATTTAGAGCCACAAGACTCTCGAACTATCAATTTGGCAGGTATATGACGGGTCTCAACTTCCGCTTCATCAATCTGTTTTAATAAATTATAAACTAACATCTGTCCGGCAAGATTGGTATTTTGCTGGACAGTGGTTAATGCTGGCTTTGAATAACGGGCAACCGTTAAATCATCGAAGCCAACAACAGCAATATCTTCAGGAACCTGAAATCCTTTTTCTTGCAGGGCACCGATCACCCCGATCGCGATTAAATCGCTTGCACAAACAATAGCATCAAATTTTTTCTCAGAAGCTAACAACCTTTCCAAGGCTTTTGCGCCATCGATTTCAGTTGTGACCGCATCAAATTGCAGTCCCAAATCAACATAATAACCGGCTTCTTCAATCGCTTTACAGTAGCCTTTATAACGTTCATATAACTCAGGACTATGATTATCAGCACCACCAATAAAAGCAATCGTGCGACGCCCTAATGACAATAAATGACGTGTAATCAAATATCCGCCATTTTTATTATCACACCCAATTGATAACCAAGGCTCGCCTTCAACGACAGCCCCCCAACGTACAAATTTTGTGCCTTGTTCAACTAGCTCATTTAATTTACCTTCATAATCAAGGTAATCGCCATAACCCAATAAAATCAACCCATCCGCTTTATTGGTGTCAGCATAATCTGCACTCCAATCATCACTAAATTGCTGAAAAGAAACCAATAAGTCGTAGCCTTCTTTTGAGCAAGTGCGCGTAATACTGCCCAGCATAGACAAGTAAAATGGATTAATGTGAGATTCAGTATCATCTAGCTCTTCAAACAACAGCAATGCAATTGTACCGCTATGGCGTGTACGTAAATTACTGGCGTTTTTATCCACTTTATAGTTGAGTTCTTTGGCAATGGCTTGGATGCGTTTGCGGGTTTCTTCGTTAACCTGAGGGGAATTACGTAAGGCACGTGACACCGTCGACTGCGACACGCCAGCTCGGTATGCAATATCAAACGAGGTTGCTTTCAATTTATTCATGTAAAGTTATAGAGCCTTTGTAATTATAATTGCCTTATTAGCAGAGAATCAGTCAAGCCATGCTAATAAATTTAGGGTTAAACTTTTGTAAATAAGTTTATATGCATTATAGCTAAATGACCAAATTTCCTAACATAATTTATTAGACTGCATACGTATGGCATGTGGACAAACTCGCATTTTACTTCTATGGCGCGGAACTCCGTCACAATCTTAAAAATAACTCAATGCCTCCTTATTGTTTCCATATTTGCAATATACATAATGTGCCGAATTAAAAAACAACACGCTTCAGGAAGGCAAAATGTTATATTCCAATCTACTCAAAAAGTCGCTGTTAGCAGCCACGATGGCCTTATCGCTTAGTGCTTGTGATCTTATTGAAGATTCACCCTCGCACGAAGTTGTGGGCCCCAACTTAACAATTTCAGCAATTGATGCCAACACACTTAACGCCTATCAAATGGACGATGTGCTGCATTTAGATTACCAACTGCATGTTCAAGAGCTAAATCAACCCAATGTGACAATAGATTTCTATTTAGTACATGCCGACAGTGCCAACGATTCAGAAATTGATGAAACGCACTTTTTAGCCTCAACGACTCATGAAGCGGTTGAAAATGGTGATTTTGTCGAGTCATTACGCATGGAAATTCCAGCTGTTGAGCATTATGGCGAATATTGGGTTGTGGCCGTAGTCGACCCAGACGACGAAGTCGCGGAAGCCAATGAAGACGACAACCACCCTAATACTGACTTAGAACATCACAGAGACGGTGAATTCCCAGCGGTTAAAATTACAGTTGAAGCGTCGCCTGAGCATGAATTTATTTTTGCCAAAAGTTATATTGACGGTGGCTTGGTGGTGTTAGATAGCCCTGAATATCATGAAGGTACTGGCGAGCACCATGCTGATATCATTGGTCATATTGATGCCATTTATCATGGTTCTGAAGCAGCAACCGCAGCATTAACAGCCGAAGTTTTAATTAATGGCGGTTATCAAAGTGTCCAGCTTTGGGATTCCGATCATAATGATTCTCATGCCGCTCCGAGTTATCAAAACGAGATGCACATCAACTTTGAACACAATGGCGATGAACACTTTTTCGGCTTTGATATTGCCCTGACCGACGCCCAGCTTCAAACCTTATATGATAACTATGATCCAGAAGCTGAAATCAATGAATTATCAGTTCGTTTAACCTTAACCGATACCACGTTAATTGGTGCTGAACACGACGATAGCAATAACCAAGTAGAAATTACCGTTCCGTTATACTTCTTTGAACGCCAAGCTGCAGAAGTCGCAGCCTCAGGGGAAGTACAAGCGGCTGGTTTTACCAATACCGGTAACAAATTGTCAGTTGATGGCTCTTACGATAAATCTTACGGTGACGCTAGCAAATTTAAAGTCGGCGTTGAGCTGGGTGGTGAGTTAACCGCAGATTTACTAGATAAGTCGGCAGCATTAGAAGCTGGCGGTTCTATCGACATGTGGATCTTTAATGCTCACAACACTATTTTTGGTATCAGCTACGACGCACAAGCCTATTTAGCCGGTGTTAACACAGGCTATGACTCAGAAATGATTATCTTCAATACAGTCGTATTTGAGGATTCAAAATGGGTTTCTCAGTTTGAAAAAACCTTCGAAAAATCTTGGGAGGAAGAGCGTATCTTAGTTAGAGCCAGCTTTAATGTTGGTCCTGTGCCAATCTCAATATCAGCCGGTGTTGATGGCAGTGTAGGTGCATCTTTAACCATTGGTTATAAACAAAGTCAAATTTACGCCAACGGTGATATTTTATCGACTCAATTCGGTGGTTTTGCCAAAGGCGGGGTCGACTTACTATTAGTGGCAGCAGGCGTTACCATAGAGTTAACCATTATTGATAATGTATTAGCTTTTGATTCATCTGCTGAGCTCGGCTTGCTGGCCGATGGCCAACTCAATCCACATATTGTCTATGCATTTGAGTTAACCGACGACTTAGATGTTATTAGCGGCAAGTTCGGTTTATATGCTGAAGTTCGTAGCGTAAAATGGTGTAAGAAATGGTTTATTCCGTATCCATGCGGCACAAACAAAAACACCTATTATTTATGGTTCTACCAAACGCCAAGTGTGTTTAAAAAGTCGTGGACTATCTACTCTAAAGAAGGCACCTTGTCAGTAAGATGATTACTTTGACTAATATGAGAATGGCAAACGCCATTCTCCTTTGCACAACTGCATTAATCTTACCCACAAAGGCATTGGCTGAACAAAGTTCAGTCAACGCTCAATGTCAACAAAGCTATGTGGTAAAAATAAACACCCAAACAACGTTTGATTTTAATGGCCAACAAATTACTCGTCACAAATTAAACGGTAATTTATCATTAAAACCATTAAATAATGACTTGCAAGGCTTATGGTGGGGAATACATTTCAATAATATTCAGCAAACCGCTAATGGAGAAGTAATCGCTGATGATCCCAGTTACCAAATCCCGTTTGCGGTTTTGCGTAACTTTAACGGGCAACTCATTGATTTTCGTTTTCCTGTTAAATTAGAAAAAAGCCAGCAGGATAAACTAAAAGGACTGGCCTACTACCTACAATATTCAACCGAATGGCAAGAAAAACCTAAACAGAAAGAAATTGATACTATAGGCGAATATCAAGCTATCTATAGCTTTAAAGATAAGCAATTAATTAAGCATAAAACCCAATACAACAACTTAGACCAAGTTGAAATGACCATAGGCACGCTTAATTCAATTGATATTGAGCGTGCAGAGCAACGTTTTACGTTATCTGACTGCTGGTTAGATTCAACGCGAGGCAATCAAAAACTCACCACGGCGAGTGAAGGTCAGGGTTTCACTATGGAAACCTTGCAAACTTACAGTGTTATCCAAACCGCACAAAAAGTTGATAGCCCGCTTTGGCTATTACCGACTGACATTAGTTTGTGGCAAGCACCAACAAAAGCTGAAAAGCCGCTAACCAAAGAAGAACTAGCAGCCTTACGTAAAGCGTTAAGACAAGATATAAAAAATATCAAAATAACCGACTTACGCGCTTCTGATCTGGGTCAGTGGTTAGAAAAATATGACGCGGTAATTGACGAGCTCGGCGTTATGTTGCTGGCAAACGAGTTTAACGATAAAGACGCAATGCGCTTGTTTAATGCCATAGGTTTATTAGATAGTGAAAACAGTCACAAGCTATTAATTAATTTAATGCAAGAGCCTGAACTATCGGAAACTCAGCGATTTAGAGCCATGCGCGCTATCGCAGCAGGCACCAAAGCACTTACAGCCAGTGTCGCTGATAATTTGATAGAAATGCTGGAAAGTGATCACTTCCAAGGCAGTGAATCATTACGCGGTTCGGCTATCATGTCATTGGGTGCGGTTTTACAACGTAGACCAAACAACGCAGCAGCACAACAAGTGACTACCGCATTAACCAACCGCTTGGCGGGTAATAGTAATATTAACGAGCGAGCTTCATTAATTGCTAGCTTGGGTAATACAACTAATCAGGATTTAACCCCTACCATTGCCAAATATGCAAACGACGACTCAGAGCGTGTACGAGCCAATGCAGCATTTGCTCTTGGACAAATGGGCAACAAGCAAGCTTACGATACCCTATCGAATATGCTTCATAGCGAGGGCGATAACCGCCCGCAACAAGCCGTACTGGGGGCATTACAGCGCTTTGAACTAAATGAGCGAGATATTAGCCGTGTAGCAGAAATGGCAAAAGTAAGTAAAAGTGAACGCACACGTGGCAATGCCATTAAAGCATTGGCTACTCAGCAACACGCCAAACAACAAGTTAAAACGGAACTTAAGCAGATTTTAAAATCTGAAAAAAGTAAAAAGAATTTTACTTTAGTCGCTAAAACATTAACCCAAATGCGCAATAGTGATTAGATTAAAAATCAAGCAAACAACAGGAAAAGGTCAGCTATTGCTGACCTTTTTACATTTAGTCATTTCCTCATTTAAGCAAAAACGTCATAATAGCTACCATTCCCACTAGATATAATTTTACCGGATCTCATGGCTGATAACTGGACAAACAACAAAAAGAAAAAGCCAACTTCAATTGAAGATATAAAAGCAGCACCTCATTCACTTGAAGCTGAGCAATCGGTCATCGGTGGCTTACTGTTAGATAACGATACATGGGATCAAGTCGCTGAGCGGGTTGTTGCTCAAGATTTTTTCAATCGTTCAAACCGCTTAGTCTTTGAACGTATGGCAGCACTGGTTGAAGCTGGCAAACCCATAGATTTAATCACATTATCCGAATCACTTGAGCAAGAAAAAGTATTAGAAGATATAGGCGGTTTTGCTTATTTAGCTGAAATCGCTGACAACACGCCAAGTGCAGCCAACATTACCGCTTATGCCGATATTGTGCGTGAACGTGCCGTGGTGCGTGAGCTCATTGGTGTTGCTAACGAAATTGCTGAAGCCGGTTACGATCCGCAAGGCCGCGACAGCAACGAATTATTAGACTTTGCTGAATCTAAAGTTTTTAAAATAGCCGAGCAACGGACTAATAGTACTGAAGGCCCACAAAATATGGGCACAGTATTAGAAAAAACCATTAAACGGATTGAAGAAGCCATGACCCTAGGTAAAGATGGGGTTACTGGTGTCACCAGTGGATTTACCGAACTCGACAAATTAACCGCAGGTTTCCAACCTTCCGATTTAATTATTGTTGCTGCTCGCCCTTCAATGGGTAAAACCACATTTGCCATGAACTTGGTTGAAAACGCCGCGCTCGCCCAAGACAAACCGGTTTTAGTCTTTAGTCTCGAAATGCCGTCAGAACAAATCATGATGCGAACCTTAGCGTCTTTAAGCCGAGTAAACCAGACCAGTGTTCGAACCGGAACATTGGAAGATGAAGATTGGGCGCGCATCTCTTCGACCGTTAGCTTGTTAAATCAAAGACAAAACATTTTCATTGACGATTCTTCAGGCTTAACCCCAACAGAAGTTCGCTCGCGGGCTCGCCGAGTGGCGCGGGATCATGGCGGGATCAGCATGATCATGGTCGATTACCTACAGCTAATGACAGTGCCCGCATTAGCCGATAACCGTACCCTAGAGATCGCCGAAATATCCCGCTCGTTAAAAGCCTTAGCCAAAGAACTTAACGTACCCGTGATTGCCCTATCACAGCTTAACCGTGGCTTGGAACAAAGGGCTGACAAACGCCCTGTTAACTCAGATTTGCGTGAATCAGGTTCAATCGAGCAAGATGCTGACCTTATTATGTTTATCTACCGTGATGAGGTTTACAACGAAAACTCAGAGTTCAAAGGTATAGGTGAAATTATTATAGGTAAGCAACGTAATGGTCCGCTGGGCACAGCTCGTTTAGCCTTCCAAGGGCAATATTCACGTTTTGATAACTTAGCCAATCCTGGCGATTACAGCGACGATTATTAGGCTGGTTTAGTATATTGATGACCTTAACTGGCGTAACCGCCGAAATTAACCTAGATGCCATTAGCCACAACCTTGCACTGGTCAAAAAATTAGCCCCACAATCCAAGGTTATCGCCGTCATTAAAGCCAATGGTTATGGCCATGGTGCGTTAGCTGTGGCTAGTGCATTAACTCATGCCGACTCTTTAGGCGTAGCCCGTTTTAGTGAAGCTGTCGCATTACGCGACGCAGGTGTCGAGCAGACCATTCTACTGCTAGAAGGCTTTTTTAAAGCCAATGAATTACCATATATAGCCAAGCATAATATTGAAACCGTTATCCATTGTGAGGAACAACTCAACGCGTTAAGCCAAGTAAAATTGCCAAAAGCCATTACAGTTTGGCTAAAAATTGATACCGGTATGACTCGGTTGGGGATCAGCCCTGAAGCCTGTTCGCGTTATATGACTGCGTTATCCAGCAACCCTAATGTAAAAGAAATAAGACTGATGTCACATTTTGCCTGTGCTGATGAAAAACAGGCAACAATGAATACTCTACAGCAAAATGGCTTGCAGTCATTAATAAATACCTATTCCTTGCAAGCCTCACTCGCTAACTCTGCAGCGATCCTTAGCCGCCCTACGAGTCATTTAGACTGGGTTAGACCAGGCTTGATTTTGTACGGTATGAGTCCAATAGAAGGATGCCGTATTAGCCAAAATGGCTTTCAAGTAGCAATGACATTAAAATCTCATTTAATCGCAGTAAAACCCATTAAACAGGGCACGACCATAGGTTATGGCGCAACATGGCAAGCCAAGCAAGACACAACCATAGGTGTTGTCGCGATAGGCTATGGTGACGGTTATCCTCGTCATGCAAAATCAGGTACACCTGTGTGGGTCAACGGCAGAATAGTGCCCTTGGTCGGTCGAGTATCAATGGATATGATCACAGTAGACTTAGGCAATAATGCGCAAGACCAAAATGGCGATATGGTTGAATTATGGGGGCAGCATGTGGCCATAGAAAAGGTTGCAGCCTATGCTGATACCATTCCTTATGAATTGACCTGTACGTTAACAACCCGCGTAAGCCGAGCCTATATCACTGACGGGAAAATAGTTGAAATAGCGAGTTAGTTTGACTTTAGCGGCTTAACCAGTCCTTGTAGCCCTTCCATTTTAATTGCCAGTGCTAGCGCCATCAATTGACCTAACTGGCCTTGCGGAAAGCCTTTATTCTGAAACCACAATAAGTATTCCTCGGGTAAATCAATTAGTACGCGACCACTGTATTTACCAAATGGCATTTGTACCTGAGCCAAGCGGACTAAATCATTTTTATCAAACATAGAATCTGAGAATTTAAATTCATTGCCCAGATCTTATCATCTTCTTCCAGCGATTCTATTAACTTTAGTTAATTTGCAACTTCACACTGATGATTTTGAATTATGAGATTTATTTGATTGCCGTGCCATTAAGCATATAAACAAAAAAACAGACCGACGGATGTCGGCCTGTGTACTAAAAAGCTAGCGTAAATATTTTATTTACTCAAAGCGATCAGGTTTTAGGGGAAGCCGTCAAAGCTACCGCATCCGTGCTCTCGCTCCTTACCTACATCCATGTAGGCAAGCTTCGAAACCCCATGAGCATATGCTCTACTATGTGATTGGGGCGAGTAAGCGCTGACAATGAACCATAAGACCTGAGCGAGAAGACTATATTTACTCTAAATCTGGACTAAATTGATTTTGCCCTACATCATAATGAAAACCAATCCCTGCTAATTTATCCTCTAAGCGATCTTCATCTACATCCATCAAAGCCGCTAAGCTTTGCAAATTTCCACATTCGTGGCGTAATTTATCGTTAACGATCCCAAGTAAAATATTAGGGTCCATATTGACACAAGACGTCATATCCATAGCTTACCTCACTTACCTATCGTGCTGACATCAAGATCAGTTTAGTAAAGAGTTCACTATTTAACCAAATAAAAATGGGTGCCTCAGCACCCATTTTTCAAAGTTAGATTAAAATCAATTAGTTATATATCTGATACTTTAATTGATTCTGTACTGGGTAATTCTGGACGACCTCCGCGATTACCTGAACCGCTCACTGTCCAAAGCTGATCAGCGATTTGGCCAATACCGGTGCCATGTCGTCCTCGTTCTAGTGAGGCCCCTGTGTACCATTGACCGACTAACGTATTGTATACCTCCACATCAGCGTGGGCTATTCGCTGGTTAGATTCGCCGCCAACAACAATTAACCTATGGTCAAGCGCAAAGACTGAATGCCCTGCCCGTCCTGTGGGTAAATCTAAATTCAATGCTGACCAAGTTTCAGTTTCAAAATCATATACGTCAACTTGCTTAACAACCAAATTAAAAACTTGTTTGGTTTTAGCCGATGTCGTACGACCACCTGCTGCATAAAGTTTATTGCCAATCACTGCGGTTTGAAAATGATCGCGTGGTTTTAATGCATCCTTTAGCACTCGCCATTGACCTGTAACCGGATCATATTCATCAAACCAAGTGACTGATCCTGTGTAGTGACCATCCGTAATGCCTGATGTCAGATAAATTTTATTTTTGTAAACACTCACTCCAGCCCCGCCACGACGACGATTTTCTGGAATGGCGTGACTCTTTTGCCACGAATCTAAACTCGGATCATATATCCATACATTAGGCACTGCGTCTTCTCGTGGATAGCCACCTGTCATCGCCCCTAAAATGTATATTTTCTCATTAAAAACCACTGGCTGAAAATGATGCATTTGCATTGGCATTTTTGATTTTATCGACCAAGTATTACTGTTAACGTCATATACATTAACGTTTTTCTTGCCGCGGCCACCGAGTAAATACAGCTTATCGCCCAAGGCAACTAGCCCAGCTTCATGACGGTTTTGCAACTTACCTTGTGTTTTTACTGTCTGCCAACTCGCGACTTTTGAGGCCATTATCGGCTCTGAAGTCGACATACAAGCAGACAAAACCACAACACTCATTACAACAGCAGTAATGATTCGAGTATTTGCGTACCACTGACTAAACAAAGTATTCATGATTAAACTCTTTAAAAACAATCGTGTAAGCACCCTTATACCAGCAATTGTTTGCAGTTTATGTATTAATATTTACTATTACGAATGCAATATTTCGTGAAGTTATCCTCTGCTGTCACATCGACGAGCAAAAAACTAACAACTTTTGGGTAAAAAACACTTGAAATTGGAACCCTAAATAAACTAAGTTTGGGTTTAGTAACAAGTGTTAACGATTCAGAGCCTTGACGTGTCGACCTTAAATTTATACAAGAACGGCAATATCAAGCTTGATAAAAATGCGCTCTGAGAAATGACATAATACAAAGCTTACTGATTAACTCATTACATATCCTTTAACATTTAACAGTAATGAGGTTTTATTTTCTTTCAATGACGAAAGATAAGCCTGCTTTCAGGCAAGCAATGGCGCAGATAATAAATACTCGCATTTCATTTGACTGTTATATAAACGTCACAATTTATTAACATGATTTTGATTTACTGCGAACTAAAGATACTAAAGCAATGCCCATAAAATAAGGAGCAATCATGGAAAGCAACAATACTGAAATGGCTAACATAGAAAAAGCTTCACGAGGCCGCCCAGCCCAAAAGCGAAAATGGCGTGAAATAGAGATGCTTAAAGATAAACATCGTCTACGTCGCGAGTTAAAAGAATTGGATTTCTTAGATGAAGTCGACTTTGACAGCATTGCAATTTAATTAAAAACGGCTCCTTTTGGGAGCCGTTTTTGCTTGTACAATGCATGTTGAACAAGGTAATTAGCAAGTATTGACTATACGCAATACTTGCTAATTTCACTCGAGTGACTTGTGCTAGACTTGCCAATTAATCGGTGTTTTAGCCATTTTTTGTAATAACTGATTGGTTTTCGAAAAATGACGACACCCGAAAAAACCTCTGTGAGCCGACAAAGGAGATGGATGAACTGACTCCAACACATGATGTTTAGTGCGATCAATAAAACGCCCTTTCTTTTGAGCGTGAGCCCCCCAAAGTAAAAACACTAAGCCTTGCTTGGACTCATTCAACGCTGCAATCATTGCATCGGTAAACGTTTCCCAACCACACTTGGCATGAGAGTGGGCTTTACCTTGCTCGACTGTTAATACCGTATTTAACAACAACACTCCCTGCTCAGCCCATGATTGTAAATAACCCTGCTGTGGAATAGTAAAGCCGTCTATGTCACTCGCCAGCTCTTTGTAAATATTGACCAAGCTCGGCGGAACCTTAATGTCAGGCAACACAGAAAAACATAATCCATGCGCTTGTCCTGGACCATGATACGGATCCTGTCCCAAAATAACGACCTGTACATCATCAAATTCGGTTGAGTTAAAAGCGGAAAAAACCTGATCTTGTGGTGGATAAATGGTTTTGTCAGCCTCACGCTCCGCTTGAACAAATGCCATTACTTGTTTGAAATAATCCTTTTGTTCTTCTTTGTTAATCAATTCAGTCCAAGTTGTCATCATCATTTTCCGATTTAAAGGCTGTCCGATTTCAATGTTTCCGTTAAAAGTATTACCGCATATACAACAAAGCCCTGCAAGGCAGGGCTTTGTTACTCATATAAGCGTTATGGTTAACTAAACTTCGTAGTTAGACAATTAACCAAGCTTTTTGATCATGTAAGCTTTAAGCGCTTCAAAGTCAGCCGGTAACTCATCAGATAAAATGGTTTTATTCGCCACTTCTGCTAATTCTTTAGGTAAAGCCACAGGCGTACCTAAAATATTTTCAACTGATTCTTTAAACTTAGCTGGATGAGCAGTTCCTAAGAATATCCCCACTTCATCATCAGCTAATGAACGCTTAAGTGCTTTGTAGGCAACACCAGCGTGAGGTTCGCTAACGTAACCTAGTTCGTTTAGCTGTTTAACGGCTATTTGCGTGTATTCTTCGTCAACACTGTCGCCAGTGATAAGCGCTTTATCTGTATAACCATACTCAACCATAGCTTCAATACGCGGCCAGTTATTTGGCGCGCTAACATCCATTGCATTCGATAAAGTGGCAATAGTTTTGTTAGGCGACCATTCACCTGTTTTAAGGTAACGCGGCACGGTATCATTAACATTAGTCGCGGCAATAAAACGCTTAATAGGTAGTCCCATGGCTTTAGCAATCACTGCAGCCGTTAAATTACCAAAGTTTCCGCTCGGTACAGAAATAACTGCTTTAGCGCGTTCTTCTTTTGGTAACTGCGCTATCGCTTCAAAGTAATAGCAAACCTGCGCTAATAAACGACTAATATTGATAGAGTTAGCTGAGTTTAAGTGCAAACCATCACGGATCTCAGTGGAATCGAATGAGTCTTTAACAAGCTGCTGGCAGCTATCAAAATCACCGTCGACTTCAACAGTGTGGATGTTTTCACCTAAAGTACAGAAAAGCTTTTCCTGTAGCGAACTGATCATGCCTTTAGGATAAAGAATAACAACATCAATACCTTTTAAACCATAAAACGCATGAGCAACAGCTGCACCAGTATCGCCCGATGTCGCTGTTAAAATAGTAATTTTTTCTTTATCACTAAATTGCGCTAAACACTGTGCCATAAAACGCGCGCCAAAGTCTTTAAACGCTAAAGTTGGACCATGATAAAGCTCTAATGAATAAACATTGTCTGAAACTTGGCTTACCGGAGCAGGAAATTGAAAGGCGTTATCCACCATTTTTTGTAAAGTCGCTGCATCAACTTCATCACCGATAAACTGACCCAATAACTCTGCACTACGTTGATTAAATGGCTTTGCAAGAAAGCTATCAATATCGTCAATGGTTGGAATATTTTTCGGAAAGAATAAGCCTTGATTTTTACCTAAACCTTGCTGAACCGCTTGGCTAAAACTTACAACTTCTGAAGGATCTTTTAAGTTAAACAATTCCACTTATTTGTCCTCTGTGATGGCTGTACCATCATTATCAATTTTACAAACATGGCTAAAACCGAATTCATTTTGACAATAATTGTCTTGCAGCCATGCACGAATGTTCTCTGCTGCTTCTGCACTTTCTGAAACAGCGAATACTGTTGGGCCAGAGCCCGAAATACCAAAAGCTAAGGCACCTTGCGACTCGGCATAAGCCCGAGCATCATCAAATCCCGCTAATAAAGACTTACGATAAGGTTCAGCCAATACATCTTTAATCATAGACGCTGCGAGAGGTTTGTCGCCAGCGTACAAAGCATGAGTAAATACCGCAAGCTGGCGGCCAAAATCAATTGTCGTTTTAGTTGAGTATTCTTTTGGTAAAATATCGCGCGCGGCGGCCGTAGAAACACTGGCTCCCGAATAACAAATAGTCCAATACCAGTCATCAAAACAAGGTAATGTAATACTGACCTTGTCTTCGCTTTCTACCATTAGTTGTAAGCCGCCTAAATAACAAGGAGCGACATTATCATAATGAATACTGCCTGAGATTTGCCCTTCTAATTTCCCCATTAAACGTAACAAGGTTTCTTTGTCTAATGGATACTCAAAAAAGGCGTTTAATGCGGCAAGTGCGGCAACAATCGATGACGCGCTAGAACCTAAACCACTGCCTATAGGCAAGTTTTTTTCAAGTTGCATGTTAACCGCAGGGATCGCTTTACCCTGAGCAGCCAACTCAGCTTGAAAGCCAACAAAGCAGTCATAAACGATATTTTGCTTGGCATCAGATGGTAACTTATTAGCAAAGCGACCCGCTAAACTTAATTCAAACTCATCTGCTGTGGCAAAAATTGTGACACGATCACCCAACAAAGCGCCATTTGTTGGTTTCAAAGCTAGGCCTAAAATATCAAAACCTAAACTCACATTACCAGTTGACGCTGGCGCATAAGCTGTTACCGCCATGTTAAACCTCACGCTTCCAACTGACTGTACGCATTAAGTCGGTAAAACAACCTGCTGCTGTCACATCTGCACCTGCACCATAACCACGGATCACCAATGGGATAGGGTTATAATATACACTTTGTAACGCTAAGGCATTTTCACCATCTTTAATAGCAAATAACGGGTGGTCAGCACCAACGGCTTCGATGCTACACTTACACTTACCATTTTCAATTAAGCCAACATAGCGCAGCACTTTACCTTCGGCTTTAGCATCACTGGCTAATTTTTCATAATACGCATTGGCATTCGGTAAGTTTGCCATGAACTCATCAATTGAACCTTCGGCGTTAAATGAGGCTGGTAATACTGACTCAACGTCAATATCATCCAACTCCATGTCCATACCGGCTTCACGCGCCATAATTAACAATTTACGCGCGACATCCATACCACTTAAATCATCACGAGGATCAGGTTCGGTAAAACCGTTGTCACGAGCAATCGTTGTTGCATCAGCCAAGCTCATACCTTCGTCCAATTTACCAAAGATATAAGATAAAGAGCCGGAAAGAATACCTTGGAAACCCGTTAATTCATCACCCGCATGCAATAAGTTTTGCAATGTATCAATAACAGGTAAGCCAGCCCCTACATTGGTCTCGTATAAAAAGCGACGTTTATTTTCTTTAGCCGCTTCTCGTAACTCATGATAGTAAGCCATTGTACTGGTATTGGCTTTTTTATTTGGGGTAACAACATGAAAACCAGCTTGCAGAAAATCAACATACATATCGGCAATTGTTTCGTTGCTGGTACAGTCAATAATGACAGGGTTAATTAAATGATTTTCTTCGACAAACGTTTTTAAACGTTCCAATGAAAAAGCTTGCTTAGCGTCTTCAAGTGCAGCTTGCCATTCATTTAATTTAATACCATTTTCTGCCAACGCTAACTGGCGGCTATTAGCCAAGCCATATACTTGCAAGCTAATATTTCGTTCTTGTAAAAAGCTTTGTTGCTTTTCTATTTGACTGATGAGCGCTTTACCCACAGTACCGCAACCGATAATAAACGCATCGACCACATGTAAATTACTAAAGAAGTTTTGATGTATCACTTTTATCGCGTCCTGACTCTTAGAGCCTTCAATAACCGCAGAAATAGAGCGTTCTGACGAACCCTGAGCTATCGCGACGATATTAACATTGGTTTGACTTAATGAACTAAAGAATCGCGCTGCTATACCTTTGGTTTGGCGCATGCCATCACCAACAATAGAAATAACAGACAAATCGCTTCTAAACTCAATGGGTTCTAACAATTTGTTGGTTAATTCAAGCTCAAATTCATCATTTAGTATGGAACGAGCTTTGTCCTCATCTTCCGTATAAATACAAAAGCTAATGCTGTACTCACTGCTAGATTGGGTAATCATTAAAACAGAAACATGCGCTCGTGAAATAGCATCAAAAATACGACTTGCCATGCCCACCATCCCTTTCATTCCAGGGCCAGCGACATTTATCATAGTGATGTTATCTAAAGTGGAAATACCTTTAACAACATGCTCTGTATCTATGCTTTCATCCGTAATTAGTGTACCTGGAGCACTTGGGTTAAGCGTATTTTTAATACGACAAGGGATCGAATATTGAGCAATTGGGCCAATCGTTTTCGGATGCAAGACACTTGCACCAAAGTATGAGAGCTCCATCGCTTCTTGATAAGACAACTGTTCTAATAATTGCGCTTCGTATACTCGACGTGGGTCTGCATTGTATACACCATCCACATCGGTCCAAATTTCACAAACAGAAGCATTCAAGCATGCCGCTAAAATAGCCGCAGAATAATCAGAACCATTGCGGCCTAATGTCACTAGTTCACCGTTTTCGTTACCCGCACAAAAGCCCGGCATAACTAATACGGTATTTTCTGGAAAAGATTGCTTAGCAAATGTTGCCCTGCTTACCTCAATATCCGCTAATGAATTTAATGGCGCTCCGTGAGCTAAAATAAGCTCAACTGGATTAATGACAATAGCGTTCGTGCCATTGGCTTTACAAAGCTCAGCGAATAGTTCAACACTAACAAATTCACCCAAGCATATAATTTGCGCATTGATGGCATCTGGACATTGGCCAAGCAGGCTAATACCTTCAATACGCGCTTTCAAAAAAGCGAGCTTTTCGGCGATAACCGACTCTAAATGAGCTTTGTTGTAATTAGCATACTGCGCAGCTAAATCCTGAGCAATCGAGGTGAAGGTTGTCTCAAGTTGGGTGTAAAGCGCACTCGTGTTGTCACCCGCAATCGCAGCTTTAACAATAGCGACTAAATTATTTGTTACACCTTGAGGCGCTGATAAAACAACAGCAGCCGGTTGGGAAGCGTGTTGAGCCAATACAATGTTTTTTACGGCCTGATATTTATCAGCATTGGCTAACGATGAGCCGCCGAATTTTAATACTTGCATCAATTCCTTTCCTATCTTCTGAGACAAAAAAAAGCCCGTGACCTTTGCAAGTCACGGGCTCTTGTAATTTAGTTTATTCAGACAAGCGCAACCGTGACCACCCCTATCGCGTGGTGATCGTAATAATAATGGTTGTAATAACACTGGTCATGATTTTCATAGGGGGCACATTTTCCGGATAGGGCGATCAGTGTCAACTGATTTTTTACAGAAACTTATACCTATGCTTTATATAAAGTAACTCGGTTACGTCCTTCGCGCTTAGATTGATATAAAGCCATATCAGCTCGGCCTATCATATCTTCATAAGATTTATAGTGATCTTGGATCTCAATCACCCCAATACTTATACTGGCAAAGATGGTTTGCTTTTCAAATACTATTTTGTGCATTTGAATTTCCTTGCGGATCCGTTCAGCTAAATCATAAGCCCCTTCGCCATCGGTATGCGGGCAAATAATACCAAACTCTTCACCACCATAGCGCCCTAATACATCAGCGCTACGTAACAGGCTTTTCACTTTTTGCGCCACTTCAACTAAAACCAAATCCCCACCACGATGACCATAAGTATCATTAATCGTTTTAAATTTATCGAGGTCAAACAAGATCATAGACAAGGGTTGTTGATGGCGACGAGCGGTATCGAACTCCACCACACAGCGCTCTTCCCAAAAGCGCCGATTAGCGACTTGAGTCAAGCCGTCTGTTTGATTTGATTTTTCTAACTTAGCCATGGCATTACTAAGTTGCTGTTGGTAGTAACAAACGTCCGTTACATCTTCAATAATAATACAAACTTTACATACTTGCCCTTGGTCATTAACGATAGGCAGCATGGTCACATCTTGTGCCATAAATTCATTTTCGGTCGTAATAGGCCGAGTATGAGACATCTTGAAAAGATATTGGCGCTGCTCCCACGAACTAAACGCAGGCGTGTTAAGCAAAAAAACACTCTGTAACTTGCGTTTCAACCAATTGACCGGTAGTTCGTTAAACAAATCGAATAAATTAGTTCCGCAAGCTTCGCGACGGGATAATGAGGCGTGAATTTTGAAAAAGTTATTAATCAATATCACTTTATACTCGGGATCAACCACAATGACCCCAGAATTAATATGCTCAAATACAAATGACTTAAGATCAGTGATATTCAATGATTTAACCTACCCAATTAGTAATCTTCTAGTATACGGTCAAGCACAGCTTGTATATTTTGAATGGCCTCACCAGGGATCAGCAGCACCATGTCACAATTAAATGAAAAGTCGGTCACTTGGTAACTAATATCTACCTTTAATGCTAATTCCCAATTAAACGATAACTGTTCTAAATGCGTATCAAGGGATTTATTAATGGAAGAAACCAAACGTGGCGCACTATAGGACATTTGATTTTCAATTTGCTCAGCGAGACCATTTAAGAATGTCGTAGTTAATATTGAACTAATATCGGCTAATTGCTCGTTTTCGCTGGCTTCTTCTGGTTCGTAACCTAACAAACTAGCGACTTCTTTGGCGTTGTCCAAGCTGTATATAAGCAAAGATTCACCGCGGATCCCTTCGTTGCCATAAAACCCTTGGCTAACGACAGAAACGTTACCGCCAGCATACTTTTCAGCAAACACAATTGGTAGCCCTTGCGAACTGACAAGCTCAATATAGGGCACGTCTAAATGAACAAAGGTTTCCAAATAGCGCGCCAACTTATCACTAGCCTGCCCCATTGCAACATTAATAAGCTCTTGTAAACAATCGCGCTGGTCTTCAGTTAAAGCTATATCCATTTACAACAACCCGTAAGTTTTCAGAATATCATTAAGCTTAGCAGTATTAACTGGTTTATTAATAAACGCTAAAGCGCCCAACTCTTCAACACGCTTTTTCATATCGGGTTGAATATCGGCCGACACGACAATAACGAAGTCGACTAATTTTTCAGCCTTGTTGGTTTCCAATACACCTACACCATCGATCTCTGGCATAGTCAAATCAAGAAACAAAACGCCGACTTGGTTTTGGCGTAAATAATCAATTGCTTCCCTGCCATTAGAAACCATATTAACGTCGATGTCCCAGCCGTCAGGTAAACTTTTTTTGACTTGCTTACGCGCCAACGCTGAGTCATCACAAATAAGTACAGGTATAGTCATAAAATTAATTTTAATTTGTTAGCTTTGAGGATTTTACGATTAACGTTAAAAAACCATTAACATAAAGCAAACACTCTTAACACGCAAGATTAAGTTACTATCTCGCGGGATAAGCTATGTTAGCTTAAGCCAGTTAAAGTTTATATCCGTCACAACTAAGGCACTTTCCTATAATTCTTACATCTTTAGTCAAAGCGATCAGGGTTTAGGGGCAGCTTCCGCATCCTGCTCACGCTAAGTACTTACATCCATGTAAGCAAAGCCGTCAAACTTCGAGACCCCATGAGCATATGCTCTATTATGTGATTGGGGCGAGTAAGTGCCGACAATGAACCATAAAACCTGAGCGAGAAGACTAGATTATTTAATTAAAGCTATACATTTCTTTAGTTGCTTCAATTTCTGTTTATATTGTTTGGGAGTCAAACTTCTGTACTGAATGTCGTCCAATAACTGACAGATTAATTGCCAATGAGGTAGCAATTGAGGAGCAACTAATGCAACTTGCGGTGTTAAACGCTGAGGCGTATCACCGGGCTGCTTGTGGATCTGATACTTTGCCAACCGACTCAAGGCTAATTGATAATATTTTATCGATTGACTCGGCGAACGTTTTATACGCTGAATATATACAATCAGAAAAACAAACACAGCCACGCCCGCCAATAAAAACAACACCAGCTTTAAGTAAAAATGCCAATTTTGCTGTTGCCCAAATAATAATTTGAACAAGTTTTCTTGCTTCTTGCGATTGTAGTTGATTATCCAACGTGTCCATTGATAATCAACATTTGCCAACCAATGGCGCATATCATTAACCAAAGGTAAGTCTTTATATTTTACCAACGCAAACTGACTATCGGCCAAAAAACTATCCTGGCCGCGCATGGCTTGCTGTAAATTAAGTTCAACTCGCTCAGGCGCAACAAATGCAGTCGGGTCAAAACGCTTCCAGCCTAAGTCGCCTAAATACACTTCACTCCATGCATGAGCATCATACTGGTACAAACTATAATATTGTCCTTTAGGATTCCATTCACCACCTTGATAGCCAGACACCACACGCGCAGGTATGCCTACTGAGCGCATAATAAAGCTAAAGGCACTGGCATAGTGCGCACAAAAGCCTGCTCTACCATCAAATAAAAATTTATCGATACCATCGACACCATAACGTGGCGGTTTTAACGTGTATCTAAAGTTTTGCTGGTTAAATAGATTTAAAATATGGCTAATAAAATCAAGATCATTAGCAAATTTTTGTCTTTCTTGACGAGCCCATTCACGGGTACGCTCATTGCCCTGAGCTGGTAATTGTAAGTTTTGCCAACGTGCATAATTTAACTGAGGCTCAGACAACAATTGCTGATAGGACACCACCTTATATTGAGTCGCTTTACTGAATATTTGCTCATTCACTAAAGTTAAGTTAGGTGATAGCGCAACCTGACTGTCTTGACTACTAGCTAAACTCAGAGCGGGCATCCAAGGTTGATATGACGCCTCTAAAATAACATTGTATTGCCAGTTCGTATTATTAAACTGATATACATCAACAGGCGTTCGATATCGACGGTGTTTCGGCTGTTTTAACCAGCGACGCATAACCGGTGACATTTTCCACGATTCACCATCAAATTCTTCATGCACTATAGTGCGCCAATAGAGCTGATCATTTTTAGGCGCTGTACTTTGAAACTCAACCCTAAATGCTAATTTATTACTGCCAGCCAAATCAGCAATATCACCCGGCTTAACATCCTCACTTAAACCTGTTGGTGCCGCTTTAGGTTTGGCCATTTTCCACAATGGCGGTAACTGAGGCATCATAAAAAATAAAAATAACGCCATAGGTAAACTAAACAAAGCCAATTG
Organism: Saccharobesus litoralis; assembly: GCF_003063625.1. Lineage (NCBI taxonomy): Bacteria > Pseudomonadati > Pseudomonadota > Gammaproteobacteria > Alteromonadales > Alteromonadaceae > Saccharobesus > Saccharobesus litoralis. The sequence continues at coordinate 3,509,248 of NZ_CP026604.1, read as the reverse complement.
ACCGCTGCGTTTTAAACTATCGGCTAATGCTAAATTAGGTAACTTAAATTGAACTAAACAAGCAAGAATGAGGAATAAAGATAAAGTCAGTAACAAAACATGATGCAAATCGAAAAAGAACAGCACTGTACTGGCAGTTAAAAATAACTGAATAACCAAGATACCAAACAGATCGCGACTGGTATTAAACTCTAATAACTTTAAGGAAATTGCCACACATAACATAACAAACAAGGCTGTTAAAATAGTATGTTCAATAGCAGTAGCGCCAACCAAAATAATCCCCACCACAAAGCAACTGCTTTTTAAGGTTTTCGTGATCGGCGGCACGAGTTTTTGAATTTCGGTAAAGCGCCAAATAGCACATAGTATGTAAAAAAAGATCACCCAATTAACATGCTGTACAGCTTGGTAGGTCAACAAAATACTTTGTGAAACAAACATAAAGCCCAGCATTTTGTATAATTGCGCCCGACTTAAATTGGTTTGCGTATTACGAACAACAACTGTCATCACAAGCCTACTTCAGATAATGCTAAGGCTTTTAAGCAACGCTCTAAATGCTGCTCACCTTGATCAGGAGGAAATGATTGATTAGGCAATTGCAAGCCAAAAACGGCTTGGCCTAAATGAGCCTGTTGTACTAACCAAGTTAGCTTAGATAACGTCATCTCATGCAATTCATTACCCGTTAATTGCGTATTTTGGCTAGCACAATGCGAATAGATTAACCGATAGCTAAACCATTTCAGCTCAGATTCCTGTCCTGAAAACTGTTTAGTTAACCAACCTTTCCCCTTTGCTAAATGCTTCCACGCCACATGCTTAAGTGGGTCGGTTGCTACATATTCTCGCAAGCCATAAAAATCATTCACATCATGACTTTTTTGATTTGCTTCACCCTCGTCACTGTCATCTTGGCCAGTACCCGCTAACCATTCTGGACAAGCCAGTGGTTTGGGATAGACTAATTGCCGAATAGCAAATTGTGGCAAACTCCAAACCGTATACAGCATAAATGGTGCCTGACTCGATATACGCAATCGGTCTGGTTCAAACCAACCGCGTTGCTCTGGCATATAATCAAAACTCACGGTGTGCGATCCGGGCTCAGGTAAATCAAATTCAAGCTGTTGCTTTGCGTAGAGAAACTCAACCGCATAGGCGGCTCTTTGATTAGTCACGCGAAAGTGTTGCTGCAGTTTTTGTCCTAAATAAATTGGCTGACTCGCTTCAATTTGAATTTGCAAGCGACTCAAATTAAAAAAGCTATAAAAAATGGCGGATATCAATAGAGCAGTAACAATATAAGCCAATAATAAAACCAGATTATTAGCATAATTGGTGCCCATCACATAAATAGCAAAAGCCACTAAAATGACAGCCACGCCCGCTCGGCTTGGCAATATAAAAAGGGTGTTATAATTAAGCTCATGCCTACGTTTAGCAGGTAAACGCTTATTCAAGAATCGACTTAAAAAACGCGGTTTAGCTTGGATTTTAAACATTTTGCGCCACCTATATTAAAGTGGCTCAACTAAACTCAAAAGGCGCTGCGATAACCCCGATTCCATAGCCATAGATTGTTGATTTAATCTATGTTCAGCCACAGCGGGTAAAATGGCTTGTAAATCATCTGCTGTTACATAATCTCGCCCCGCCATTAACGCCCAAGCTTTCGCAGTTAGTAATAACGCTTTCGATGCCCGTGGCGATAACCCCATCGCAAATTCACTATTTTCCCGACTTTCTTTAACTAATTTAAGTAAATACTCAACTAACGATTCAGTCACCGTCACTTGATGAACTTGTTGCTGAATAGCCAATAACTGCTCGGGTGAAATACAAACGGGTAACGACTCCAAAGCGACAGGTTTATTATTCATCAGCATGGCCATCTCTGCTTCTTGCTCTGGATAACCTAAGGTGATCCTAACCAAAAAGCGATCAAGCTGACTTTCAGGTAAGGGAAAGGTGCCCGACTGATGCAAAGGGTTTTGCGTAGCAATAACAAAAAATGGTTCAGGCAACTTGGAGGTTTTACCGTCAACGGTGACCTGCCGTTCTTCCATTGCCTCTAACAGCGCACTTTGCGTTTTCGGGCTAGCGCGATTAATTTCATCCGCTAATAAAATTTGCGAAAAAATAGGCCCTTGATGAAACTCGAACAACTGGGTTTCTGGTTTAAAAATTGACACCCCCACAATATCAGCCGGTAGTAAATCTGATGTAAACTGCACTCGACGATAAGATAGCCCCATCACTTGGGCTAAAGCATGGGACAAAGTGGTTTTACCCATTCCGGGTAAATCTTCAATTAACAAATGGCCGCGAGCAAATAAACAACACAAAGCCAAGCGAATTTGCGACTCTTTACCCAATACCAATTTGCCTATGTTATCCAATGTATGTTGAGTGAGTTGCGCTATATTCATTAATCTCTCGCTTGTTTAATTATGTAATCATGGCCAGCGGAATTTAAGTTTAGGTTAACCGTTTCAGAAAAACCTAAGCCTTAAACTCAGAGTCTGCCGACCCATAGTTGCAATGATTACCATCTAGTATTTGCTGATTAGTCAAGGTAAGCAAACTTTCACGAATAATTCCGCTAATATTTGCTTACCTTATTGATAGAGTTAACGTTTTAGATAATTATAGTCTTCTCGCTCAGGTCTTATGGTTCATTGTCAGCGCTTACTCGCCCCAATCACATAGTAGAGCATATGCTCATGGGGTCTCGAAGCTTGACGGCTTCCCCTAAGACCCGATCGCTTTGACTATAGATAACAAAAAGTTCAGTGCAATTTCGCTTTATCTCAGCTATTAGCTTCTTAATTTAAACGCTGACACCAAATTACTAAGTGAATGGGCATCAGATTCTAATCCACTATTGGATTCAACAATTTGCTCAATACAGTCAGTGATTTGCTTAGTGGCAACTTTTAAGTTTTCAGTATTATTACTGATCTCTTTAGCGACCATGCTTTGCTCTTCAGTCGCGGTGGCGACTTGGGCATTTTGTTCATTGATTTCTTCAATGGCCTTTTGAATGTTATCTAACATCTCGCCTGCCTGAGTGATCATATCAACAGATTGTTTAGCACTAATTTGGCTATTGTCCATTACATCAACTGAGGTTTTAGCTCCCTGCTGCAAAGTACTGATCATCTTGCTAATTTCCTCCGTCGACGTTTGGGTTTTTTGCGCCAGTGAACGCACCTCTTCCGCGACAACCGCAAAACCACGACCATGTTCGCCAGCGCGAGCCGCTTCTATTGCTGCATTCAATGCCAACAAATTCGTTTGATCAGCAATAGTGGTAATGACCTCTAACACACTTGAAATCTTTAATACTTCTTGCTGCAAATGATTAATCGCTTCACTAGCAAGGTTTATGTCATTGGCTAACGTATCAATTTTGTCTATCGTCGCAAAAACAAAGTCACGCCCTTTATGCGCCGCATCATTTGCACTTTTAGTTGCAAGAGCCGCCGTTTCGGCATTATTGGCCACTTCAGATACAGTAGACGCCATCTGTTCGGTGGCTGCTGCGACTAGCTCAGTTTGTGTTTGCTGCTCTTCCACTTGCATAAACGAATGGCGCACACTCTGCCCAACCGTATTAGTTGCGGTTTGAATATGTTGGTTAGCTAGGTCAATCTGCTGAATTTTGCTATGCAATTCATTTACGGTTGCATTTAAATAATTGCCAATCTCACCTAATGAATCGTTAGAAGGGATCGACAATGACTGACTTAAATCACCACCCGCAACGGCATTGGTATAACGGCTGACTAAATCGGCATTGACGCGAATAGATTTACCAATGCACAGCAAAATATAAAGAGTAAATCCACCAAAACTAGTAAATAGCGCCAGTATAATCACCTGCGTACTTTGTTTTGCGGCTAAACGCTCAGTTAAAGATGTTTCGAGGCTTTCAGTACTGATCGCTAAAATTTTCTGCATTGCATCATCAACTTGCGTTATATGCGATTGCAACTGACTAATATTGATAGCTATGGTATCAGGGTCAAGAATACGCGCCTTAACCATAGTCGCAAATTGCTCAACCAGTTCGGTTGCTCGACTTAATAATTTGGCAGTTTCAGGACGTTCTTGAGTTAGAATTTGCACATCAAGCTCGACTTCATGTAACAGCTGTAAAACTTGATTTTGTGAATCTGTTAAAGCCAAAAACGAATCTGGCGTAAACGAACCGCGGCTAACAACTTGTTTCGTATTCTCTTGCAAAACTTCCATTAAATACGCCAGCTTGGGATGCTGTAAATAGGCGATTTCAATAAAAAAGTGCGCGGCATGATCAGCATCGGATTTTAAGCCTGAACTGGCTAAAATTTCTCGATGCAAGGTATTTAAACCGTTAAAGCGTGTTGAGATATTGCTATCGTCGTCACCCAGCACCTGATTTAAATTAGTGCGTGTTTTATTCGACACAGTGACATCGGCCTCAGCCATTTTTTGCTCAAAACGTCGCCAGCTGGCAATGGTCGAGCGCTCAGGTGCATACAACATAGGCCTTAACTGTTTAAGTAAGTCATTAGCCATTAATTCTCTATTCAATTTGCCAATATCATTGGCCGTAGAAAAATATATTTGTCCACCCGCGTATAACATCAAACCGGTAAATACGGCACCAATTAAAAGAAACTTAACCGAAAACGAAAACCGATTTGCCATACCAATGCCAAACGAAAATATTCCCATTATTACTTCCTAAACTTTCCAACAGTCTATAGTCTTCTCGCTCAAGTTTTATGGTTCATTGTCGGCGCTTACTCACCCCAATCACATAATAGAGCATATGCTCATGGGGCCTCGAAGCTTGACGGCTTCCCCTAAAACTCGATCGCTTTGACTAAAATTAGACCGTCCAGTTTGATTTAATCATTCAACTATATGTTAAGTGATATAAGAGAACAAAAATTGATAGATGCTTCAAGTTGATCCAACGCTAATATTTGCTAGCATAGCGCGACATTATTTTGTGACGCTTTTCTATGCCCGATATCATCTCTAAAAATGGCTTTGCCCGCGCAGGGCTTATAAGGCGCATCGCCGCTATTATTTACGATTCTCTTGTTGTCTGTGCCCTAGCTTTAGCCGCCGCAGCCATAGGCATGTTTTTTTTAGGGCTAGCGCAAACCCTAGGACTATTCACCACCACAGGCCATCAAGATTTAGCGGCTTGGCTACAAGCTCATACTGTAATCCACATTCTGTTTCAAATATATGTATTAAGCTGTGTTTGTTATTTTTATATTTGGTTTTGGAGCCAAGGTGGACAAACCGTAGGAATGAAAGCATGGCGTCTAAGAATTCAAAATGAATCCGGTCATGACATTAGTAAAAAACAAGCCTTAATCCGTTTAGCCAGCTCGGTTTTTGGTTTAGGTAATTTATGGTTACTTTTCGCCCCTAAATACAAATTAGCATTACAAGATTACGTAGCGAAATGCGAAGTCGTCGTACTCACTAAAGATGCCAATCAACACAAAAACTGGCAAAAACTTTACTAGGATATTTCAATGCAAAAAATCGTACTCGCAACCGGTAACCAAGGCAAAGTAAAAGAGTTAAGCGCCATGCTTGAACCTTTATCGATTGATGTCGTCGCCCAAAGTGAATTTAATGTGTCATCAGTAGCCGAAACGGGTACCACATTTGTCGAAAATGCCATTATTAAAGCAAGACACGCCGCAGCAGCTACCGGTTTACCCGCAATTGCAGACGATTCTGGTATTGAAGTTGATTATTTAAAAGGCGCGCCTGGTATTTATTCAGCGCGTTATAGTGGTGACAATGCCACTGATGAAAAAAATAACCAAAAATTACTCGCTGAATTACAAGGTGTACAGCCAGAGCAACGCACGGCAAGATTTCAGTGCGTGTTAGTATTCATGCGTCATAAAGACGATCCGACCCCGATAATTTGTCAAGGTTCATGGCAGGGGCGTATTACCGAACAACGTTCAGGTAGCAATGGTTTTGGTTACGATCCTTTATTTTGGTTAGATAGCCATCATTGTACTTCGGCAGATTTGAGCAAAGCTGAAAAAAATAAGATCAGTCACCGCGGACAAGCGCTCACGCAACTATTAGATAAACTACAATCTCAGGTATAACCATGGCGTTAACGCTACCGCCCTTAAGTCTTTATATTCATATACCTTGGTGTGTACAGAAGTGTCCGTATTGTGACTTTAACTCACATGCAACTCACAAAAACTCATCACAAACCGTTGGCAATACTATTCCCGAGTCAACCTATATTGCTTGTTTGTTAGATGACTTAAAACAAGATTTACACTATGTTCAAGGTCGAAAAATCCACTCGATCTTTTTTGGTGGCGGTACGCCTAGCCTGTTTTCAGCTAAAGGGATCCAGCAAATTTTGTCTGGGGTTCAATCACTCGTCGAACTAAAAGATAACTGTGAAATAACCTTAGAAGCCAACCCTGGCACGGTTGAAACCGAAAAATTAGCCAGCTTTATCCAAGCTGGGATCAATCGTTTTTCAATCGGGGTGCAATCCTTACAAGCAGAAAAACTGCAAAAGCTTGGCCGCATACATAATGCCAACGAAGCCATTAATGCCGCTAACTTAGCCCAGCAATTACCGATAAATAGTTTTAATTTAGATTTAATGCACGGCCTACCCGACCAGTCGTTACAGGACGCACTATACGATCTAAATACCGCCCTTGACCAATCTCCACCTCATTTAAGTTGGTATCAATTAACCATAGAACCCAATACTTTATTTGGCTCAAAACCGCCGATATTGCCTGAAGACGATGCGTTGTGGGCAATACAAGAACAGGGGCATCAATTACTTACCACAAATGGTTACCAACAATATGAGATCAGTGCTTATGCCAAACCAGGTCATCAATGTCAGCACAATTTAAATTATTGGCGGTTTGGCGATTACTTAGGCATTGGCTGTGGTGCACATGGCAAAATAACCCTAGCCAATGAAAAGCGGATTATTAGAACAGAGAAAGTAAAGCACCCGACTGGATATATGGATCTTGCCAAAGACTATTTATTCGAAAGCAACGAAATTAGTCAAGACGACCTCGCGTTTAATTACTTCATTAATCGCTGTCGTTTAATGGAAGCCATCCCACATGATGAATTTAGTGCGTATACGGGTCTAGTAATTGACGATGTTAGTGAATTTATCAACCAAGCCACAAGCAAAGGCTTTATAGACAGCCACAATCAACACTGGCAAGTCACCCCCCTTGGTCACAGATACCTAAACGAACTGCTCGAAATGCTAATTTAATTGAGTTAGATCAAGCTAATTCAATTTTGCTTTGCACTTGACTAGCCTAGCTCAGCACTTTTGTTCACAATTCTGCCACTTCATCGTAGTTTAGTCGTCTCGTATGAACAAAATTGGCTATTTAACGGACTTATGCCGTCTGCAACAACGCGTTTGTGATCAACAAGAACAACTGGAATCAACTTTCCAACAGGCCTTAAACAAGCTAAACAGCGACTTTGCGCTACCTTGTTCAAGCCTATGGTCTACCGATAATAAGGAACAAACTTTTCATTGCCGCGTATCGGCTGCCGATGTTGAAAATTGTCTTGGCAGCAAAATAAATGACCAGCTAATATACGAAAATATCATGGCAATGTTAAATAAGGGTCAACCTATATTTTTCTCACACTTACCAAGAGAGAAGCGTATAGCCTTTGAACAAATGATGACAAGCGATGGGCGATGGACTGACCTACTTATCTTTCCCATGTCCGACGCCCAATGCATTACAGGATTGTTAATTTTAGGGGCTGATACGCGATTCGACGATTGGTCGTCATTTAAGTTTAGCCTACTATGCAATCAAATTTTCGCCCTTGCCAACGCGTACATTACCCATAACAATCAAAAAAATCAGATGGATCTACTCCATCAAAATGAGCTACTAAATGAAATTGAGCAACTCGCTTCAGTTGGTGGTTGGGAATACAACTTAGCCGATCAATCCATGATATGGACAGATGAAACATACCGAATTTATGGCTTAGAAATTGGTAGTCCTATCACGGCTGACATCGGTATTCAACATTACCCTAACGATGCGGGTCTCATCATAGGTCAGTGCTTTCAGCAAGCAATTGAGCAGCATATTCCTTATGACGAAGAACTTAGGTTTATTGATGCACAAGGTCGAAAAAAATGGATAAGAACAACAGGTAAAGTACGTAAACACCAAGGAGTCGTGACACATATTTATGGCGCTTTTGAAGACATAACTCGAGAAAAAGCATTAATTAGTCACGAACAAGATACTTCAGCTTATTTAGCCACTATTATCAATAACTTAAACGATGCTGTCATTACCGTAAACGATCACGGTACTATATTGTCAGCGAATCGCTCAGTAGAAAAAATATTTCTTAGTAAGGAAGTTGAGTTGGTCGGCAAAAATGTTTCTGTGTTAATGCCACAGCCCTATGCCAATATGCATCAAAAGTATGTCACCAGCTACTTAAATACGGGTAAAGCTAAAATTATCGGTGTGGGTCGCGAATTGCCTGCCATTAGAGCAAATGGTAATGAGTTTCCAATGGAGCTCTCATTGTCGGAAGTGATCCAAAACAACCAACGCGTATTTATCGGGATCATCAAGGATATTTCTGAACGAAAAGAAGCCCAAGATAAAATTTACCAACTCGCCTACTTTGATGGACTAACCGACTTACCAAACCGCATATCATTTGAACGAGACTTGCAAGATTTACTCAATAAAGCCAGCCTAACTCAATCCCAGATCTATGCTAGTTTATTGGATATTGATAGATTCGGACAAATTAATCTCACTTACGGCAAAACAACCGGTAATTATGCGCTCAATATGATTGCGCAACGTATCAATGCCCTACTGCCAAAAACGTTTAAACTATACCGCAATACAGCTGATAGTTTTTTCTTGCTGCATCAAACACCATTATCCGATGGCATTGAAAACGAATTGTTAACTATAGCCAAATTAAGCCAAGCCATTTTGCAGTCTGTATCTGATGAAATGGCAATAGCTGAACACATACATCACCTAACCATTAGCATAGGTTCCGCTTTTACTTTTGCCAACAGTTTAAATTGTGAGCGTTTTATCCAACTTTTAGAGTTTGCGAAAAGCCAAGCAAAAAGCAAAGGGGGTAATACCCACTCAATAATCGATAACAAGCAATACGCCGAATTTGAACGACGTTCGCTCATAGCTAGCAGCTTACAATTGGCACTTAATAAAAATGAGTTCTATTTACAGCTGCAGCCACAATATAATACTGCGGGTAACATAGTTGCGTCTGAGGCGTTAATTCGCTGGCGCTCGACCACTTTTGGATCGGTTTCCCCAGCAGAATTTATTCCAATCGCTGAAGATAATGGCGATATTATTCAAATAGGACGCTGGGTATTAAATAGTGTTTGCCAACTGCTTAATGAATTGAATCATCAAGGTATACATACGGTTATTGCCGTTAACCTAAGCGCTAAACAGCTTATTCAACCCAAGTTTTGCCAAGAGTTACTGCACCAAAGTCAACTTTGGGAAATATCGCCACAGGAACTCATGCTAGAAATTACCGAAACGACTCTAGTTACAGACATTGATTTAGTTAAGCAACGCATGTTGTTGCTCTCTAAATACGGATTTCGCTTTTCAATAGACGATTTTGGCACAGGTTACTCAAGTTTGAGTTACTTACAGGCATTGCCGATCCACGAGTTAAAAATTGACCGTTTTTTTGTTGAAGCCATCAATGACAACTCAGCACAAGTGCCCATCGTTAATACTATCTTGCAAATGGCAAAATCATTAGGGGTACAAACGGTCGCAGAAGGAATCGAAAATAAATGGCAACAGTCTTACTTAGCTGAGCGTGGCTGCGATATTTATCAAGGCTACTTATTAAGCAAACCATTAGATTTAAAAGCTTGGCTTTACAAAATACAACAAGCTCAAGCTGTCGCTATGTCAGAGTAGTCAAGCTATAGTCTTCTCGCTCAGGCCTTATGGTTTATTGTCTGCGCTTACTCTCGACTTTGCTTACATGGATGTAAGTACTTAGGTTTCGTCGGGAACAGGAAACCTGTGGCTCCTGCGTCGTCCTACTACCTAAATCCCTTTAGGCAACCCCAATCACATAATAGAGCATATGCTCATGGGGTTTCGAAGCTTGCCTGCATGGATGCAGGTAAGGGGCGTGAGCAGGACGCGGTAGCTTTGATGGCTGCCCCTAAAACCTGATCGCTTTGACTATACTTATCTGATGTTAAACACATTAATTTCGGCCAACTCTGGGATTTGATGCTGCAATTGAGTCTCAAGTAAGTCGATATTAACCACTTGCTGGCAAAACTCTTGGGACTTTTTGTCGAGATTACCGGATTTTTGCTCTAATTCTTTGACAACATCTTGCGACAAATTACTTAACTCTACGCCAAAACGCTGCATATTCGCTTTAAAATCATCAGTATCATCGATAACTGCACTGACCAACATATTCAGGTGATCTGTCAAAGTAATGCGCATTTGCTCTGAAAATTGTTGATTAATCGTTTGTTCTAACGTGTAAAGGCTCTGCGGTCCTAAATAGAAATTTTCATCTTTATGGTTAAATTTTTCCATAATTTGAAAAACCACGTGCTCCACTTGGCCACGCACTCGATTGTGATTTTCACTATTTTCACCATGTAAACTGGCAGCCAGTTCGTTTAGCCAACGCGCAGCGATATGAGAACCTTCAACAATGAGATCAATATAGTCTGGCACCTGAGACTGCACAGTTGTAATGTAGTCTTTAACTAAACTTTGCTGTTCAGGTGTTAATTCAATGACCTGCCCTTTCACAATAATCTGACTAGGATGATTATATTGTACAAGGGTTCTATGATTATCTAGCACCCGAATATGGCGCTGATTGATAACCAAGCCCAGCTCAACGTCGATTTTGCATTCATCAATGGCACTGGCCGAACCCGATAGCAAACCTAAAAATAAAACACCAATAAAATGACACCAAGCCTTCATACGCCACGTTGTTAGCCTAAAACATTAACTAAGCTCAGGTTAATGGATATCGACCACAAAAAACAATATGACAAGATTAACGTCAGAATAAATGAGATGAATTTGGCTAGTGACGAACAGCCACTAACCTAGGGTTTAAATTATAGACTCGGCTTGCATCGATTTTTCTATTATCACAGGTACAGATTTTGAAGTTGGCGTGTAAGAGCCATCACCCACGCTATCTAAAGGCACCAAAGGGTTTGTTTCAGGGTAGTAAGCCGCTAAATTGCCTTCGGGGATGTCATAAATTTCAATCTTGAAACCATCGACTTTACGACTTTGATTATCTGGCCAAATGGATGTGATTTGCACCTTATCACCCTGCTGTAGTTTTTGCCGTTTAGCGTCTTGTTCATTAATAAACAAAATCTTACGCTCACCGGCAATACCACGGTATCTATCATCCATACCGTAAATCGTCGTATTATACTGGTCATGCGATCGTAAGGTTTGTAAGGTTAATATCGGCTGTTTTTTACCTTCAACCATGCTATGTACCGCATCATTAATAATGCAAGTGGGCAGCACATCTTGACTAAATTCCGCTTTACCCGCGCTATTTAGCCAATGCAAATCCGCCGCACTGTTCCCCAAATAAAAGCCACCAGGTTGCAAAATTTTATCATTGAAGCCTGTAAAGCCTGGGATCACCTGAGCAACCATGTCGCGGATCAAACTATAGTCGTCAACTAAACTTGGCCAATTAATTAATTCATTACCCAGTGTCGCTTGTGCAATACCACAAATAATAGCCACTTCTGACTTTAATTGTGGATCAAGCGGTTCCACTTTGCCCTGTGACGCATGAACCATACTAAAGGTATCTTCGACTGTGATAGCTTGTTCACCACTTGCTTGACGATCAATCTCGGTTCGGCCCAAACAGGGTAATATCAAGGCGTCTTGACCTACCATTAAATGGCTGCGATTAAGTTTTGTGCTGATTTGCACATTCAACTCAGTATTGCGCATCGCTTGATAGGTTTGTTCTGTATCTGGCGCAGCCGCCGCTAAATTACCACCAAGGCAGATTAGCACCTTGCTTTTTTTCTGTAAGAAAGCATTTAAAGCGTGATAAACATTATGACCAGGTTCTTGCGGCATAGGTACATTAAAATAAGCCTGCATCGCATCCAAAAATGCCTGCTTTGGTTTATCGTTTATGCCCATGGTGCGATTACCCTGAACATTACTATGGCCGCGCACTGGGCATAAACCAGCACCTGCCTTACCAATATTACCCGTCATTAACTGCAAGTTTACGATTTCGCGTATCGTTGCCACTGAATGTTTATGCTGAGTGATCCCCATCGCCCAAGTACAAATAACCTTATCTGCTCGGCTAAAAACTTGGGTAGCCGCTTCAATATCCGCTCGACTTAAGCCGGACTGTTGCTCAATTTGTTGCCACGAGGTTGATTCAACTTGCTGGCAATAGGCGGTAAAATCCACTGTGTGTTGTTCAATAAACGCTTTATCTATCACATCAGCTTGCGCTGTTTTTTCAGCTTCTGCTTGCCATGCCAACAAGGTTTTTACCATGCCCCTTATCGCTGCCATGTCTCCGCCCAGTTTGGGGCTAAAATACAAATGGCTAATTTCAGTCGCCGCTGGCGTTAACAACTCAACTGGACTTTGCGGGCTGGCAAAACGCTTAAGCGCCACTTCTTTTAAATTATTAAAGGATACAATTTTACAGCCCTTTCGTGCAGCACGACGCAAGGCGTTCATCATACGCGGATGGTTGGAACCTGGGTTTTGCCCAAATACAAAAATGGCGTCAGCTTGATCAAAATCATCCAACACGACAGTGCCTTTACCCACACCTATTGCTTGATTTAACGCAACACCACTGGCTTCATGACACATGTTAGAACAATCGGGAAAATTATTGGTACCGTACAAACGCCCCAATAACTGATACACAAAAGACACTTCGTTACTCGCACGACCCGATGTATAAAATTCAGCTTCATCTGGCGAAGCCAAAGATTGCAATTTATCAGCAATTAAATCAAAAGCTTGCTGCCACTCAATGGCTTGATATTTATCTGTCTCTGCGTTGTAACGCACAGGTTGAGTTAGCCGCCCTTGGTACTCTAACCAATAATCACTTTGCTTGAGTAATTGCGTGACAGTGTGTTGTTGGAAAAAAGCAGCATCGACTTTTTTATTGGTCGACTCCCAAGCAATCGCTTTTGCGCCATTTTCACAAAATTGAATTAACCCTTCCTTTTGATCACCCCAAGCACAACCGGGGCAATCAAAGCCATGTGCTTGATTGGCACGCATCAAATTCTTAATATTGGTTTTGGCTTGCTGACTTTTCCACACATGCTTAACCGTCGATTGTAACGACGCTAAACCGCCAGCTTTTTCAGGTTGCTTACTCATGACAATGTCCTCGTATCAGAATAGGCTTGATTCAGCACGCGAGGGCCATCAAGTTTAGTTAAGTGAATTAAATTGAGATTAGCTTGATGCGCAATATTCAACGCAAGCTGGCTGGGGGCTGACAAACTGACAAGATTAGCCACGCCCAAATTGGCAACTTTATAAACCAGTTCGACACCACAGCGGCTGGTAAGCAAAATGGCAACATGATCTGCTTGAAAATTAAGGTTACGTAAACAGGCACCAATCAGTTTATCTAGGGCATTATGCCGACCAATATCTTCGCGCGACTCGATTATTTTACCGGACAAATCAAGTAAAAAAGCGCCGTGCAGCGCCCCCGTATTTTTTGCCAATCCCTGCCATTGCTGGCACTGTTGGCGTAAGTTGGCAATGGCCGCCAATGAAATAACCTCTTGCTTTGCAACCACGTCAACAGCAGGTAAGGCTTGCTGCAACGCTTCTACACCACAAATACCGCAGCCGCTGGCTCCGGCGAGGTTACGTTTCTTAGCGCGTAGATTCTCTAAACAACGATTAGCCAACGTCACATTAATTTCAGCCATTGCCTCATTTGGCATTAAGCTTACCTTGATATCATGAACTTGATTAGGGTTTGAAATTAGCTTTTCTGCAAACAGAAAACCAAAGGCAAAATCTTCCAAATCATGCGGCGACGCCATCATAACGGCGTAGCTAATATCATTGATGCAGAACGCAACAGCATACTCTTCTGCCAACTCAGGTTGCATAGTGACGCACTGAGCTTGTTGAAAATCTCTCACAAACACGAGCCAAATAAAAGGTGAACGGTAAAAGGCTAGCTTAATTGAGCTTGACTGGCAAAACTAGTTAATAATCTGAACAAAATGACATTTATTTGTGCTTAAAAATTAAGTCAAACAAAAGAAAAATATGGTGATAAAGCCTTTTATTCCATTAATAAAAGCTAAGTTGGTAAGAAAAAATCACTAAGCTCAATAATTTCAAGAGCTTAGTGAAATATCAATTTATTGACTTTTACAGCCACACTATTGAACTTTACGTACTAAACGCACTAACGAATTACTGGTTTTTAAAGGCGTGTTATTACTACCCTCTTCAAATGATACGGCCCAAACCGTATCGCCAACCACACCGCCATTACCGTCGCTTGCTATAACAGGTGAACTACTCCAATAGCGCTCCGTTAAATTGTCAGTAAACACGGTAATATTAATGGCGGGTGTCGAGCATTGGCGCTCAATTATCGACATTAATTCTTTAATATTGGGTAAACGCCAATCCGTGAAATTGGCGTATTCAAATGTATCTGCATAGGTTAAGGCATCTTGCCAGCTATATGTATTCGCCGTGCCTTCGCAAGCTCCAGTTGTCGCGTTCCAAGTTAAACCGGCAGAACAAACAAACCAACTTAAACCGGTTTTTTGATCAGTGGCAATCCCAGTTGTTGTGTCGACATTGAATTGCTCTGTCGGTGTACTAGGCGTTGCACCCGATAAACAAACTTGGGCCGCCTGTACAGTTTGGCCAAACACTAATGTCGCTAACATTAAGCTCAATATAGATTTACTCTGCACTTTCTGGCGCTCCTCTAACTAAAATAATACGCCCTGGAGTTGATTTAAGACGCGCAAAATCGTTACCTGTCACACTGTCTATCATCCATGCATTAGGGGCTGTGTCTGTCGTACCAATACCAAATGCACTAGGCTGACTTGTCCAATACAATACGCTATCCGATGCATGTTCTGGCCACAGTTCACTACCATCAACATCGCGTGCGAAACGATCGCCTAATCGACCAAAGTTAAAAATAGATGTCAGTTCTTGCATTGTTGGTAATCGCCAATCATTCGCACCGCATAAGCCGACGGTATTAATCGCGGTTACATAAGCTTCCGTATCACAACTGGTTAATACACCAACCTCAGTGGTACAACTGCCACCATTGGCTAATCCCTCACTGTTACCACTGGTTGCCGTATCCGTATTACGCCAACTAAACGTACTATTGTAACTGCGATAACCCGTTGTGGTTTTCACTTCCCAGATCAGTTCAGTCACGTTATCTCGTATACAGGTATGTGTACCGTTATTAATCTCATCACCATTTGCATCTAACTTGGTGAAATCAAAGCCGAGTTCGCCACTACCACGCTTGGCAATAGACTGACTCAGGCTCGTTGGATCTCGCCCAACTTCAGCATCTTGCCCAGGATAAGAAAGCGAGGCACAAGAAGGCGTTGCCGGCGGTGATGGTAACGGTGTTAAATTACTGGTAGCACTGGCACAGGTGTTAATCCCAGTATCGTTGAAACCGTCGAAGGTAGAAATGGGTCTAACTAACACACCAACAGTATCATCGCGAAAACCATTACTGTTTGTTGCGCGTAACGTAAATTGAAATTGTGTATCTTCAGAAACGGCGGGGGCGGTAAAACGCGCCACCGGTGAGGTATTATTAATTATAGCCACTGGCACCGTGCCAGCCGCTTGACGCCACTGTAAGTTACTGGTGTTAGCCGTACCATTTAAGGTAACGGTTTGGCCTTCATAAGTCACAATATCGCTACCCGCACTCACGTTAGGTAAAGAAACAACCGCAGGTAATATATCGACCTCGACTTGATCAGTCACAGTAATAGTACTGGTGTCGGTAACCTCCAAAGTAAACCTTAAGGTTACGGTTTGCGTACTAAGATTAATAAATTCATTGTTAGCGATAAGCTCAGTGACAGTTGGCGTTAAATTAGAGGCGATAAAGTCGCGTCTTATCCCACCTGCTGGGACATTATCAATCGGTGAACCTGAAATTTGCTCTAAACGCAAACGTGCTACGCTAACCGCAGTTTGGTCCTCGGCATCTATCCAGTTTGCCGACAAACTAAAGCCGATACCGGATTCAACACTGAATTTTTTTTGCCCCGTTTGCGCTTGTGTCAAAGCAACAATAGGCGGTGAGCTAATCGGTTCAACCGTAATTTTTTTTGACGCGGTGGCTACATTACCCACAGCATCAGTAACGGCCAAAAATAATGTCACCGACTCTGTCACCGTCACATCAGGAGCGGTAAAGGTTAATTCAGCGGCATCATCGCGACTAATGGTATCTGCATATTGCGCGGGCTGAACTTGCCACAGATAGGTGTAAGGTTCATTATCGCCGTTTACAAAGCTGGTAATAGTAATTTCAGATAGCTCAGCTACCGTTAAATCGTTACCAACAATAACACGCAGCGCTGTATTTTCTTCATCTGTTGTACCTTCACCACTTAGTGATCCACCACAGGCACTGAGTATGGCGACCCAACCAACAATGGCCAACCGGCGAAAATCAATAATAAACAGTCGTAAACAACTCATGGACAATTCACTTTTAGATAGCTGTCAAAAAAATGTCTTTGATTAGCTTAAGCAAATATTATTCCATGAGTTAACACCTTGGTTATAAATAGTAAAAGCGATCAGGTTTTAGGGGCAGGTTTCTCGTTCCAGACGAAACCTAAGTACTTACATCCATGCAAGCAAAGTCGAGAGTAAGCGCTGACAATGAACCATAAGACCTGAGCGAGAAGACTATAAATCTGCCATAGAGGCGGCAACGTAAGTAAACCGATCTTGAGTGACGCCATCTTTAGTCACAGACTCGGTGAACATATCTAACGGTCTAACCCACAAATCACGATCTCCATATTCTGGGCGATAAACCACTAAATATTCTTCAGTTTCGCTATGACGTGCAACATCAATAACTTGATAAAGATTGCCTTTATAATGACGATATATGCCAGCTTTTAACATTCGAATTCCTCTTAAGCGTTTTATCGACCGATCCTAGCAAATTTTACTGCTTACCGTATAATTCACGCTACTTGTTTAGCTGTTATCTATCACAATGTCATCGTTATGCTGGAAATTCGCCATTTAAAAACGATCAAAGCCATTGCCCAATTGGGTACCTTGGCAAAAGCTGCCGACTGGCTTAATACGTCGTCTTCTGCTTTGTCACATCAACTCAAAGATATTGAAGGACGCATAGGTAACCCACTGTTTATTCGCAAAACCAACCCTGTTCAGTTAACTGCAGAAGGCCAAGTTTTGTTAGAATTAGCCGACCAAGTACTACCGGCCCTCAGTAATACTGAACAAAAGCTACATGAATTGAAACAAGGCAATAAAGGCCGCTTGCGTTTAGCTATTGAATGCCACAGTTGTTTTCAATGGCTCATGCCAGCCATCAGCCAATTTAAACAACGCTGGCCGTTAGTCGATATTGAATTCAATAATGACTTTATGTTTGATGCACTACCAGGTTTGGAAGAAGGGCAATTGGATCTGGTCATTACGGCTGATAAATATCCGTCTGACTTACTGCATTTTGAACCTTTGTTTAACTTTGAAATGCTACTTGTCACGTCTCCGAACCATAAATTAGCGAAGCGCAACTATATTGAGCCTAAAGATTTACAAAGCGAAAACTTGCTGGTTTACCCTGTAGCCAACAATAGATTAGATGTGTTTAAGCACTTTCTTAATCCTGTTAACACTCAACCTAAATCAGTTAAAAAAGTCGACCAAACGTTAATGATATTGCAAATGGTCACCGCTGACATGGGCGTGGCAGTATTGCCCAATTGGGCTGTGCACGAATACGAAAGTCAAAATTTGATCGCAACGGCGTCGTTAGGTAAAGACGGTGTGCAAAGTGAGTTGTTTGCTGCGATAAAACGCCGCGATAAGTCAAAAGGCTATATTCAATCATTTTTTGAG
Source organism: Saccharobesus litoralis (assembly GCF_003063625.1). NCBI lineage: Bacteria > Pseudomonadati > Pseudomonadota > Gammaproteobacteria > Alteromonadales > Alteromonadaceae > Saccharobesus > Saccharobesus litoralis. Next base: position 3,490,964 of record NZ_CP026604.1, on the reverse strand, counting down.
ATTAGCCGGCAAACCAGTGTCGAAAACTTACCTCAGGTTACCCTCTCGACAAGTAGCGAATAACAGCGGCTAATTAACAAATAAAGGTTTTTGTTCTGAGAAAATCAAGCCTATAATCATTACACAACTAATATCTAATTTTGCTTATGCAGAACCTCGAGAACCATTTTATTATCGCCATGCCCACCATGAAAGATCCGTATTTTTCTAAAACGGTTACCTATATTTGTGAGCATAATGATGAAGGCGCAATGGGATTAGTCATTAACCAACCTGTTGATATCAAACTCGATTCACTGCTCAAACAAATAAAAATTGATGTTAGTGCTGATAATTTAACCGACACCCCTGTCTATGCCGGTGGACCAGTAGGTACTGAGCGCGGCTTTGTTTTGCATAGAAGCGAAGCTGAAAATGAATGGGCAAGCTCAATCAATATATCGAAAGAATTAAGTCTAACCACCTCAAAAGATATTTTACAAGCGATAGGCGCTGATTTAGGCCCACAAGATTATCTCATTACGCTCGGTTACGCTGGCTGGTCAGCTGGCCAGTTAGAAAAAGAACTACAAGAAAACTCATGGTTAACGATAGAAGCTGACAGCGACATCATTTTTAAACAACCCATTCACAAACGTTGGGAAGCCGCCACCGAAAAGTTAGGCTTCAATCCATGGCAAATATCTAGCGACGTAGGCCACGCCTAAGCGTATAATTCACTTAAATAGACTATTTTTCATTTTCACATGTCCAATGACAAACAAGGCCAACGTCTGATCATGGCGTTCGACTTTGGCGTAAAAAGTATCGGGATCGCCACAGGCCAAGAAATTACGGGTACGGCTAATCCATTACAAAGTATAAAAGCACGCGACGGCATTCCTGATTGGCAAGAGCTAGGCAAAATAATTAATGAGTGGCGACCAGACCTATTATTAGTGGGGTTACCATTAAACATGGATGGCACCGAGCAAGAGCTCACTCATAGAGCGAAAAAATTTGCGAATCGTTTACATGGCCGTTTTGGCTTTCCTGTCGACACTTGGGATGAACGCTTAACAACCGTGGACGCTAAAGCGCAACTTTTTGATCAAGGAGGCTACCGTAATTTACAAAAAGATAAAGTGGATGCTTTATCAGCAAAATTAATCCTTGAATCATGGTTTGAAAACCAGTACTAATTACAATGGTCTTCTCGCTTAGATTTTAACCTTTTGATTCCACTATTTTGTTCAGTATTGTTTTAATAAAAATGGTTTTGTTCAAAATAGTTATTGCGACAAGCTAAGCCATTTACATTGTCACTATTTTGACATACTTGTAGAGTTAACTGATTAGCACGCTCAAGATACAATACCATCGGTTTCATTTGGAACGTAAAACCTGTAGTCAAAACCTCAACGAGAAGAGAAAAACACCGTAGGGATAACGAGTTAAACTGTATGCCAGACAACCATTTATTTGACGCTGACGTTATCATTGTAGGTGGCGGAATAGTAGGCGCAGCCACCGCATTACAATTAAAACAACAGCAGCCAAAACTAAAAATACTTTTGCTAGAAAAAGAACCCGCCTTAGCAAAACATCAAACGGGCCGCAACAGCGGCGTGATCCATGCTGGTGTTTATTACCAGCCCGGCAGCTTGAAGGCGCAATTTTGTAAACAAGGCTCGGCAGACATCAAGCAATTTTGTCATCAGCACGATATTCCTTTTAATCAATGCGGAAAGCTGATTGTTGCCACTAATTCATTAGAACTAGTCCGTTTAAAAGCCTTGGCTGAGCGTTGTCAAAAAAATCAATTAGCCTACCAATGGCTAGAGTCAGAAGAATTAGCGGTCCGAGAGCCCAATATTACAGGTTTAGCGGCTCTACTAATCACTGACACGGCTATTGTGGATTACACATTAGTCACGCAAGCCATGATGGAAGATTTTGTTGAATGGGGCGGCGAATATTGGCTAGATTGCAAAGTACAAAACATCAATGAACTTAGCGATTGCGTAGAAGTGTTTACCAGTCAAGGACGATTTAAAACACGCTATTTAATTTGTTGTGCTGGTGTAATGGCGGATCGATTAGCACAAATGGCAGGACTAGAATTAGATTTCCAAATCGTTCCCTTTAGAGGTGAATACTATCGACTCGACAATAAACACAATCAAGTTGTAAAACACTTGATATACCCAGTGCCGGATCCAGATTTGCCTTTTCTTGGCATCCACTTAACAAGGATGATAGACGGAACCGTGACAGTCGGGCCAAATGCAGTATTAGGCTGGAAGCGTGAAGGTTACAAAAAATTCAACTTTAGTTGGCAAGATACCAAACAAATTATTGGCTTTAAAGGCTTCTGGAAAGTGCTAGGCCGTTACTATCGCAGCGCTTATAGTGAGCTAATGAATACTTGGTTTAAAGTGTTATATCTAAAACAAGTGAAAAAATATTGCCCGTCCATTAACAAAGATGACTTATTGCCTTATCCAACTGGCATCCGCGCGCAAGCCGTTAGCCAAGATGGTCAACTTATTCACGACTTTCTATTTAAAAATACACAGCGCACTTTACATGTTTGTAACGCACCATCACCGGCGGCTACCTCAAGCATGCCTATTGGCCGACATATTATTAGTGAGCTCAATAAACTAATCCAAAATACGCAAGAACTTAAACAAAGTGAATAAGCATTGTTTAATTCATTCTAAGCAAAAAAGCTTGATGTATTAAGGGTTTAACATAAGCTCTGATAAACTTATAAGCATAAGTATTTGCCAGCTGGATCGGCAAATACTTACCGATAACTCGGATCCACATAAAAAATTAACCAAGCTGTAATAGGGATTTTGGCGTCTAATAATCCAATCGCCTGTCCCTGAGTGTTAAAAGCGGATTTAATAACGAAATTACAGGAACATCTAATGAAAAAATTACTTTCAACTGCGCTTATTTCTTCAGCCATTTTAGCAAATTACGCGTTTGCAGATGGTCATGCTATTACCGAAAAAGTTTATGTCTCTGGTGGTGGTGCTGGCGTTATTTTTGATGGCGACCGTAACATGGAAGATCCCATCACACCTTGGGGCGCAGTCGGCTTTCAATTTACTGAAAAATGGGCTGCCGAGCTAAACTACATTTATTCAGAAGCAGACGTACCGCATGCTAAAGGTTCAACCGAATTTGATATTGCTTCATTGTTGGCCATTCACAGCTATAAAGGCGCGTTAAACGACGGTATTAACGCCCGCGTAGGTTTAGCCAAATACAACTTTGGTGGCTGGCCTGCAGGTAGTGAAGAAGCGCTACGCGCAGGTATTGGTTACGATAAATACCTAGATAACAACCTAGCTGTACGCGTTTTTGTTGATGCGCTATACAGCTTTGACGACGGTGAAATGGACTTTGTTCCAGGCATTGGCTTAAAGTATTCGTTTGGCGGACAATCAAAAGCATCAAGCAAACCTGTTGCTAAAAAGAAAGCTGAAAAAGCACCAGAGCCTAAGCGTGCAATTGCGCCAAAAGCAAAAACTGAAGTTGCGCCTATGGTTAAAGACGGTGATAACGACGGCATTATCGATGCGAAAGATATGTGTCCTAACACTGCCGCTAACATAAGCGTTGATAGCCGTGGTTGTGAATTAGACAGCGATAACGATGGTGTTGTTAACAGCAAAGACCGCTGTGTAAACACACCGCGCGGCGCCAAAGTTGACAGCATGGGTTGTCGTGTACAACTAGAAGAAGTCATTAACGTTAACTTAAACATTCAGTTTGCTAACAACAGCTTAGCAATTGACAGCAAATACCATGATGAACTAGCTAGTGTTGCTAAATACATGAAGCGTTACCCAGACGCTGATGTCGAAATTCAAGGTCACACTGATTCAATTGGTTCAGCTGCTTACAACCAAAAATTGTCAGAAAAACGTGCACAAGCGGTTGTTGACTATATCGAGAAAAACTTCAAAGTGAATGCAGCTAAAATTGTGGCCAAAGGCTACGGTGAAAAGCAACCTATCGCTGACAACATGGTTGCAGCAGGTCGCGCTAAAAACCGTCGCGTTGTTGCTGTAATTAAGTAATAGTCCAGAGCTAAGATAAAGTAATAAACTCAAGTGGTACAAGCCGCTTGAGTTTAAAACAGACACAAAAAAAGCGCCTATTGGCGCTTTTTTTATGAGTTAATATAAGACAATGAAAGCTTATATAGTCAAAGCGATCAAGTTTTAGGGGAAGCTGTCAAGCTTCGAAACCCCATGAGCATATGCTCTACTATGTGATTGGGGTGAGTAAGCGCTGACAATGAACCATAAGACTTGAGCGAGAAGACTATAATACTTTTGCTACTGCATCCGCGATATAATCAACATTAGTATTCGAAATACCTGCAATATTGATTCGGCTGCTACCCGCCATGTAGATTGCATCTTCGTTACGTAGGCGATCAATTTGCTCTTTATTAATGCCTAAGAAAGAGAACATACCGTTTTGACGTTCAATAAAGCTGAAGTCTTTCTCAACACCACGCTCATTCAACTTATTAACTAGCAATGTACGTAGGCCATTCATGCGAGAACACATTTCTTCAAGCTCTTCGTGCCATAACTTAGTTAATTCGGCATCTTTTAAAATTAGACCAACTAACGCCGCACCATAAGATGGTGGCATTGAATAAATACCGCGAGCAATACTTAATGCATTAGTTCGACAAGCTTCTGTTTTCTCTGCATTTTCAGATAAAAAGCTGATCATGCCTGTACGTTCACGATATAAACCAAAGTTTTTAGAACAAGAAGAGGCAATAATCATCTCAGGTACTTTAGCGAAAACTTCACGTACACCGGCAACATCTTCTTCTAAGTTTTTACCAAAACCTTGATAGGCAATATCAACAAAAGGCGTAAATCCACGTTCAACCGCTAAATCAGCTACTTGGGTCCATAACTCAGGTGTTAAATCTTCACCTGTTGGGTTATGACAACAGCCATGTAGTAAGACAATATCGTCTTTACCTAGCTTAGAGAAAGTCTCAAGCATTTCGTCGGCTTTAAGTTTACTGTTTGCTGTATCGTAATATGGGTAATTTTTTAAATTTAGGCCAGCAGACTTCATTAATGGCACATGGTTAGCCCAAGTCGGATCACTTGCCCAAACTGTTGCGTTAGGGTTTGATTTTGCAATTAGCTCTGAACCGATACGCAATGAGCCAGTACCGCCTGGAGCTTGAATTGAAACGAAACGATCAGTATTACCTTGCTCACCTAAAAGTAAGTTAGTCATGCCTGAAAGAAAATCTGCATTACCTTGAGGTGCGATATAAACTTTAGAGTCTTCACTCGCCGTTAGATTATCAATCGCTTTCTGTACCGCTTTTAAGATCGGGGTTTTACCATCTTCAGTTTTGTAAACACCAACGCCAAGGTCAACCTTGTTTGGGTTAGGATCTTGACGACAAGCTGCTGCGATACCTAGAAGTGGATCAGGAGGAAGAATCTCTAATGATTCAAACATGCTATTATTCCTTCGACAAATTAGCTTCAAAATTTTCGGTGCGTAGAATACAGCAAAATGCATAATTTCGCAGCAATTTTGTCATCACAAAGCCGTAATAATTAGCCTATCGTTTTTACCAAGTGAGTAAAACGGAAAAAGCAATCAAACAATACAAGCTTGCCATTAAATAATTAAGCTTAGCGCTAATTGTGTTGTTCGTTAGCCACTGCCGCAGTTTATTTATGGTAAATACAACCTGAGTAAACCAAAAACCATCAATCAGCCAAGGGGTGGCAACAAGTATAAACGCTGTTAGCCAATTCAAGCTATCTATTGCCACAAACTGTGAAAATAATGCCGTAAAAAACACCGCCGATTTAGGGTTAAGGAACGCCATGAAAAACCCATTACGCAATGCCTGAAAAAGCGAGCTTTGTGTGGTGGTTTGAGAACTTATTACGGTACTTGTTTGCGGGCTTTGGTGGGTATTAAGTTGCGAATTAGGCCGAATGTAGGTTTGTTGTTTGCCAGAGTCACTCTGCAGCACAGAACTTGTCTGTGATTGGCGTTGGCAGAAACAAGCATAAGCTAACCAAAATAGAAAAATGGCCCCTAACAGTTGAATAAATTTAAACAAAAAAGGGAAATTGGCCAATAACGCACTTAGGCCAAATACACTCGCTAACGCCCAAATAGCTATCCCTGTTGCGTGGCCCCAAGCGGCGGCAATACCATGATAGCGCGAGTTATCTAAGGTTTGCTGACAAACCAATAGCAAGCTGGGACCAGGTGATATAGCCCCTAATAAACACACGCCAGCTAAAGCCAGCCAAGACCAAAGTTCCACTAGCTAAAGTAGCTTGCTTGCAATCTTTGATTGTATAAATAATGGATAAAAACAGTGCCGCTTAGCTGAGTATCACCCGTAGGTAAAATTTCGAGTGACTTACCTAATTCATCCAACGCAATCCCAATAACATCAGCACCATACGTTTGATAGATGCGGGACTTTAGTTCACCAAAAGTGGTATCAATATTATCAACCCGCGCGACAAATAATGTCATACCGACTTTAGTATTTAACAGTTGGTTAATAATGGCTGTTGTTCCGTGATCTTGAGACGCGCGTACCAATTGCTCAACTCGATTGCTGGTAGAACACTCAACCGGCAGTTTTAAACGCTCTAACGACTCAATGTTATTCTCATCGTCAAAGTGCGTCGCAATATGGCAAGATTCATTGACTAATCCGGTCACGTGTACAGTTAAAGCTAAATTTTCATCATCTGAATCCGTTGAAATGATCACACGCTTAGCGCCATACAAATTAATGCGTACCATTTCATCTTCTGCTTTAAAATCCGTTAAACGGGCAAATTCAACCGATTCATGTTCAGGCATCGGATGCGGAATGTCAGATTGGGTAGTACAAAATAAAATCGTGCGGTTGACCCGATTAGCATCTGCTAGCAACAACTCAATAATGCGTTGCGCGTCAAGCCGACTATTAGAAAAAATAATAATGTGGTCAGTCAAAGAACTGAAATTTTTCATACCTTGTACATGCCTATTAATTAATTGAAAAATAAATTCGGCGGTTTTACCCAATAGTGAACCAAATAAGCCCAAGCCAAAACCAATAAACCAAATATCAACGAATATGGTATTCCAGCCACCTTGAGCATAAAAGTCGCCATAACCTACGGTACTAATGGTGACTATCCAAAAATGAAAATAGTGATACCAAGTATCAACAATGTGGTCTTGTGCTGTCCAATCACAGATCAAATAACCTATACCGTAATGCAACCCTGCAATTAAAGTTAAGCTTTTCCAACTGACTCGGGAAAAATGATGGACTAGTTTGCGGACAAATAACGAAAATACAGACATGTTCGGCCACTCACTGGCTCTGATTTAGTGTTTGCCACCAAACTAGCTTGCTGGCAACAAAAACGCAAGTAGCTTGCGTTTAACGTAATAAAATGACTCACGAATCAAAGTTATTTCCATTAACCTATTCCGGTTTTGCTGGTGCCCAATTATATCGTTCAATTAGACATTATCGTCTGAAACTTACATATGCTATGCCTGCTGAATCGCAAGAAACATACGCAAAATACATTTTTCAAGTTAACAATGTTTGGCTGTTTCTATGGCTATATACTGCTGCAAACTAATATCAGCATTCAATTGAAAAGTTTTGCCGGATGGCTGTAGTTGGCGGATCCGGTCTAAACGAAACATTCGATAATCGTCACGCTTAGTGCACCAAGCCACAACAGTCCACGTTTTACCCCAATATATTAACCCCAAAGGCCAAATATCACGCTCGGTTTGACGGCCTTGTTCATCGGTATAAGACATATGCAATATTTGCTGCGATTTTATTGCACTCGATAGGGTTTGATTAGCTTTAGCGGTAGCGTCAGCTTGGGTATTAAACACTAGCAGCCATTCGGGTTGCTGCACCGATTGGCGATGTAACTTGTCCGGCAGTACCGCATGGATTTTAGACAAGGCCGAACTGGCTGCTTGCGCCATGGCTTTGTGACTTAAATTTTCAACCATACGCGTGCCTAATAACAAAGCTTCAATTTCTTCTTCTGTGAACATTAAGGGCGGAACAGTGAAATCAGGCTTAAGACGATAACCAATACCCGCCTCAGATTCTATGGGTATACCAGATAACGACATCGCTTGAATATCACGATAAATCGTGCGCTCTGACACTTCCAATATATCTGCCAATTGCTGCGCAGTAATAACGGTTCGCCGCCCTCGCAATATTGTTAATATTTGAAATAACCGTTCCGCTTTTCGCATTTATATTAAACCTAGGCGAGGCTTTCACCTCGCTTTATTCTTTGTATAGTCTTCTCGCTCAGGACTTATGGTTCATTGTCAGCGCTTACTCGCCCCAATCACATAATAGAGCATATGCTCATGGGGTCTCGAAGCTTGCCTGCATGGATGCAGGTAAGGGGCGAGAGCAGGACGCGGTAGCTTTGACGGCTTCCCCTAAAACCTGATCGCTTTGACTATAACTTTAACAATTCTCACTAAATGAGAGCAGGTCTCACTAAATGAGAGCAGGCTCTGATGATTCCGATGAAGACGAACATATCATAGCTTCAGTGCTCACTGGCATATGGCGCATCGTCACTGAATCCATATCCGTCAACTGACATAACGCCTGCCCTGCTGTAGAAGCCATAAATGCTTCGCTAGCTTTTTTAGCACTTGCCATGTCTCGCCAATAAACAATGTCATATAACAAACCACTTTTGTCATTAGACAATGAACGATACATAAAACCGTCTTGCGCCATTAAAAAATCATTTACCTGTGGGTGAACTGCTTTTAGTTGCTCAGCGCTGATCCCCGCTTTGAGGTTATAAGTCACTAATTCTATTACTGTGGTTGTCATTTTGCTTCTCCTTATTTTGTCAATTACTCAAATTGTTTTGAGTATTAATTTGCATTGAATTGAGTATCAAGACACTCAACAAGGAGAAGTGTATTAACCCACTACTGACAGCGTATTGTCAGTAGTGTTAAAGCTACTTGAGATCTTTTTTCGCTTCCGTTTGGGCCATGTCAAAAATAGTTTGGCTGCCGGCTAAATAATCATCAATCGGTTTACCTGAATCAAACAAAAACAAGGATGGCAGAACGTTGGCCGCATAATCTGGGTATTGACTAAAATCCGGCTGCTTGGCATGCCAAGCACCCAGCATGGTCCCGTAAAGAGCTACAGTTAATGTGGCACTAGTAAAAATAGGTCGAAAGCCTGACTTTTGGTTAAATAAATACAAGCTAAAGCGAATAGCCACAACACTTAAAATAAAGCCAAACAATAATTCAAGTTGATAGCCACTGGCCCCACCGGCATTAAAACCGACCACTCGCGCCAACATACTGGCTAATTCGCCTATCAACATAATGGATAAAAATGTCGATAAATGAGCCCAAAAGCGCGCTTCATGCCGATAAAATAGGGCTATTACACTCCAAAATATAGGCCAAGCTAACATGGCCAAACTGGTGACAATTAATGGCTCGACGAGTTGCTTAGCTTCAAACTCGACTGTAGTTGTAAAGTACTGGCTGAACCCCGTTAGCAACAAGGTGACAAGGTACAATAGAAAAACCGTACGTTTGGTTGAAAACCAATCCGCGACATTCTCGTACCACGTCATAGCAACGGTTTCTGCAACAGGGTGAGCAGAATCAAATACTTGAATTTTTTGCTTACCCAGATAAAAAATCGCGCCACTATTAAAGGTTTTATACAAACCAACAGGTTGCTTTTGTTTATCATATACCCGATTAATCGAGCCAAGGTCCGATATACTTAATATCCCATCTTCTGATACTTGTATTTGCGCATGTTCAGCACAAACATGCGGATCATCAATAATGACGTCGTTGTCAAAACCTCGCCCTAGTTGTACTACATTTTTTTCTAACTTAATTTGCGACGCGACTTTACCGTTGCGAGCCAACAGTTGAACGATTATTGCCATTCAATTAACTCCATGAATTTACGGGTAAAGCGATTAGCATTATCTTTATTAACGCCGGACAAGGTAAAATGACTGAGTAACGCATGCTGGTCGTTTTGGCTAGACACCGCCATATACAGCACGTCAAATAAGCTTGGATACTTTTTATAATTACGTACACACAAGGCGGTTTGTGCAGGTGTTTTTTGCATAGGTAAGTTAACAAAGTCCTGACTGCAACTGTAATTCGTTACATCTTTCTCGCCAGCTCGATTACCCGGACCGGCCATATCGAAAGACTTACTCAATAAAGTAGAAAACTGCCAACTGTCTAACTTATGCCGTTCTATCCAACTAAATTGCACCTCAACTGCACCTGTGCGTAGCTCTCGGCTAACGTAGATTTGCTCTTTGTTCCGACAATTAATATCGCTATATCGATACATATCTTTTTCTTTATCGGCGTTAGAGCCTCCCCAACAAGGTACAAAGGGTGCGACTTCAGAAAAAACATAAGCAGCACCTAAATTGGCTTTGGGCCACTGATGTTCAATTAAAGCGTCTACCAGTTTTTGCTGATTGGCAACCAGTTGCAATTCAATATACTTTTGATACTGCTCTGCATTAGCTAAAGCAGCGGGTTGTGGTTTACTCAATAAGCTATTAAGTCGCATTAAAGGCACTAAAAAGCCTAATTGATTGCCCGCTGTTGCGACATTAACCCCAATAACCTCACCCGCTTCATTCAGCACGGGTCCGCCGCTCATACCAGGGTTAATCGAGCCTGTAAAATGGATGCGCTGATAAAAGCTATTAGCGGTAATACCATTATAAGTACCGGGTACAACTATCATGCCGTAATCATGTGGATTACCTATCGAATAAATGGCATCGCCTTGCTGCGGTGCATTTTTCGCCAAGGCTAAGCCAGTTAACGCTAAATTATCTTTAATTGTTAATACCGCTAAATCATTAACCACATCAAAGTCATACAATGTCGCCGCGATAAGCCGTTGTTGCGAGTCTAACAGCTGAATGCGATACAACTCAGGGTGATGAATAAAGCTTGATACAACATGGTAGTTTGTCACTATTTGTTCGGCACCAATAGCAAAACCAGAGCCGATTGACGATTTTTTATTACTACTGTTTTCGATTAATTGTATTTGAAATACTTGCTCTTCAAACTGTTGAAACAATAAATGAGCCGATTGGCTAGATTGCGGTAAAGCAACTTTGTCTGAGTTGTCGCTGGCTATTGTTTGACTACACAGATTAAAGCTACACCAAGACAACACAATAAGATTAATTAATTTGCTCAGATTAAAACTAAGCGGATGTCGCAACACGTATAAAGCTCCTAGGTATCGATAAAATCAAATTCATGTAGGTCGAAATTTATTTCGACGATAGCAGCAGAGCTGCTAAAGGCTTAGTTTCTAAGCGCAATATTGCCTAATATTTGCAGCCTTTGGCGAGGCGAGCCTCGACCTACAAAAGATTCAACAAATCTTTTCTTTATTGAAAAGGTGCTAGTTAAATATTAGCCAACGCTTCTTCAATACGTTGGTGATATATCTCTTGAGTATGGGCGGCCATAATAAAATCATTCTTATGTAAGCCTTTAATTTTATGTGTCCACCAAGTCACAGTAACCTTACCCCACTCGGTTAATATTGCAGGATGGTGACCGTGTTTTTCGGCTAACTCGGCAATATGATTAGTAAACTCCATGGCTTGAATATAATTTTTAAAATCAAAAAACTTGGTCACTTGTTCAATACCATCAACCTCTATCACTTGCCAGCCATCAAGCCCCTCAAGCAATTGCAATTGCTCTGCTTTAGGCAAAACAGGAGCGCCAACCCGACAGGGCTCGCATTGGCTTTTACATAATTCTTGGATGATTGCAGACATAACCCAACCTCTAATGTTGTTTAATTAAACCTTTTCGCTGCGCTTGTTTAATTTTAGCCAGTAAATCCAATTTAGTAATGCAAAATAATTCATCTAACTCATTAATTTCAAAGTATTTAGGTTGTAAGTGGTCAATACGGTACGGTGTGCGTAGAACTGAATCTAGGTTAAAAGGCACATGCTCTGGTAATGGGCTATCGAGGGCGTAGAGCGTTTCTTGCACTGAGGAAAGAATACCCCCACCATAAATTCGCCGCCCAAGAGAAGAATGAATAATACCGAATTCAACGGTAAACCAGTATAAACGAGCTAAATAGATCCGCTGTGCATGATTAGCCTGATAACCTAATTGTCCATAAGCATGAGTGAAATTTGCAAAAGCAGGATGGGTTAATAAAGGGCAATGGCCAAAAACCTCATGAAATATATCGGGCTCTTGCAAAAAATTAAAATCAGCCTCACTACGAATAAATGTTGCAACCGGAAATTGTCGTTGACTGAGTAAATAAAAAAATTGGTCAAAATCAATAAGGGCCGGTACAGGCTTAACCGCCCATCCCGTAGCCTCGGTTAACACTTGATTCAATTGAGGTATACAAGGGATCGCATCAGCATGGATCGCCAAGGTTTCTAACCCATGCAAATATTCCCTACAAGCACGCCCTGGTAGCACGGCTAACTGCTGGGTAACTAATCGTTGCCAGCGATCTTGCTCTGAATGGGTCCAATCGATATTACCAAGTCTATCCACTGGCTTGGCGGTATACTTGCCTTTTGCCACGCTATTTTTGCCGCACTAACTTTGCCACTTAAATATTGCTACATTGAGGTTTAAATTAATAAACCATCATTTAAGTGTGGTTCAATTTGGCATATATAGAAAATTTAACGACCGACAGTGTATGTAAATATACCTTTACAGTTACTATCCAGCATCTCAAACTACGGACTTCTAACCATTTATATTTGCAACACCATTAGCCTTGTTGTAGGTGAATTAGGTTATATTGTAGCCTTGCTCTTTTAGTCAGTCAGGTTTGCAGGCTCTGCAAGCATAAATGCTCGCTCACAAAAAACTTGATATTCCTAAACAGCTATTTTCAATAAAAGTCGGTAGATTAATTACGCTGAATAGTTACCCTATACAAACATATAGGCAGGCAAACTTAGCAAGTTGGCTTAATCTCAAAGCTATGGCTGACAACCACTCCGCCGTCCGATAACATTTTGGCCACCGAGCAATATTTATCAACCGACAAACTGACCGCTTGATTGACTGCTTTGCCTGATATGCCCTGCCCTGAGATAATAAAATGTAAATTGATCTGAGCAAAAACAGCAGGGATCTGTTGCGAACGCGTCGCTTGGATCTCAACCTCACAGGCTTTCAAATCCAGCTTTTTCTTTTGCAGAATTGTCACTACATCAACTGACGAACAACCCGCTAACCCTTGCAATATCAATTCCATTGGGCCTGGCGCAATACGATGACCGTCGACAGCCGAACCGCCATCCATCAAAACATCATAACCCGTTGCGGTTTTACCTGAAAATTGTCTGTCACCTTTCCACGTGACTTTAGCTATTTGATTTGACATAAATTTTTGGAAATCACACTATACTCAAAGTGTTTGGAGTTTGTCACAGAAGAGAATTGAATGAAAGCGCAGGGAGAAACCAAAGCCAAGGGCTTTACCACTCGAGTCGTACACGCCGACCGCCACAACAACTTAGAAGCGGGAGCCGTGCATCAGCCTTTGCATAAGTCTGTATTATTTGAATACGACAATGCTCAAGACTTAATTGACGTTTTTCAGGGACGTAACCCTAGTCATGCCTATGCTCGTTCTTCGACTCCCAGCATGAACGCCTTACAAAATATGATTTGCGAACTAGAAAACGGTCAAGCAAGTGTCGCTTTCTCAACTGGCATGGCGGCTATTAGTGCCATCATGTTAACCTTACTCAAAGCGGGTGACCATATTTTAGTCAGCCATTATTTGTTTGGTAACACCAATAGCTTTTTCCAACAACTGACCCATTTTGGCATTGAGGTTAGCTTTGTTGATGTAACTGATAAACAAGCCGTTGCCGAACAAGTAAAGTCCAACAGCCGATTACTGTTTAGCGAAACCATCGCCAACCCAGTGACTCAAGTTGCTGATTTACAAGGGCTTGGCCAACTTTGCCAGCAGCATAATATTGTATTTGTGTTAGATACAACCATGACCCCAAGCTACTTACTGGATGCGAGCCGCTACGGTGTTGATTTGATCACAGGTTCGCTAACCAAATATTTTGGCGGCCACGGCAATGCATTGGGTGGTTGGGTAACAGATACTGGCCATTTTAATTGGACAACGTATCCCAATATTGCCGATAGCTACAAAAAGGCTGATCCTAAACTATGGGCTATTACCCAAATTAAGAAAAAAGGCCTACGGGATATGGGAGCCAGTATCAGCTCTGATGCTTGTCATTTATTGTCTGTCGGAGCTGAAACCTTAGCTTTACGCTTAGATCGCATTTGTGCCAATGCCCTGCACCTTGCAGCCCATTTTCAACGTCACCCTAAAGTTGCAAAAGTGTACTACCCAGGGATCCCGCAACATCCCCAACACCAACTAGCCGCCGAACAGTTTAAGTACTTTGGTGGTTTAATGAGTATTGATCTATTAGCAGATGCCGATCCTATCACCTTTATCAATGAGTTAAACCTTGTGTTATGCTCAACGCATTTAGGTGATAATAGAACGTTAGCCATCCCTGTTGCGCCGACGATTTATTATGAGATGGGTGCAGCTCGGCGCGCTGAAATGGGGATCAGTGAAAATATGATCCGATTATCAATTGGCATCGAAGATTTGGACGATTTATTAGCTGACTTTAATCAAGCGCTCGATAAAATTTAATAAAATCAAAGCTTGGAAAAAAGTCTATTTTCGCGCTACATTTGCTACAAGCACTAACCATGAAAAGGGTTGTTATGAAGTTACATGACGATATTCACAATTACTACGAAAAGTTAGTTGTCGATAAATTGACAAAAGAAGGGTTAGCAGACAACAAAGACACCGATTTCATTGCTGATCTCTGTTGTTTGATCCTTAATCAATTACCACCTAAATACATTCGTTATGAAGTGGATATGGCATTTTATTTACCGCAAGCCGAGCGCTTACAAATGGAAATGAATGTAGACCAAGCCTTAAAAAGTGCATTGCGCTTTTTAAACGAAAACAAAGGCAAAGATTATTAGTGAGTGAAACAATCGAACAACAAATAGCCAGCGCACCTTTTCATGTGCGCTTAGCCATTGATTTAATCATGCAATTAGAACAAAACGATGTAGACGTGCAAGAAGCATTAAAAGCGCTTGAAATAGTCCAAGCAGATTTACAAGCCAAAATTGCCAGTCAGCAAAGTTAACAAGCTATATCAGGAAAACTAACCAAGGTATTTTCTAGGCGAAAATCCAACTCTTTTTCTTTATGTAGTTTCGACATCATGCGCATTTCGCGTTCTACTGTGTCCACTATCATACTACCACCCGCTTTGCGCTCATGGTCAATGATAATTGGCCTTAACATATAGTCACTATCCGTCAACTGACCCAAAACATGATTAATTTGCCGCCAAAAAATATCGCCCATGGCATAACCAAGCAATAAATCGAGTCCAAGATCACGATACGCTGGCACCACATAATTATGTAAAAACTCTAGCTGTATCCCCAATTCCCAAGGGCGCTCTGTGCGGCCCTCTAGTTGCCACGTATGCTGAATGCTAATATCCATTGAACCAAATGCTAAAGGTTGACTGGGATCGGCGATAGAAAACAACAATAAACGATATTCGCGTAACGCGGGTAAAATAGAAAATTTATTGGAATATTTTAATCGTTCAGCTTCTACCTCGTCTGACAACCATAGTTCATTCGGCAATTGACTGTCGTCAAAAAAATCGGGGCGATCGTGGATAAACAAAGGCGGTAACTGCCTGATTTGCGGCCAATTTTGATGGGTCGATAATACAATATCTAGATCCATCACTTCATAAAAATCAAGCAAGCTAGAGACTGAACTATCATTTTGGTGGGATGGTAATAAACTAACTTTGCTAATATCAAGCGGTTCCATGGTCTACTCCCGTTGCTTCAAATATCCCATAGATACATTACCCAATACATAATGACCTATGCGCGATATTATTCAGTGTAGACCATGTCTGTTTAACCTGTTTCAGTTTTTATAGTAATAATATCAGCCGGCTTGAGGTGGAAAGACTAGCAGGTTTTGCAGGCATTTATGCCAATGTCGTTAACTTAATGGCATTGGCATATATGCTCGCCAATATTTTGCTATTTGATATGCTGTGTACGTACGCCTTAATCAACTAATTGAAATTTAACATTAACCTGCATTGTGACTTGAATTTGCCCCAAAGCAATAGCACTATCACCACCGCCGCCATGAGACTCAAGCATGCGCACCGCGTTGGCAGAAGAAGCCTTAGCAGGTCTAGGATCATAGCTAATATCTTCAATTAAAATGGGTTTCGCAATATCTGAGTCTAACGCTTTTGCTAACGCACTGGCTTTGCGTTTAGCAGCTTTAATCGCCAATACTCGGGTTTTATCACGCAAGGCAATTCTATTTTCAATATCGTAAGTCACTTGCTCAACACTCACACCGTCTATTTTGGCTAACTCAGTCCAAATTTGTTGATAAGCGTCGATATTTTTCAATGTAAACTGAATACGGGTTTGAGCAATGTAGCCAACTTTTTTACGCTCGCGTTCACGATATTCATACTTTTCATCAAAACGCATATTCGTAGTTTGTAACGACTTTTTCTTTAGCCGTTGGCTTTTTAACAAGCGTAAGGTATTGGCTACAACTTGGCTATGCGTTTGACTGACATTAGGTAAACTTGGCCCTTCGTTTTTAACTGAAATAGACCAGTGAATTAAATCAGGCTCTTCATATGTGGTCGCAGTGCCTGTCACACTCACATGCGGCACAGTCAATTCATGAGCGTTCAGGGCAAAAACAAATAAAGTTGAAAATAAAACAATTGCGATATGGGGCTTCATAAAATGCTGATTCCTTAATTTTGCAAACATTCAATTTTAATAATTGCTAACTAAGACCATAAATAGCAATAGATTGTTCCCGACCTTTTAACTGCGCATCACCCAACGAGACAAAACAATTCGGTAAATTAGCGTCATTCACAACCGACTCACTGACAATAACGGGTTGTGAATAGGCTTTAGTCAAAGACTCGACTCGAGCTGCGACATTCACCGTATCACCGATCACGGTATAGTCCAACCTATGCTCACTGCCAACATTACCCGCAATAACTTCGCCAGAATGGATCCCTATACCTATTTCAATTTGCGGTAAATTATCAGCCGCTAAACTCTGATTGAGCTTTTGTAGTTCAAGTAACATCTGCTGAGATGCTTGCACGGCGGCGCGTGCATCATTTTCACCCGCATTAGGGGCACCAAATACCGCCATTACTGCATCGCCAATGTATTTATCAACCATGCCACCATGTTGAAATACCACTTGCGTCATCATGGAAAAATAGCGATTTAACACCTCTGTCACTTGCTCTACAGGATGCGATTCGCATAACTTGGTAAAACTGCGAATATCCGACATTAACACAGTAACATATTGGCGGCGCCCACCGGGTTTCATTTCGACTGTACCTTGGTCAACCGCATCGACAACATTATTTGATAGGTAGCGCATCAAGCGCTCGCGTTTACTGAGCTTTTGATAGGTATTAACTTGATAATTAGAAATAGCCAACGCTAGCGCACCAGACATCAACAAAATCGTTTGTTCATGTAACTCAATTGTTCTATCCGTATGCGAGTGTTCAAGAATAATAGTGGCCGCAGCAACAGCACACAGGGTCGAGAAATAAATAACGGTGCGCCCTTGGCGAAACGCGCTAAGTACATTAAACAAAACCAATAAACTCGCCACCATTAATTCGAATTGATCTATTTCCATACTGCGCAAAATATTGCCAACTTCGGCTAAATATTCTATTTCCAAGGCAATCAACACAATTAAACTAAAATCACCCAGTACAGTCGCATATTTTAACCAAGGTTGATAAGTGGGTAGGTTTGCCCAATAACGCACTATATAAAACCAAGTTAAAGCAATGGCAAAGGTACCAAAGTCATAAATAAAAACGATTGGCTCTAACCCTAAGCTAGAAACACCCAGTAACAATTCAAAAATGACTAAAAACGATAATATAGATAAGCGTATTGTGTTAATGCGGTCTTCCATTTCCATCTCTCTCATTTGTAAACCACTGAGTAGATGAGGGTCCTGCACTTCTGGCGCTGATTTATGCTTGTTATTAAAAATCTTCATCTAGTATCCATGCTTTATGTAACTGTAAAATTAGAACCTAGCGAACGTAAAGTGAGACACAATTATTCAGCCAGTTAACTTTAGCAGCGAACGTGTTGGCTAATTTACAAAAAAAATGAGGAGGAAATAAGAATTGCGATCTTACAATTTAAATAAGTGTGCGACAATTTCAGCTTGACTCGACACACCTAATTTTCTTTGTATTTTTTTAACTTGGGTGCGCACCGTATGCTCCGATTTATTACAAGAACGCGCTATTTGTTTAATACAATTACCCTGAGCTAACATAAGCCCAGTTTCCAATTCCACAGGCGACAACCCCGTTTGCGACATCAAACGTGGCCTTTTATCCGTTAGCCGTATGTACTCCGGTGCCATTTTAAACACCAACACCTGCTGTAAGCCTAAAAAGCTAAAGGTATTTTGTAACAGAATAGGCGTAAAAGTGGCTAAATAATTGGCGTCGTTATCGCCACTGGCAAGGGTTAATGAACAGTCAGGCGTGGTAGCAATAGTGTCGAAATGCAACTGTTGCAAATAACGACTAAATACCTGTTGTGCAGCCGGATTTTTAAACTGTAATTTATCATTTTTTACCACCAAGATTTTTTGTTGAGTTGCATGGCTATCAAAGCAAGTATTAAACGCCAACACCTGACCTGCAACCGACACAATCGCAACACTTTGGTTATGCGATTCAAGCTGTTGGAATACGTGAGATTTAAGCT
Source organism: Saccharobesus litoralis (assembly GCF_003063625.1). NCBI lineage: Bacteria > Pseudomonadati > Pseudomonadota > Gammaproteobacteria > Alteromonadales > Alteromonadaceae > Saccharobesus > Saccharobesus litoralis. Next base: position 3,471,911 of record NZ_CP026604.1, on the reverse strand, counting down.
CATTAAATTCAAACTGCATTCTAAACTTTAGGGCACGCGTTAAATGTGGCGATAAACTATTAAGCAAAGCCTGTTGCTGCTGACTGATCAAACCTAACGAAACATGATTAAGTAAGCTTAAGCGAAATACCTCATCACCATGCATTTGCCAATGAGCGCCAATAGCAGCTCCAACCTCAAACGGGTCAAGAAAGGCTTTCACTTCAGAGGTATCAAACACAGCTCTGTCGACCATTTGATGGTCCGCCAAAAACTGCCCTTGGTTAGGGTTTTGCAACAATTGTTTAGCCCAGATATCAACTGAATTAATATTGCGACGTAGGTGTTCACTTTGATACGTAGGATCGGCACTAATACCAGCAGTGAGTTTTTCAGATACAGCCAAAGAGCGGGTATTTTGAATGGCGATATTACCGCCATGAAACCCAAGCTCATCGACTAAATAATTTAAAAACTGTTGTGGTGCATTATCGTCATTAACAAATTGATAAATCAGTTCAATTAATGCCGATTGATGGGTTAATAGTTTATCCATAACCAACAATATTCCTTAAGCTCTGACATAGATATAGTCTTCTCGCTCAGATTTTATGGTTCATTGTCTGCGCTTCTCGCCCCAATCACATAGTAGAGCATATGCTCATGGGGTCTCGAAGCTTGACAGCTTTGCCTACATGGATGTAGGTACTTAGGTTTCGTCTGGAACTAGAAACCTGCCCCTAAAACCCGATCGCTTTGACTATAAATGGCTGTATCTTATTAACCGCTACCTGCCAACATACTGCTCGACAATTTCAGCTAAGCACTGATTAAACGCACTAGCATGCGAAATATGCGGAAAATGCACCGCTTGCGGAATTAACTTAAGCTGAGTATGAGTTAAGGTTTCGTTGACGAGTTCACGCATAAAAGGAATTGAAAATACGTTATCTTCCATGCCAAATATAAAAGTTAATGGCGCTTGCATTTGTTTAACAATAGCTAACTCATGCCGGTAGTCAGGCTCATGAAAAATACTCGCTGCCAGAGTACTTCGCACTTGAGCATCGCTTTGTTTTATCGCCTGATGGATCGCCTGTTTATCGCTTTCCGCCGAAACTTTATTAGCCGCGAGTAGTTTTTCTATTTCTTCAGTTGGAAAATCAACTTCAAAATACGCACTTAAAAATGGCGCTTCAAGCAAACAAGCCATGTTCATCGGTTTATCAAAGGGCACAGCCCCAACTATCACAAACCCTTTGGCTTGCGGCAACCGCTCAATGCTGTGCATCACCACATTGCCGCCTAAACTCCAACCAACAAAAATAGCCTCTTGTAATTGTAATGCTTGGCTAAATTCAACCAAAAGGTTAGATAAACTGGGGATCGTGTAAGCGCTAGAGTCGAGCCTGCCTGACAAGCCATGTCCGGGTAAATCTAATGCTATAACCCGATATTGCTCTGCAAATTCACCCTGTAATTGCTGAGAAAACTGTAAAGCGGATTTCGAATTACCATGCACAAATACAATGGTTTGCCCTGAACCTGAGCTTTGATAATAATTGATAGCGGTATGAGAGAGTTGCAAAGTGTATTGTTGTAGTGAATATTGCATTGACATTTCCGTATCCTTTGTTTCCTTTTAGTAACACAAATCTATCAAACCTAAAGATAAGTGCAACAAGTTATTGGTTACAAAACAACCCCTTAGCATTCAATAATCAAGCAATAGAAAGGCAGCTGACAAGCAATAATCAAACGATAAATTGAGTGAAAAAATCCAACAAAAGCCGTTTAAAGTATCGAGTTTTTGTAGGCGAGCATTTATGCTTGCAGAGCCTGCAAACCTTTCTATCCAAAAGAAAAAGGCTACAGAATTTTATTCCCGACAAATTCTAAGTCCCAGCCCCGTGTAGGCACCAACAGATTGGCTTGTAAGGCAACAGCCCGCCCTAAAGTCCATATATTTATCACTTTGAGTACATTTTTCATTCAGATCACACTCAAGTTCAGCTAACAACGTCAACCTTTATATAACTATAAAAACTATTTAATACCAATTAACACTTACAATCATAAATATCACAAAATGCAAAAATAAACGTTTGACGGTTAACAAGCGATAGTTGAAATTTAGGATGAGATAATTCATTCAAATAAACAAAAAAACGATGACAGCCCTTTCCCACCAAGGAATAAATTAACGTATACATTAATTTATTGTTTAAACCAAATCACAAGCTGATCTTTATAAAACCCTGTTTATCACTCATCAATTACACACAAGCCAATTCACTCGCCAGCTAAAATGTTAAATCTTATGTTGTTTTTTTGTTACCAACTGATTGCTATATTGCACTAAATTCAATTTTGTTAACAACCAACAATAAAGAAATGAAAAACATGGATAAAACAACCACTAAAAGCCAACCAGCCTGCTCACCCAGTCCGGTTTACCTAAAACACCTTGCCATCCGCCCGCTTTTACTCAGCATAACGTTAGCACTAGCAGCCTGTGGAGGAGGAAGTGGCAGCGAAGATACCGCAGCCAAACAGCCTGACGCAGATAATGACACTATCCTTGATGCCAGTGATAGTTGCCCAAACACACCTACAGAGTTAATTAGTCAAATCAATGCTCAAGGTTGCCACATTGATGAAATTACCGATTCAGACAGCGATAGCGTATTTAATGTTGCCGATCAATGCCCTAACACGCCAGAAAGTTTAAAAGGTGTCGTGAATAACCAAGGCTGTCACGCAGACGAGTTAGCTGACGACGATAGCGATCAAATAGTTAACGCGCTTGATCAATGCCTAGCAACGCCAAGCACACATAAAGATAATGTTAATACCCATGGTTGCCACACGGACGAAATTACCGACACGGATGATGACAAGGTTTATAACATCAGCGATGTTTGCCCCAATACTCCGAGCGAATTTAAAGGGGCTGTTGACAACCAAGGCTGTCACGCTAACGAATTATTAGACGATGACAACGACACAATAAAAAATGCACTAGACCAATGCCCTTCAACACCGGCATCATTAAAAGATGCAGTTAACGCACAAGGTTGTCATAGCGATGAAATTACCGACACAGATCAAGACGGGGTCATGAACGCTTTCGATACCTGCCCTGCCACCCCCAGTAATGTGCCAAGTGTCGACGCCAATGGTTGTGACAATGGTAACTACTACCATACCGTCGCTGCCATTAATGTTGGCAATCGCGAATTTATCACCAAAGACGGCACCTTCTTTCAACGCGACAAATATGCCCAAGGCTGGACCAAAATTGAGCGATCTGGTGTAGTCGTAACGGGTAACAAAGAAACCGACCAACATGATATTTTAAATACCGAAGATGATGATTTATTCCGCCATCATCGCTTTCTTTACCCTAAAGCTGACGGCACAGCCAATGCGGTACGCTACGCAATCCCCGTAGCTAATGGCAACTATGTAGTAAAACTGTATTTTGCCGAGTTAAATTGGCAACTCAATGGCCAAGGTAAACGTTTACTCGATGTGTTAGTCGAAAATCAAAAAGTATTGTCAAATATTGATTTGGCTGGTGATCATGGCCTGCGTACAGCCTACACGCCAATGACTGACGAGTTTGCGGTTAGCGATGGAGTGCTTAATGTTACAGTCGAATCCGCAGTTGGCGGCCCAACCCTATCTGCCATTCAAGTCATGCAATTACTAGCAACTAACGGTGACGAAGATGGCGATAGTGTATTAAATCCTGTTGACCAATGCGTATTTACTGACAATAGTTTGATTGCCAATGTGTCATCCACCACAGGCTGTGCACCAGAGGAACAAGATGATGATTATGACGGTGTGCTTAACGCAATTGACACATGTCCCAACACTAAAAACTTGATGCCGACATTCCCAGCAAGCGAGTTAAATGTTGATAGCAAAGGCTGTGCATTATCCGACATTGACAGCGATAACGACGGCGTAAACGACGGTAAAGACTTGTGCGCTAATACCTCAACATCCGACATAAATAGTGTAGATAACCTTGGTTGTGCGACCTCGCAACAAGCTTCGTTAAACAAACCTTTCCAAGAAACTGACGGGCTCGTTATAGTTGAAATGGAAGCAGCTAACTTACCGAGTAACAGTAAATGGAAGATATACCATGGCCGCTTTGCCACAGGCGATCATTATTTACAACACGACGGCGGCTGGAATACCAACACAACCCAAGCGGATCGACTAGTCACAGTCGACGTTAATATAACCACCCCTGGTGTCTATCGTTTTTTATGGCGTAGTTTAATCACGCACGGCTATCTTGGCAGCGAAGGTAACGACTCTTGGTTATCCATTCAATCAAGCTTAGACCACAAATTTTACGGTCAAGGCATTAAGGACAACAACAAAACTAAAGTGATCTGCCCGGCTTCAGCCATTGCGGAAAATAAATGCGTACAAACCGGTCATCGTGAAGGTAATGTGGTTAACTTCTTCAAAGTATTCAGAAATAACCAACCAACGTGGGACTGGAACTACGCAACCCTGTCTAACGGTGGTGATACCTATGCAAAATACTTAGAAGTCACCAACCCTGGGGTTTACCAAATTATGATTTCCGGTCGCTCACAAGGCCACGCTATCGACAGAGTCATGTTATATCGCGATGCCGTTTACAATAGCAGCGGCAAAACCTACACCTTTGCTGAGGCCGCTAACCCTGATTTACCTGCTTCAGCGCGCTAACCACTTAATCAACTAAAAGCCAGAGGGGCGAAAGCTCCTCTCGAACCATATGTTATTAAAAACATTGCCGAATAATTAGAAAAACTAGGGGACAACTGCTTAGCCTTGCTCAGCAACTAGTACCTTAACTCAAAAATTTTGATCGGTATAATTTATAACCCCTTACTAAATTATAGGGTCGATTTTACATCGACAAACCTTCTGTTAGCCGAAATAAATTCGGCCCTTGAAACCGGTCTTTAAATTTAATCTTGCACGCTTTTCTACTTAGCTTATGAATGAAAACGAGCTCAACGACAAGGTGGAAATCACTCACTTATAAGTAATAGTCACCAGTGATTAACTGCTTATTTTTATATTTAGCTAAACGAGCTGCCATTTCAGGGTTAATTTGCCAGCCTAACTCCTCAGCTTCTTCAATTGCCTCTTCTTGCAAATCCTCTGCTTCATCAAAGTCTCCTTCCGCTGCATAAGCTGCGGCCTGTGTTTCTAAAATCCTTACTGTGTCTCGATACAATCTAGGATTGTCGTCCAATATATCGAGTGCAAATTCAGGATCGCGCAACAACTGATGTTCTGTTGTCGATAAAACCCAAGCTAACTCCAATCTTGGTCGATAAATGGATTTACTTTCACTCGCAGACTTTAATAATTCAATTGCCGCTTTTTGGCTTTCAAAATCACCTTTTTTAAGCAAATTAAGACCCGCTAACGCCTTAGCTGGTAAATAATTTTGGTTGGCGGCCGCCTGTAACCACTGCTCTGCTGCGGTTTTATCGACTTTGCAACCACGCCCACGCTGCATATTTATGCCTAACTCAAACTGAGCTTGTGCAAGACCATTTTGAGCAGCTTTCATTAACCAAAAATTTTGTTCTTGCCACTGAAACGGAGAGTGTTTAATTTCACGTTCTTGCTTGTACCATTTCGCGACGTCTTTACGTTGTTCATTACTTAAATGGCTTTGCACAATGTTAAGCCAGTCTTTAGCTAAATACTGGGCTCTAGCATCTGTGTTGTCGCTTAACGCTTTTTCTAGCTGCTTTTTAAACGCTTTTGGATTAATACTCGACTTGCCTTGAATGTTGTAGTTTAGATGGACTGATACATCCGTATAGTGTTCCTCGTTGGAAATATATTGCCAACGTTCAAGCGCAATTAATGAAGGTTTAACAAAGGCTTTGTCTGTATATTTTACGACTTCGATATCACGTACATTACCGTATTTAGAGACAGAGAATTCCAATTGGGTGCTGCCAATAACACCTTGTTTTAAAGCCGGCATGGGATATTTGGGTGCTTGGCGTTTCTTTGGCTTAGGCGGTAATCTATCTTTACAATCAATGTCAGAAATTAAAACAGGGCTAAATATTTTAGATGTATTGCGTTTACTGTAGGTTTTAACTAGTTTTTTTAATCGTGCTTCGACTTGGTTTAATTGCTCATCGGTTAGACTTGACGCTTGCTGCGCAAATATTGCTTGATAATCTTCATTTTTGTCACTGTTCAAAAATGCTAGATAAAGCCACGCACTTGCTTCGATTGGGTCTTTTTCTACGCCATTTCCTTTGTAGTAATTCACGCCAATTAATAATTGTGCTTTGGTGTCGCCAATCGCTGCTCTTTGTAAAAGCACCTCGTTTGGCGTGTAGTTATCACTTGCGAATAATTGATTAGATATAAAGAGTAGTAAAGTAAGAATCGCTCTGCGCATGTTGACTTCCATTTATCATTTCCACATTTAAAAACAACAGTTTAAATGCGAGCATTTTATAGAGATTTCAATTGGAAGGCTATCATTGTGTTCTATAACTATCGCTAGCGCTTGCATAGCTAACCAACATTATGCCACCTAAAATTAGCCCGGCCGCTACCAGCATACGTAAGGTTATCGGCTCGCTGACAAACACCACACCACCTAAAGCAGCAATAATGGGCACTAACAATTGCAAAACGGCAGCTTGCAAAGAGGTAATATAACGAACTGCACTATACCAAATACTGTAACCCACTCCCGAAGCGATACCGCCAGATAACACAGCTAATAACACGCCTTGAGCAGATAAATTGAAAAAGGGGTAAGCAAACAAGATTAGCAATAAAACAAAAGGCAAGGTTTGCATAAAGTTAGTACAGGTGTCTTGTATTGGCTTTTGACTGCCCTTACCTGCTAACGTATACACGCCCCAAGCGACACCTGAAATAGCCATTAGCACAAAACCAAGTAGTGATGGTGTTGTCAGCTCGGGTAACATCAGGTAAATAAGACCAATAAAAGCAATCATGACCCCGAGCCACTCAAGCTTCTGCAAGCGTTTACCAGTCATTAAACTGGCAATAATCATGGTTAATTGCACCATACCAAACAAAACAAGCGCACCTGTCGCAGTTTCGAGTGTGATGTAAGCAAAAGAAAAGGTGACTGCATAAATAAACAATGCCAGCGGCGCTAACCAATGTTGTTTTACGGCTTTTAAACCTGTCAACGAAGCGTTTACCTTAGTTATACTTCGCTTTAAGTTAAACGCAGCAGGTTGAGTTAACTTAATAATCACCATCAATACAACAATGCCAGATAACAAACGTATAACCGTAAACCCTGCAGCATCAATGGCTTGCTCACCAAGCGCTAAACGACATAATACAGAGTTACCCGCGAAGGCCATTAAAGCCAAACCAATATTTACAATAACTTTCATTAACGGTTTATTTTTCAAAATTGCGAACGTCTATTTTGGCTGTAAATAGACTTTGTATTGTTGGTGTGTATTTATGCTTGCAAGTCTGCAAACTATTCAAAAAGCGGCTAATAGCGCATTTGCATTTTAAAGTAAGCGACATCCTTTTTATAAAAGCGTTCACCTTCGGCAACAAAACCAAACTTTTGGTAAAAACCTAAAGCAGACTCTCTGGCATCAAACCAAAAATAATCGGTATTTAACGCCTTCACTTGTTCAATTAAAAATTTAAGCATTCTACTGCCTACCCCCATTCCTTGGTATTGCGCTAACGTTGCAAACTTTCTTAAGCGAGCCGCATTTCCATTTACATATTTTTGATTAACGTATTCTTGATTAACATAGATTGAGGCGACACACACCAAGGTTTGCTGATCAAAAGCCCCAAAATGCAATGCTGTTTCATCGCCATCGACAAAACAAAACTCTGGCTTTTCATTAGGCCATAATACTTGGTGACGATTAGGGATAGTTTGCTGCCAATTGATTTGCCGAATATCCATAACGTTATGCAAATTAAGTAATGAGAGAGCCATTAAAACACTGTATTCGACAAGATAAAAGCTAACCCAGTTAGAATATATCTAGTTAAACACAACCGCTTTAATAATTTACACTCGTATGATTCATATGCTAATTTCAACCATAGGAATTAAGGAGATAAACCACATTTAATAGGAGCAAAGTATGGAAAACACGACCGACAACACAGAAAACCTTTTTCAAGCCACTGAAGTCGATTTAGTTAAAGAAGAAATCGGCTATTGCAAAGTCAATCCTTTTTCTTTTACAGGGCGAATTGGCCGATTACGTTACTTATCGCACATGCTATTTGGCTATGTTGTGCCGTTTATTCCCATTGGTATCTTAGCTGGCTTACAAATCAACGAGACCTTTCTGGGTTTTGCGTCGGTTATTGCTTTTATATGCATATTTTACATTTTGATAGCCGCAGGGGTTAAACGTTTACACGACTTTGATTGGTCAGGTTGGTGTATATTATTAACCTTTATCCCCTTGGTAAATTTAGTCCTCACATTATTCATGTTATTTAGGCCAGGTAGCAAAGGGCAAAATAATCGAGGGTTACCGGCACCACCTAACACGGCAATAAACTGGATATTAGGTTTAATCTTACCCGTAGTATTTTTGGGTATGTTGGCCGCGGTCGCTATTCCTGCCTACCATGATTATATACAAGCAGCACAACTGGCTAAATAATCCCTGATTACTCATAATAACCAATGTCCAACCAATGATTAAGCGCACAGGCGGGAGTTCAAACCAAACGTCCCGCTGGCTCTGCAAGCATAAATGCTAGCCCACAAAAGTCGGTATATTAATTAGCCAATTTAACCTCTGCTATCCTAACTATTTCCTTAACTCCCCCTTAGCTATCCCTTAACTTTCCCGTGGTGAATTAGACTCACAAGCAACTCTTCTTATATACTTTGGCAAATAGCTCAATCGAATAACAAGAGCATGGAGCCAAAGTGCCACAAAACAGTATTCAGTTAGCCGAACAAGCCATTCAAAATAAGCAATTTGATAGTGCCATACAGCACTATGACCAAGCTGAGAAACTAGGTGCTCAACCCAAGCTCATGCTCAAAGGGTTAAGCTTTGCCAAATATGGTTTGGGCAAAGCTAACGCCGCCATCAAAGATTTACAAACCTACATACAACTGGTTCCTGACGATGGTGAAGCATGGCGTAACTTGGCAGTAATGCAAATCAACCAAAAGCAGCCAGATGCGGCACTTGCCGCTCTGCATAAAGCCATAGGCTTTGGTAAAGGCGATGAATTCAGTTGGAACAAATTAATTGAGCTACATTATCAAAAGCAGCAATTTGGCTTAGCTTTATCTAACTTATTGCTAGCAAAAGCGGCCATACCTACCAGCCAAGCTTTATTAAAGAAAGAACTGGCGATCCAATCGGCTATTGATACCTTGCAGTTTCCATCCGCACTGGATGACAACATTCTGTTACAGCTCATTAAATTGGCTAATGAGTGGATCCAATCCAATCCGTCTGCTGCCATTTTGCTCGCCTTTAAAACCTTGCAAAGCGCAATTAGTGGTAGTGAACAAGCTTTACCCGAATTAATCAAACTGTTTGCTTTTTTTGCACGCCATTACCCACATTTAAACTTGTCCACCTATGGCTACGCTTTTGCGTTACATTTAAGTAAACAATATGAGCAAAGTGCAGAGTGGTATTATGCGGCTTTGCCACATAACCCGCAAAACGACCAACTTTATTTAAATATGGGTATGGTGCTGCGCCAACTTAATCGTCACGACCAAGCAATAACAGCATTAGAAAAATCGCAAAGCTTAGGCTGTAAAAGCGCCAAGTTACACGAAAACTTAGGCATAGTTTACACAGGTACTGGCCGTCTTAAAGACGCCTTACACCACTACAAACTCGCTGCACAGCAAATGCCGAACGAGGCTAAAGTGCGCTTCTCATATGGCATTGTTTTGTTACTCGATGGCCAGTTTGAATTAGGCTGGCAAGAATACCAGCACAGAGCCAACGCGCTTAATTTAAAGCACAAACCAGACAATACAACCCGTTGGACAGGGCAAAACTTGGCTGATAAACACTTGATCGTGATCCACGAACAAGGCCTAGGCGATACCATTAACTTTGTACGCTACATTCCGTATTTAGCCCAACAAGCGAAAAAACTAACACTAAAAGTCCAACAGCCTCTGGTTGAGCAAATAAAACAACTTAAAGGGCTAGCAAATAATAGCCAAGTGATCAGCACAGATGATCCTGTTAGTACAGCCGATTATTTTTGCACCTTAATGGACTTGCCAGGGTTATTTAATGCCAACTTAAGCAATATCCCTCAGCACACGCCTTATTTAACACCAATAGCAAGCAAAGTAGAGTTCTGGCAGCAGCAACTATCAAACATTGAAGGTAAAAAAGTTGGCCTCGTTTGGGGAGGTAACCCGAGCCACGCCCGAGATAAAGAACGCAGCTTATCGCTAGCGCAATTTGCCCCGCTATTTACCCAGCAAAATGTGCAATTTATTAGTTTGCAAATGGGTGAACCGCTAAAACAAATTTCTCAATTCCAGCATGGCGAAATACTCGACTATTCATCTCACCTGAATGATTTTTCAGACACCGCAGCCTTGATCAGTCAGCTAGATTTAGTGATCAGCATTGATACCTCTGTCGCACATATGGCCGGTGCGCTGAATATACCAACTTGGCTACTGGTTAATTATGTACCCGATTGGCGCTGGCTCATGACAAGCCGCTCAACAATTTGGTATCCAAGTGTGCGCTTGTTTCGAGAACAACAATTACAAAACTGGCAACCTACCCTCAATCAATTAAATGTCGAATTCAGCCATTGGTTGCAAGACAAACAATGGTTGGACAATCAATATCTGTTCGACGGTATAAAGCAAAATCAACTGTCTGAGGTTTCCATTACGGCCGTTAATCGCTTACAAAACAACGGCCAAGACATAGAAGCCTTGCGCGCGTTAGCCATTATTGCCACCAAACAAGAGCAGATAGATTACGCCCTATCTAACTTGCAAAAGTTACTAGCAATAAGCCCTTTTGATCTCGACGCCCATATGCGCATTGGTCAGCTATACCAAAACCAACAACAATTTGACCAAGCCTTAGAGCACTACTTAACGGCTCTACCCTTACAAAGTAATAACAACA